>NZ_CAKMLL010000061.1 GCF_927797785.1 Candidatus Nitrotoga sp. BS | reverse complement strand
CGAGGTAGAAAAAATACGTTTAGAGAAAAGAGAAAAAGTAGAAATAGAAACAAAAACAGAAGGACGAAACCGGGGCAGCACCGTTCGGTTGCATGTCAAAGGCGACCATCTTAAACTTGATACATTATTGTCTTGACAGAGGGGGCCACAATAAAGGCAGCTGCATTTTTTAACCCAATATTAGGAAACCCTCCGGTTGGGCTGAGGTGGCAGTAGATGGGAATGCAAATATCAGGTGATATTCATTCCGAAGTGTAGACGTGAAATGCTTTACGAGCGCTTGATGCTGCTGTCATCGGTGTACAAATTGCTGTATCGGCATAGCTGGCGCAAATTCGCACCTGACCAAAGGCAGCCGCAAAGCAATTCTGTCGTACAGGAAGACTGGAAAAAAACTCCCCGAAACACCTGCCGAAATCCGCCAGGGCTGTGCCAATAGTGAACCAATCCGACTAATGTTTCAGGTCGAGGCGCGTTTTTTGGCTGCATCAACGACGTGCGTCGGTGCTGGGTTCCCAAACGCCCGACCACTATGCCAAGCTATGCTGACGCACGAGTACTCCTAAGTCTTGATGTGCTGGAGGATCAGCTCGAAGTAGTCATGCATACTTTCCATAACAATGCGCCAATGGTCAAGTCCATTGTGCTTGGGAATGGATTGTTAGTGATTGATTAAATTAGAAATTGAATAACAGGTGATTTGCGCCATGTTTATCCATTACGGTATAAGTCATTTCTGGGCATGGCATGTAACTATGTCTCCGGAAGCCCGGTAGTCAGGTTTTCGCAGAGCCGAAGACTTACCGTGCAACTACTTTCTGTGTACGTTGACCCTGCATGCTCAATCGTCTTGAACTTCTTCAAAATTTATTTTCCGAATCTTCTGTAGAAAGTTCGCTCGGATAAATCATGTGCGGAAAATCCAGACAATTTATTTGACTATTTATATCGTTGGCTTCTGTTTAATTGAGTGCAAGCACGATGTGGCGTTCGGCTGGTATCATTACGGTGTTGGGATTATGTTGTCGCTATGGCGAATTATTACTGTGGTTTAGGAGCTTCGTCTGAAAATTAAGTATGGGGAGAGTAGCATTAAGATATTGATAATATTTAGTCTATTAAGCATATTGGCATTGCTGGTAGCAAGCCAGCTTGCACGTGCGGGCATAGTGCCAAAAATCGGAGCAGATGCACCAAATTTCAACCTGCCCGACCAGAATGGAAAGATTTATACATTGGCGGATTTTTACGGCCAGTGGCTAGTGCTGTATTTTTACCCCAAAGATGATACGCCTAACTGCACTGAACAGGCATGCAACTTTCGTGACGATTTGAATCAATTAACCGAGCTCGGCGTTCAGGTGGCCGGTGTTAGCGTGGACGACAGCAAGAGTCATGCAGATTTTGCCAAGAAATACGCTCTGCCATTTCCGTTGCTGGCGGACAAGAACGCCGAGGTGACCACGCGTTATGGCGTGCTGCGGAATCTTGGGTTATTCAAGTTGGCGCGGCGATATACTTTTTTGATTGACCCGCAAGCTAAAATTAGCAAGGTGTATGACAAGGTAGAAACTTCGCATCATTCGAAAGAAATTATTGAGGATTTGAATAAATTGTTGGCAGCTGGAAAAGCATGAAAAATCCTGTCAGTAACATTTTGATTGCCAAGTTACTCTTGTCCGTCGTATTTCTATCGAGGTTGCCGAACACCTGTGTTGGCGCTTAGATTTTTTTCTATTGTGCTATGACCAGTACATTTTTCGTTTTTTCATCAATTTTTTCGCTTAAACTAAATATACTATAAATGCCATACATTACTCTTGATAAGGCCGCGCTTGCTTACGGCCATGTACCACTGCTAGATCATGTTAATTTCCAACTGGACGAAGGCGAACGCGTCGGTATGATCGGGCGCAACGGCGGCGGTAAATCCAGTATGTTAAAAGTACTGGCCGGCCAAGCTGCGTTAGACGATGGGATCGTATGGCGTGCACCCGGTGTGCGTATCTGTTATGTAAGCCAGGAACCAGAATTAAATATAGAAGCAACTGTGTTTGACGAAGTTGCGCGCGGGCTGGGTGAACTTCAACAAATTATTACCGATTACCATCATTTGTCGCATCAACTTGCCGAACCGGATGCCGATTACGAAAGTCTGTTGGAGGCGATGCAACCTCTGCAAACAAAGCTTGAGGCACAAAACGGTTGGGCGGTGCAGGCGCGTATTGAGACTGCCATCCAGCGTCTTGAGCTCAATGCCGACAGTCGAGTGGGTGACCTCTCAGGGGGAGTGCGTAAGCGTGTAGCATTGGCGCAGGCATTGGTGGCTGAGCCGGATGTGTTGATCCTGGATGAGCCCACTAACCATCTTGATTTTTCTTCTATTGAATGGTTGGAAGGCTTACTGAACAATTTTCGCGGCAGCGTGTTGTTCGTGACCCACGACCGACGTTTTTTGGATAACGTTACCACTCGTATAGTCGAACTAGATCGTGGCAATCTTTCCAGTTTCCCCGGTAACTTTGCGGCTTACCTGCGCTTCAAGGAGTTGATGTTGCAGGACGAGGTGGTGCTCAATGCCAAGTTCGATAAGGTGCTGGCGCAGGAAGAAGTATGGATACGTCAGGGCATCAAAGCGCGGGGCGTGCGCAATGAAGGACGGGTGCGGCGGCTGGAGCAGTTACGGCGCGAGCGCAGTGCGCGACGTGAGCGTGTGGGTAAAGTTGAAATGAATCTGGAGGCGGGCGACCGATCCGGCAAGCTGGTGGCGGAACTGTCGCAAATCAGCAAATCATTCGGTGACAGGCAAGTAATTAAAGATTTCTCCTGCCGTATTCAGCGAGGCGACAAGATTGGCTTGTTAGGGCCCAACGGCTCTGGTAAGAGCACGCTACTCAAAATTATTTTGGGCGAATTAGCCCCGGATAGCGGTAAGGTACAGATGGGTACCAAGTTGGCTGTGGCGTATTTTGATCAATTACGTGCGCAACTGAATGAAGAGGCTACGCTGGCCGACACTATCAGCCAGGGTGCTGATTTTATTGAAATTGGCGGTGTACGCAAGCACATTATTAGCTATCTTGGCGATTTTTTATTCGCGCCGGAACGTGCCCGCTCACCAGTTAAAAGCTTGTCCGGTGGTGAGCGTAACCGCTTGCTACTGGCGCGCTTATTCAGTCGCCCGGCTAATGTTCTGGTACTGGATGAGCCGACCAATGACCTCGATATTGAAACGATGGAGTTGCTGGAAGAACTGCTCGCCGAGTACGATGGCACACTATTTCTGGTCAGCCACGATCGTGCTTTCCTCGATAACGTGGTGACTCAGGTCATCGCTTTCGAGGGTGATGGTAAATTGATGGAATACGTTGGTGGTTATGAAGATTGGGTGCGTGTAAAAAAGCTGCAGGACGCACAGCGTGAGCCTGTTGGTGTAACTGCACCTGCCAAACCATCGCCGCAGACTGAAGCTGCTAAGTTAAAACCTATCACCAAATTGAGCTTCAAAGAAGCGCGTGAGCTAGAGCAGATTCCGCAGCGAATCGCGTCCCTGGAAAAAGAGCAGGAAGAGCTTGCAGCCACTTTGGGTGCGGGCAATCTTTACCGTGATAATCCAACCCACGCCAAACAGCTACAAGAACGCACTGTTATTATCGAGGATGAGTTATTCCAACTGATGGCACGCTGGGAAGAGTTGGAGAGCCGATAGGGTTATATCGACAGCACCACGCAGGGCGAGTAAGTTTGCGTGGTGCGGAGAAAATTATTGCACTTGGGAATGCACGTTTACATTGTGCATCAAACTCAACATGAAATATTGACCTGTTTGGTAAAGCTTGCCGAGCATCGCGTAATTATCGGATTCGTTCGGAAGCAGACTGCTAATCTGCCACCAGTTCAAATTTTCTGACTCAATAGTCAAGATGCAGAAATGGCAAGTGACTTGCATGCATAGTGATGAACACTATAAAAAAAGCTTCTTGTGCGCCTTAGCTCACTTAAGCAGTGTTATCGGCATTCGGCTATTTAAAAAGCTTTGTGACAAACTTACTTACTATCCGAAAAATTCTTTAACCTTGTTCATCCAAGATTTTGCACGCGGGCTATGGCGTTCGCTATCTCCTTCATTAATGCTCTCAAATTCACGTAGCAATTCTTTTTGACGATCAGTGAGGTTGGCTGGGGTTTCTACCATTACGTGGCAGTGCAGATCGCCAAAGGTTGCGCTGCGCACTCCTTTGATTCCCTTACCGCGAAGGCGGAAGACTTTGCCGGATTGCGTTTCAGCTGGAATCTTGATGCGTGCTGAACCATCAAGCGTGGGAATTTCAATTTCTCCACCCAGCGCGGCAACAACAAAACTGATCGGCATTTCGCAATGCAGATCATTGTGGTCGCGCTGGAATACCGTGTGCTGTGCGATGCGGATGACTACATACAAGTCGCCGGGTGGACCGCCGTTGCTGCCAAGCTCGCCTTCGCCGGATAGACGGATGCGGTCATCGTTGTCAACGCCGGCCGGAATTTTTATAGAGAGTGTCTTATGTTGCTTGATTCGACCTGTGCCGTGGCAAGAGCCGCACGGCGATATGATAGATTTGCCGCTGCCATGGCAGCGCGGACAGGTTTGTTGGATAGAAAAAAATCCTCCCTGTTGCATGCGTACTTGTCCATGCCCGCCGCAAGTGGTACAGGTGGTCGTGTTCGTGCCTGGCTTGGCACCGCTGCCATGACAGGTATCGCACTTGGTCATGGTCGGTATGCGAATTTGCGTTTCGGTACCGCGTGCAGCCTGCTCCAACGTAACTTCCAAATTGTAGCTTAGGTCGGCGCCACGGTGCATTTGGTTGTGTCCGCGGGAGCTTGCCCCACTCATTCCGGCGCCAAAAATGTCGCCAAAAATGTCGCCAAACTGGGAGCCGGCTGAACTACCACTGAATCCTCCTCCACCCATGCCGGCATCGGCAGCGGCGTGCCCATACTGGTCATAGCCGGCGCGCTTCTGAGAATCGGATAGTGTCTCATAAGCTTCTTTGGCTTCCTTGAAGCGCTCTTCTGCTTTGGGATTGTCCGGATTACGGTCAGGATGGTGCTTCATTGCCAGCTTGCGATAGGATTTCTTTATGTCTTCTTCTGATGCGTCATGGTTGACGCCTAGCACTTCGTAATAGTCACGTTTTTTCATTTTTGCATGAAGCGTTAAGGGGTTAATGATTCAAGATTTCTATAATGGGTTTATTGTTAAGGTCGTTAATTTAATAATAAATCCAGAAATAGCATCTGTTTTGTATTCAATCCATTATCGTTTTTTCGACAGACTAGGCTGGCGAGTATGTATCGATACGATGTGTTCAATTCTAACAGTGAGCCAATATCAGCGATAGCTAAGAGTAAATATCGCTGTATCAGGCCGAATTAATCATATTTTGGGAAAGGAAACTAGAGATGTCGCCTAGATAATTTTTTGCTCGTATGTGTATGAATCAAAGTTAATTAACTAGTTTTAAAGTCGCGATGATTGCGTTTCGACATCTCTCGTTCAATTTAGGTTATTTTTTTTCGTCTTTTACCTTCTCATCTTTTACTTTTTCATCTTTTACTTCGGTGAACTCAGCATCTACTACATCGCTGTCATCGTTGTTGCTACCGGCTTGTGCACCAGGATCACCAGGCTCGTGGGACTGGCTGGCTTCAGCGGCGTGCATCTTTTCTGACAGTTTATGCGCAGCAGTGGAGAGTGCTTCAGCTTTGGCGTCTATAATTTCCTTGTCGTCGCCTTTCACTACTTCTTGAGCTTCTTTCAACGCAGATTCTACCGCAGCTTTTTCATCCTCAGTCAGTTGTTCGCCATATTCCTTTACGGATTTCTGCGTGGAGTGAATTAATGCATCCAGCTGATTACGCGATGCAACCAATTCGATTGCCTTGCGGTCATCATCGGCATAAGTTTCTGCATCCTCTACCATTTTTTGAATTTCAGCTTCGGACAAACCGGAATTAGCCTTGATGGTAATCTTGGATTCTTTACCGGTAGCTTTGTCTTTTGCGCCTACATGCAGAATTCCGTTGGCATCAATGTCGAAAGTCACTTCAATCTGCGGCATGCCTCTCGGTGAGGGCGGGATGTCGGAGAGGTTGAACTGCCCTAAGCTCTTATTTCCAGAAACAACTTCGCGTTCACCTTGCAATACGTGGATGGTCACTGCATTTTGATTGTCGTCGGCAGTAGAGAATATTTGTGAGGCTTTGGTTGGGATCGTGGTATTTTTCTTGATCAGCTTTGTCATCACGCCGCCCAAGGTTTCAATTCCCAGGCTGAGTGGAGTTACATCCAGTAGTAGAACATCTTTAACTTCACCTTGTAGCACGCCACCCTGAATTGCCGCGCCCACTGCCACTGCTTCATCTGGGTTCACGTCACGACGAGCTTCCTTGCCGAAGAATTCCTTGACTTTCTCCTGCACCATCGGCATCCGTGTTTGTCCACCCACCAGAATCACGTCGGCGATGTCGGCATTGGAGACACCTGCATCTTTCATGGCAATCTTGCATGGAGCTATTGTGCGCGCAACTAATTCTTCCACCAGGCTTTCAAGCTTGGCGCGGGTCATTTTGATGGCCAGATGTTTCGGCCCGCTGGCATCTGCCGTGATGTAAGGCAGGTTCACCTCAGTTTGCTGTGCGGAGGATAATTCAATTTTGGCCTTTTCAGCCGCGTCTTTTAAGCGCTGCAGAGCCAACATATCCTTCTTCAGGTCGATGCCGCTTTCTTTCTTGAATTCCTCAACCAGGTATTCTATTACACGCATGTCAAAATCTTCGCCGCCGAGGAAAGTGTCACCGTTTGTGGATAGCACTTCGAACTGGTGCTCGCCGTCAATTTCAGCGATGTCGATGATGGAAATATCGAAAGTGCCGCCGCCCAAGTCATATACTGCGATCTTGCGATCGCCTTCCTGCTTATCCATACCAAATGCCAGCGCAGCTGCGGTTGGCTCATTAATGATGCGCTTTACTTCCAAACCGGCAATGCGGCCAGCGTCCTTAGTTGCCTGGCGTTGACTATCATTAAAGTAGGCAGGCACTGTGATGACCGCCTCAGTGACCGACTCACCCAGATAATCCTCGGCAGTTTTTTTCATTTTCATGAGCACTTGTGCGGAAATTTCCGGAATGGAAATGTCTTTGTCGCGAACCTTAACCCATGCATCACCGTTCTTGGCCTTAACAATGGGATACGGCACCATGCCCATATCCTTCTGCACCATTGGTTCTTCAAAACGGCGTCCGATCAGACGCTTGACACCGTATAGCGTATTTTTTGGATTGGTTACTGCTTGCCGCTTGGCTGGTGCGCCAACCAGTACTTCGCCGTCTTCCATGTAAGCGATGATGGAAGGCGTGGTGCGCGTACCCTCAGCGTTCTCAATCACCTTGGATTTGCCGTTTTCCATGACAGCAACACACGAGTTCGTGGTGCCCAAGTCAATACCAATAATCTTGCCCATAACGTTTCCTTTTCGTTGTAATGTTGATAGTCTGTGCTGCCTGTGCTTCGTTAATCTGTGGGCAGCAGATGTGTATTTCAAGTGTTACGATATTTTTTTGTAAAATTCCGCGAAAATGTAATCAAGAAGCAGCTGGCTGCCTTTAATTGTATGGTTATTACTCCTTCGCTTTGGCCACCATCACCAATGCAGGACGTAACACCCGATCGTGCAGTTGATATCCTTTCTGCATTACGCTCACAACCGTGTTAGCTTCTTGCTCACTGTCTACCATGCTAATGGCTTGGTGCCAGTGAGCGTCGAATTTTTCGCCGAGCGGATTAATTTCTGTTATGTTGAATTTGGTGAATACGGCAGCGAGCTGCTTGAGCGTTAGCTCCATGCCGTTCTTGAAACTTTCTACTGTGGCAGTTTCAACAGCTAATCCCGCTTCCAAGCTATCCTTCACCATCAGCATTTCATTAGAGAAATGCTCCACGGCCAACTTTCTTGCCTTGCTCACGTCTTCTTGCGCGCGCCGACGAATATTCTCGCTTTCTGCCTTGGCGTACATCCAAGCATCATAGTGTTCCTGTGATTTGCGCTCAGCTTGTTGCAGCATCTCTTCAATGCTTGGCATAACCTCTTGGTTGAGCGTCTCTTCAGTTGGGGTAGCCTGTTCAGACTGTTGGGATGAGCCTTCGGTGTGTTCCATCTGCTTCTCCAAAATGATTTCTTTAAAAAATGTGTAGCGTAAGAATGGGGTCGACTTTTTTGATTTCAAGAGCATTGCGTAATATTATTTTATCCGCGTGAGATAATTCCTTTTTGCGGGCGTTGACCGCATGTTCATCCCCACTTTTGTTGCTGTGACCCTTCATAAAAATTATTACTGGCGTATCGCCGGTTTTTATTTCTTTTACTTTGCCTCTGTGGGGATGTTCGCGTCTTACTGGAGTTTGTATCTGCAATCCATTCATTTCAATGCAATGCAAATTGCCATTTTAATGTCGGTGCAGCCAGTGATGCGGATGTTGTCTCCTACACTATGGGGCTGGCTGGCCGACCGAACCGGGCAGCGTTTGATGATAGTGCAACTGGCGGCGTTGTGCAGTGTTCTCAGCTATTTGGGCGTTTTTTTCACGACTGAATTCGCCGGTTTGTTGCTGGTTATGATGGTGATGAGTTTTTTCTGGAGTGCTTCCATGCCGCTTGTGGAGGCGACTACGCTGACCTATCTGGGTAAGCACACTGCGCGTTATGGCCGTATTCGTTCTTGGGGTTCGCTTGGATTTATTGTTTCGGTCTTGGGGCTGGGCTATGCGTTTGACACCATCGCTATCGCCTGGATATTGTGGGTAGGTGTAGCGATTCAATTTGGCATTTTTCTGTTCGCACGTCAGATCCCACCCACCGAGGTGCTGGTGCACCATACCGACAATCAGCCCATTATGCGTTTGGTATTACAACCACAAGTGCTGGTATTGTTTGGCGCATGCTTTCTGATGGCTTTGGCGCATGGGCCTCTTTACATTTTTTATTCTATTTATCTGGTGGAGCATGACTATTCTAAAAGTGCAGTTGGTTGGCTGTGGGCACTAGGTGTAATCTGCGAGATTGCGGTGTTTTTCGCCATGCCGTGGCTAATGATGCGTTTCACATTGTCGAAAATCATGATCGTAAGTTTTGCCTGTGCAGTGCTGCGTTTTTTGTTGATTGGCTGGGGGGTGGACTTGCTGCCGTTGACTCTGTTTGCACAAGTATTGCATGCCGCCACCTTTGGTGCCTTTCATGCGGTGGCTATGGCGCTGGTACATCAGTACTTTCGCGGGCGGCATCAATCTAAAGGGCAGGCGCTGTTTGGTAGTTTTACTTACGGCGCGGGCGGTATGGTTGGTGGATTATTGAGTGCCCCGCTATGGGAGCACTGGGGTGCAAGTGTAATGTACTCGTTCAGCGCCTTGGCGGCGTTTCTGGGGCTATTGTTGATATTGTGGAAATTAAGAATAGTGGTGGCACCTAGGAATCAGCCGGACTCCATTATTTAATGTGCACCGAGGTTTGCAGCCATACTTCGATTAATTAGTCACAATGCCTTGCATCGTGACTAATTTAGAACATCAACTCTTCAACCTCGCCCCTCTTTGGAAATACAATCTAGCTTCAAATTTATCCCTAAATTGCAGAGTCTTTCCCTTTGAGTTATTTCTATGTTGCGGTATGCTACGCACAGTGATTTCCCTCCCTGGAGAAGAGATGTACAAAAAACTAATAGTGCTGCTGTTACTGCTAGCGCCTACTCTGGCCGCAAAGGCCGCACCCGGTACAGCTATTACCCACAATAAGGGTGGCTATCTGACTAATGCTGTGCTGAAGTATCCTTCTTCGCCCAAGCTGAGATCATCGATTGCACTGATTTACGATGAACAGGATCAGCGCTCCCTATATAGCAAGAATGCAAGTGCCATCGTACCTATTGCGTCCATCACCAAGCTTATGACTGCGATGGTGGTGTTGGACGCGAAGTTGCCCTTGGATGAAAAAATTACTATCAGCGTGTTTGATTTTGATATTCTGAAAAACACTCATTCGCGCATGCGTATTGGCATGACGCTGACGCGAGGTGAATTGCTTAATCTGGCACTCATGTCTTCTGAGAATCGTGCGGCGGCTGCATTAGCGCGCACTTATCCGGGTGGCACCCATGCAGCCGTGGCGATGATGAATGAAAAGGCGCTCGAACTGGGTATGAAGAAAACCCAGTTCCGTGATGCAACTGGTTTAAATAGTGACAACACTTCCACTGCACATGACTTGGCAAAAATGGTGATTGCAGCACAACACTATAAGCTTATCAATAAGTACACCACTACCGCGTCTCATATGGTTGCTGCACCTGGATTCGCCCCGCTTCGTTTTGGAAATACAAATCCGTTGGTGAAGAATGCATCTTGGAATATAGATGTAAGCAAAACTGGCTACATAAATGAAGCAGGGCGCTGTCTAGTGATGCATGCTCATATTAAGGATCGTCCGGTAATCATTGTGTTATTGGATTCACAAGGAAAAAATACGCGCGTTGGTGATGCCATCCGCGTAAAGAAATGGATGGAAAGTGCAACACCACGCAGACAAGATAAGAACATTTGAGCAATCACTAATAAGGCTATAGTGCAGTCCGGTAGGTCGGGTTAGCGACAGCGTAACTCGACAAGAATCATTCATACCGAATACCCTCAGAAATAAACGGATTAAGCATACTCCGGTTTTCATCAACAATGCCATATTGGACATACCGATGAATGCCAGAGTATCTCCAGTCAATCGGCCTCATCCCTAATGCAATGCTCCCAATAACGGTTTTGCCAAATCGCTAGTTGTTGTTTTTTGATTCGTGCCCTGATGGATTTTGAAAACCTCTAGTATTTATCTCCTGCCGTACGCGGAGGAATTCTTGCTGTAGCGCGCGATTTCTCTCCTCCCAACGTAGTCTGAAAAGCTCTTCCATCATTATTTATAATCCTATCGGAGAATTGTGAAGTGTAACAATGATTAAGCTATTTTTTACGGCTTATGTCACACTCCATTTTTAATCGCTTTCGGGTAAATTCCCCGCCGCTTGCGGCGAATATAATTTGTTGCAATGAAAATTAACGATTTTCGAGCAACTCGTCATAATACCCCGCCCCTTGGGGCGGGGTTGTTTATTGATCTAAAGATCTGGCAAAATAGCTTTCCCGCAGGTGATCATTCGATTCTCAAACTGCCTCCTAGATGCACCCTGAAGTTATTTAACCGTCGTCACGCAGGCGCAGTGCTTCCTCAATATCCACTGTCACCACATGCGATACGCCGCGTTCCTGCATGGTTACGCCTACCAGCTGCTGTGCCAGTTCCATGGTGATCTTGTTGTGGCTGATAAAGATGAATTGGGTGTGCTGTGCCATTTTCTGGATCAGCTTACACAACCGTTCGGTGTTGGTGTCATCAAGAGGAGCATCAACCTCGTCCAACAGGCAGAAAGGTGCGGGGTTAAGCTGGAACATCGAGAATATCAGTGCAATCGCAGTTAACGCTTTTTCGCCTCCTGATAACAGGTGAATTGAAGCGTTTTTTTTGCCCGGTGGTTGTGCCATCACCTGTATGCCGCTATCCAGGATTTCATCGCCAGTTAGCACCAAGCGTGCCTCGCCTCCGCCAAAGAGTACTGGGAACATTTCTGCCATATGGCGATTGACCTCATTGTAAGTGGTCATCAATAATTCTCGTGATTCCTTGTCGATGCGGCGTATTGCCCCTCTCAGCGTGTCCATTGCCTCAGTCAAGTCTTTCGCTTGGGCATCCAGATATGTTTTGCGTTCCTGTGCCACATTTAATTCCTCGAGCGCCGCCAGATTCACCAAACCCAGTTCAGTTATGTCGTTGTTCAGGCGATTTAATTCGTTCTGTAACGCATTCAGCTTGATATTGCCGCTTTCGAGCAGGGCGAGTAGTGTTGTTTCATCCGCATCTTGCAATTGCTCCGCCCATTGTTCACATTGCAGACGTGCTTCCTGTTCCTTGAGTAATAAATCGCTCAGTTTTTCACGCAGTGGATGCAGTTTTTGTTCGCAAGACAGGCGTTCTTGTTCCAGTTTATTCAGATTATTGGTGGTTTGTTCCAGCGTGTTGCGAGCCTCGGTCAGTGCCTGTTCACGTGTTTGGCGATTGCTCAGCGCTTCCTGCAATTGTTGTTTGCTGTTGCCATCTTCTATATGGTCTAACTCAGCATGGTTTTGTATCAACGTGTGTTCTAACTGCGCCAGCGTTAACCCGATCTGTTTAAAATTGTGGTTTAGATCGGCGATTTTTTCCGTGCAGGATTTGACGAAAAAACGGGCTTCCTGCAATTCGTTTTGCGCCTTTTGTGAGCATTCGCGCTGCTTGCGCAGTATGGATTCCTGAGCGACAACTTGTAGTTTCATCTGATCAGTTTCTACTTGTTGTGTCGCAATACTTTCGCGCAAAATGACCATACGCTCAGCGATTTCCTGATGCTGGCATTGCTCGCCAGCAGACTGTTCGGCCAGCTCTTGCAATTCATGTGTGATCTGCGTAGCGCGCTCGTGGCTGCGTTCGTTGGCCTGGGTTAATTTTAGAATCTGTACTTGTACCTCATGCAGGCGCTGTTGCAATGCACTGTCTGCCGCGCGTAAGCGCGAAATGCGGCTTTCGATAGCGTGATAGGTTTCCTCTGCCAGTGCTGCCTGGCTTTTACCATCATCCAATGACTTCGCCTGTTGTTGCGCTGTCTCCGTCAAACGCTCAATCTCACGTTGCCGCGCCAGCAAACCATGCACCTGGTTGTCTGGAGCATGGAACAGCACGCTATGCGCGCCAATCAGGTGTCCTTGTGGCGTCACTAACCAAGCACCGCCAGGCAAGCGTTCACGCAACTTCAATCCTTGTGCCAGCGTATCCGTGACATACACATCAGATAACCAGTCCATCACCACCGTTGCTACCTGTGGGTTCTGGTAGCTTACGAACTGACCAAGCGGGGTCAGCCCATTATCTTGTTGGGCTTTGGAATTAAGAGCTCCGCCCACTGAAAATACAGCCAGCCTGGCCGGTGGCGCATCGCTCCAATGTTCTGCATTATCAAGGTGGGGTAGGGCTAGCGCATTGAGACGTTCGCGCAAAACGGCTTCCAGCGCGTCTTCCCAGCCTGCCTCGATGCCGATGGATTGCCACAGGCGCGGTAGTTGGTCCAATTGATGTTTGGATAACCACTGTTTTAGATTTTTGTCGTTATCAACCTGTTTTTGAAGCTGTTGTAATGCGGAAAGTCTCGCCTCTACTTGGGACAGTTGTCGTTCCAGCTCCTGCATTGCGATACGCTGGTTACGCCGTGCCGTATCAGCCTCCGGTAATTGCGCCTGAAGTTCTGTCAGCTCCTGTTGTTGCGCATCGCGTTCTATCTCTGTCTCGGCAAATTGACACTGCATCTGTGTTAACGCTTCGCTATCTATCTGCGGCAGATTGTCCTGTTCCAGCAGCAAGCGCGAGCGGCGCACTTCTAGCTGTTGCACATTTCGCTGAATATGTTCGAGTTCCGAATTGGCCTGTTGCAGTTGCTGCTGCGCGATCAGCTGTTCGCGTTGCATTGTGTTGTGACGCTCCATTTCGATGCGGACTGCTTCTTCTGCTTGCGGCAGATGCAATGCTTCGGCGTTCGCGCGATTTTCACTATCCTTAACTCGAATATCTGCCTCTTTTTGTTGTTGCTGCCAATGTGTCAACAAAGACTCTACGCCTTGCAACTGAACGCGCTGTTGCTCTAACTGTAGCTCGTTATCGGCCAGCTGTTTGGTCAAGCGCATGCGTTGATCGTTGAGATGAGCTATCTGTTGCTCTAGTCGCGCAATCTCAGCATTAGCAGCATACAGTTCGCCCTGCTCGGCATGCAGTGCATCTGCTTGTGTGTAATGCTCACTACGCGTGTGTTCCAGTTGGCTTTCCATTTCACGCAGACGCGCAGTCTCAGCTTCCAGCTCATTTTTGGTTTTCTCAGCTCCTTGGGCAAAACGTACTCGGCGTGTCTCGGCTTCCTGCTTATTTACCAGCCACAACAATTGTTGTGTAGTGTCGCGCTTGGATTCCAGTTCGCAGTAACGTTTGGCTACCGCTGCTTGTGCGGTTAAACGGGTAAGTTGTTTGGTCAGCTCTAGCAGGATGTCATCAACGCGGAGCAGGTTGTCGTGCGTATCGGAAATGCGAAGCTCAGTTTCGCGGCGGCGGTCGCGGTATTTAGATACCCCGGCAGCCTCCTCTAAAAATATACGCAGCTCTTCCGGTTTAGCCTCGATGATGCGTGAAATCATACCCTGTTCGATAATGGCATAAGCTCGCGCGCCTAGACCAGTGCCCAGGAAAATGTCGGTTATATCCTTACGCCGCACATGCTGATTATTGATGTGGTAACTGGAATTTCCGTCACGTAGCAGCACACGTTTGATAGAGATTTCGGCGTAGCTTGACCATTGACCACCAGCTTTGCCCAAACTGTTATCGAAGATCAGCTCGACGCTAGCGCGCGAGACCGGTTTGCGCTTACCGGAGCCGTTAAAAATAACATCTTGCATAGATTCGCCACGTAGTGCCGAAGCGCGAGATTCACCCAGTACCCAGCGGAGCGCGTCAATGACGTTTGATTTTCCACAGCCATTCGGACCGACAATGCCGACGATCTGACCGGGTAACGCAATATGGGTGGGATCAACGAAGGATTTAAATCCAGCGATCTTGACGTGAGAAAGACGCAATTTCAATCAGTTGGACATTATAATGCGCTGTATTCTAACCGACCCACAAGGCATATCAAAATGAGCTCACTGCCCAGCAAAACCGTGGCCAGCAAACAACTGGAAACCTTCGCCAATCCCAGTGTCGAGCGCGATTACCACATTCACATGGAAATTCCCGAGTTTACCTGTCTGTGTCCCAAGACTGGTCAGCCTGATTTTGCTACGTTGATCCTCGATTACATCGCGGATACGACCTGCGTCGAACTGAAAAGTCTCAAGATGTATATATGGTCATTTCGCAATGAAGGACATTTTCATGAAGACGTTACCAATCGTATTCTGGATGATCTGGTCACCGCTATCCAACCGCGTTTCATGCGCCTTACCGCCAAATTTTACGTTCGTGGCGGCATTTTTACTAATGTTGTGACAGAGCACAGGAAACCTGGCTGGCAAGCACAGCCGCTAGTGGATCTGATGCAGTTCGAGACGCAGTCGAATACGCGAGGCTAGTTGACAATAAGTCGAAGAACAGGTGTAGCAACATCAACTAATTTAATTTAGGAGTAACAGATGGCTGGTCAACCTGAAATTTCCAACATGGCTTTATTTTGTGATTTCGAGAACATTGCCTTAGGTGTACGTGACGCTAAATATGCGCAGTTCGATATCAAGAAGGTGCTCGAACGCTTACTACTCAAGGGCAGTATTGTTGTCAAAAAAGCTTATTGCGACTGGGATCGTTACAAGGAATTCAAGGCGACGATGCATGAAGCGGCTTTTGAATTGATCGAGATTCCGCATGTGCGCCAATCAGGAAAAAATTCTGCCGATATCCGTATGGTCGTAGATGCACTGGACCTTTGTTATACCAAATCCCATGTTGATGCCTTCGTCATTATCAGCGGTGATTCGGATTTTTCTCCATTGGTTTCAAAGCTGAGAGAAAACAATAAATATGTGATCGGGATTGGGGTTAAGGATTCAACCTCTGATTTGCTTAGCGCCAATTGCGATGAATTCATTTTTTATGATGATCTGGTGCGTGAGCAAGAAGCACAAAAAAAACGTGCTGAGAAAAAATCTCCGGCCAAATCGTCTGCCGGTGGCAGAACGAAAAAATCAATTAAGACTGAAGATGATAAGCAGCGGGAAGCACTGGATTTTATTGTCGAAACCATAGAAGCACTGATTGCCGAACGGGGAGAGGAAAAAATATGGTATTCCATGGTCAAGCCAACCATGCAGCGTCGAAGGCCAGGCTTTACTGAATCGGCTTATGGTTATCGTACGTTCAAAGAATTGGTAGAGGATGCACAGAAGCATAATCTGCTCATGATGGTACGTGATGAAAAAGCAGGGGGTCAATACACCATACGCTTACCCGTGACGGAGGAATAATCGTTTCGTGGTTCACTCGATGTGCGGGCTTGTCAGGATGCATATTTTTGAGTGTGCCTGCAATTTGCTCCAGCGACCATTTTTTCTTGAGGTGATCCACTACTTTAATTTTTCATACAGAATTTTAAAAAGATAGACGGTAACAACACCAAATTTAAAATGGTTGAAGTGAGTAATCCACTAACAACTACGATTGCAAGGGGATACTCAATTTCGTATCCCGAAATAGGGCCTTTAAATATGATGGGTAATAATGCTAAAGAGGTTGCGAGTGCAGTCATTAAAATGGGAATAAGCCGCTCATTTGAACCACGTTTAATGAGCTCAATGCTACTCATTGCAACATTTTCACTGATTATCAAATGTCGATAATGGCTGATGAGTAAAATGCCGTTTCTGGCCGCGATACCCAGTACAGCGATAAATCCCACCATTGAGCCTAGTGAAACGACACCTCCTGAAATAAACACGCCAATCACGCCGCCAATGAGTGCAAATGGTAAGGAAGCGACTAATATCAAGGTATGGCGGTAGGATTTAAAATCAACGTATACAATCAATACAATGGCAAATAACATCAAAATAGATAGTCCTGCCAATCTATTTTTCGCTGCTTTTTGTGCTGTATATTCACCTAAAAATTGCGGGTAATAGCCAGAGGGAAATTGCATCTTTAAAACTTTGTTTTCAATGTCAGAAGCAACTGCGCCTAGATCTCTATTTTTGGCGTTGGCTACAATATCAATACGTCTAGATACTGCTTCGCGCTTGATTTCATTTGGCATGCCTACAAAATAAACGTCTGCCACATCTTTAATTCTTAATTGAGATCCAAAAGGTGAGTCTATGGGTAATTGCTGAATTGCAGACAGGTCTAATTTACTGTCGGCATTGCCGATGATCACGACATCTACCTTTTGTTGCGTTTCATATACTTCACCTACCTTGGTTCCTTTCAATACCATACTGGTTACTTTGCGAATATCATTGGTATTAATGCCGTAACGCTGAGCTGCATCCTGTTTAAGGCGGATTTCAATTTGCGGCACCAACACTTGTGGCTCAACTTTTAAATCTGTTACACCATCAACGGATTGCATTGTGCTTTTGATCGCTTCAGCTTGCTGCCGTAATACAGCTAAATCAGGACCAAAAAGCCGCACCACAATGCTAGAGCTGGTTCCAGATAACACTTCTTTACTACGTTCTTTCAGATAGGTTTGTACATCAGCAAAAATGCCAGAATAGCCTTGCATGGCCTGCTGAATCGAGGCGACAGTTTTGTCATAATTCAGCTCAGGATCAATACTAATCCATAGCTCGGTAAAGTTTGGGCCGACCACTTCATCTGCGGCTTCTGCACGACCAATATGCGCACCAAAATTTCTAACACCGGGAATCGCAAGCAAATCATTGCTCGCACGTATGCTCATTTTTTTCATTTGCTCAATTGATGAGCCTGGTCGTTCGAGAAAGTGCATCAAGAAATCAGTCTCTTTAAACTTGGGTAAAAATTCTGATCCCAAGAAAAGTGAGCCCGTACCCGCAATTGAAAATGCTAGTAAAGTTGTGACCACAATTTTTTTGGGATTGATTAAAAAGACATCTAACAACTTGGCGTAACGGTTACGTAACCACGTCACCTGGCTGATTTCCTTGTCATCTGATTCAGATTTCAACAGGAAATAAGACAAAGCAGGTGTGACCGTGAGCGCAACGACTAGCGAGGCCAGAATGGCAAGCAAATAAGCTGTGGCTAATGGTTTAAAAAAAGCACCTGCGATGCCATCTAAAAATAAAACCGGCAGAAAAACGACCATCACGATCATCGTGGCATATACCACGGCGCTACGCACCTCTAATGAGGCGTTTACAATCACGTTGAGTTTGGATTTGGGTTTCTCTGAAAGCTGGTTTAATTTCAAGCGCCTAATGATGTTTTCAACATCAATAATGGCATCGTCGACTACCTCACCTAATGCGATGACAAGTCCTGCGATAACCATGGTATTGATGCCTATATTAAATATTGTTAACACCAATACAGCAGTGATTAAAGATAATGGAATAGCGCAAATACTGATGAACGCAGCACGTTTGTTGCGTAAAAAAATCATCAAGATGCCCATCACTAAAACCGCACCAATTAACAGTGCATTTTGTAGGTTTTGGATAGCACGCTCAATAAAGGTCGCTGGTCTAAAAATGGTTGAATCAATCTCAAGCTGATGAAGCGCTAGCTTCAACTCGGCAAGTGCAAGTTCTACATTTTTTGTGACCTCTATCGTATTGGCATTCGGGTGTTTTTCTACAATCAGTAATAATCCATCACCATGATTAATGACTGCATCGCCTATTGGTGGTGGACTGCCGATAGTAATTTCAGCAACATCTCCCAATCGAACTGGAGAACCGTTTTTAAAATCTACCACTATTTTTGCTAGTTCATCAGGTTGCGTACTCAGGTTTTTATGACGCAGCGCGATGCGTTGATTCGGTGTATCTACAAACCCTCCCGACTCAATGCTGGCAGCATCGCCAGCGGCCTTAATTATCTGTGGTATGGTCAGTCCAGCTGCGCGCAAACGATTAGGGTCAATCACTATTTGTAATTGCTTATCGCGCTGCCCCCAAACAGCAACATTTGCAATACCGGGTACCGACATTAACCGAGGACGTATCGTCCACATGGTTATGTTACTGATATCCATTTGTGATAACTGTTTTGAGGAAACGCCAATCTTCAAAACGCGCGAAAGTGATGACAATGGTGGCATCAATACGGGTGCTTTTGCGACAACGGGTAACCGGGTGGCCGCCAGACTTAATCGCTCTTGAACAAACTGTCTTGCTTCTTGTATATTTGTGCCTTCCTCGAAAAGCATGACAACAGAAGACAGCCCCACGACTGATTTAGAACGTATCGTTTTCAGGTGCGGCGTTCCGTTCAGTAGTTGCTCCAATGGCATGCTAATTAGTTGCTCGGTTTCTTCCGTAGATAGTCCTGGCGCTTCTGTCTGAATTTCGACTTTTATTGGGGCAAACTCGGGGAATACATCTAAAGGGGCTTGCTTTGCCGCAAATAAACCAACCAACATGATTACTATCGATAGAAACAGTACTGCGTGACGACCATTGACCGCAGAATAAATCATATTCTTTAACATGTTAGGTTACCTACCGTATTTAATGTGCGAAACCTGTTTCAACTCCAAACAGCTCTAAAGCGCCATTCACCACAATTTTCGAACCTACTGCTGGGCCTTCGCTCATCACAGCATTACCACTACTCACACGCTCTAAAAATACGCGCTTGCGCTCAAAGGTAGTGCTTGATTTTTGCGTATAAACCCAGCTGCCTCCATGAATATCGAACACAACTGCACTCCAAGGAATCGTCAATATTGTTTGTTTATTATTAAAAGTGTTAAGAGATACAGATACCCGTTCAGCAGGTCGGAAAGCGGATTGATCATTCTGGATTGCATAGTACAGATGCGCAGAGCTTGTTAACGGATCAGCCGTTGGTGTGGCAGAGATAGGCTTTGCAGTAAACAGTTTTGCGTTAGTTCCTGAGCCAAGCAGACTGACCTTTGCATCAGCCTGCTGGTCAATTTCATTTATCTCACCTACTGGAACAGGCACTCGCACCCAAAGTGTATGTAATTCTGAAATCTCAATAATTGGATTTCCAGCTGAAACCAATTGCTCAGGTACTGAAAAAATATTGGTGATCGTGCCAGATTGCGGTGCCTTTACATCAATTGGCGCAATGGTGCCAACATTCACAACTTGTGATAATGCATTCTGCTTTACCTTCGCGGCCTCTAGATTTCTCTGAGAAACTTCAAAATTTGCATATGCATCATCGACATTGCGCTTACTTCCTACCAAATCAGCGAGTAGTTTTTTAGCGCGCGCTAAGGCAATCTGTGACGCATCAACTTGTGTTTTAGACGTATTTACCAAGCTATTGGCATCGGCCAAAGCGGTGACCATATTTGCACGTGCATCTGCAGTTAACATGGGTTGGATTCGATAAAGCAACTGTCCTACATTTACCTGCGCACCAGGGCGTAGAGCTTCTGGCGAAGAAGACACCAGCTTTCCAGAAATGGGTGCAGTGACGCTGGCTTTACCACCAATTGGCACCATTACTTCGCCGCCGTAATTTTTATTTTTTGAAATCGCTTCACGTTTGACTAGCGCAATTTCAATACCTAATTTACGATAAGTTTCATCGCTAATGTGTACTGTATTCAAGTCACTTTCGTGCGTAATCGCTTGCTTGGTTACATTTTTTTCGCGCACCTCAGCAGGCTTTGCAATCAGTTTTAATGAAACAAAACAAATTGTTATAATCAAAAAGCCTGCTATCAACATTAATCCAATTTTTGGGTTATGTTTTATGAATTCAAATTTAAATGGCTTAACTTTCATTTAAGTTACCTTTGGCTTTTTGACTAAGATTACGTGTTATTTCTGCCTGTTTACTGATGAGATCTGCTTTTAATTGCACTTGTCTCATCTGTATATCCACAAACTGACGGTTTGCTTCCAGCGTTTGTAAATATGAAATATCACCCTCTTGATAGGCTTGTTCTGTGAGTTGGATCATTTGTTGAATTGATGGCATCAGCTTTTCTTGCAACACATTCCAGTCATGGCAAGATTGCTGATATTGAAGATATGACGTTCTGATTTCCAGAATTGCTTGCTGCTTTAAAACCTCAAGGTTTAACTCAGCGCGTTCTAATTCTGCCTCTGCTCTGCTAACAGCACCTTGATTCTGGTTGAGTATTGGTAAGGTCGTTCTGACAGATGGCCCAAGCGTGTGCCCATTGTTTTGTCCACTGGTGGCATCTGCCGTAGCTGTGAGTTTTAACCAATTCAAATTAGATAGCTTGATTTTTTCCTTTGCAGAATCAATTGAAAATTGCGCGGCTATCAAATCTGGACGTTGTGTGAGCGCAGTGCTTAATAATTTGTCGATTTCTTCATCTTGGCAAGCAGGAATCACATTTGAAGACAACGTAATATTGCGATGTTTTTGCGATGCACCAAGCAGATTTAAAAGTATCTCCTGTTTGATTTTTACATCGTACTGCGCCAGTTCCCAGTCACGCTGTGCGATTACCGCATCATTTTTCGCAATGAGTATGTCTTTACCATTCAAATCGCCAGCCTCAAGACGCTTAATTGATAAGGTATATATTCTGGCGCGCAATTGACTAGAAGTATCAGCCACACTTAATCGCTCTTGTGCCAACACTGATTGTGCGTAAGCCACACGTACATCTTTGATCAGATTAAGCCCAGATTGCGTTAGCTTGTAAGTAATTGCATCTGCCTCACTCTTCATTGAGCGGATTCTAATAGGACGCAACCAAAGCGCTTCTAAAGGTAAGTCTATGGCATATCGATAGGGCTTATTTGTGACACCAAATGAAAAAAGAAACTCGGGGTTAGGTAGTAAGCCTGCATTGACTAAGTCCGCTTTTGCTATTTTTAAATCAATTAGTAATGATTTAAATGCGGCATTGTTATTTAATGCGTAGTGCACAGCCTCCAACTCGGTCAATAGCATTTGTGATCGCAGTTTTGCTGCACCATCCAGTGTTTCAGGTGAAGCGCCGTTAGTTAACTGCTGATCGTATGCAATCGTATTTTGCATGACCTTAGATTGATCTGCTATTTCAGGAATCGATTGGCAACCGGCCAATACCGATAGGCTGGCAAATAGAATGGCTGCGCTTTTAAGAAATAGTGTCGATTTAAATTGCATTTTAATTAACGTGCTTAAATAGAATGTACGTAATGTAAAGATGCAAACTTAATGGAAACTTAAAGATTAAGGATTGATGTTAAGTTTCCATTAAGTTAATCGTAGCAAAATGCAAGTCTCGGTTTGTAGGGGGTTAAATTTTTTTAACTAACTCAACATTAGGAACAATGTGGTGCGAATACTCTTAGTTGAGGATGATTTGATGATTGGGCAAAGTCTTAAAAAGGCTTTGAAAACCTACGTAGTCAATTGGGTGCAAGATACATTTGCTGCCGAACATACAATAAGCCTGGAAACCTATGACCTTATTTTATTGGATTTAGGTTTGCCAAAACGCTCTGGTATCGAATACCTGACGCAATTACGCTCTGCGGGAAATACAACGCCAGTGCTTATCATTACAGCAAGAGATAGTATTGAGGATCGCGTTAGAGGGCTGGATAGCGGAGCCGATGATTATCTGCTTAAGCCATTTGCGATTGATGAGTTGGTAGCCAGAATTCGTGCCTTAACAAGACGTAAAGAAAGTAGAAGCAATCCTCTTATTCAATACGCTGGTGCATCATTAGACCCCGCCACCTACACAATGACTTATGGAAATGTGTCCGAGCGTTTATCAATTAGAGCTTTCGGCATTATGCAAACATTGCTTGAAAATCCTGGCGTTATCTTCTCAATAAATCAATTGGAAGAAAAAATCTATGGTTGGGGTGACGAAATCGAGAGTAATGCAATTGAAGTACATATTCACATAATCAGACGTAAATTTGGATCAAAAATCATTATGAATATTCGTGGCGTTGGCTACACCTTTCCTAAATGCTGAAAATTTTTCAGGCACTTAAATGAATCGCTCTATCAAGCGTTTTTTACTCATATATATCTCATTGTCGGTACTGATTGTGTATGGGCTAATCAGCTGGGCTTCTTATGTAGTCAGTAAAAATGAGTTAGACGAGTTATACGATGCCACCCTGCAGCAAGTAGCGAGTGCAATAGAAGCTCAACATCTTGCGATTCATGATAGTTCGCGTTTATATATTAATAGTCCAGTTGGAAGTCATACAGAAATTGAAAAAGAGCAGGAATTTTACGTGCGCGTGTTAGCGCAAGATGGCACCATGCTGTACGTTTCTCATCCCGAGGAAAAAGTACCTTTGCCCTCTACTCTTGGCTTATCAACCCAACGATACATGGGTAAGCAATGGCGTTTTTTTTCAATTCAAGTCAAAAATGAAACCATCCAGGTTGCGCAATCTTTAAAGCTAAGACAGCTCACTATCAAAGAAACTGCGGTGAGTCTAATGACCTCACAGCTAGTGCTCATACCTGTATTGGTCATACTGATTTTTTTAGCGATTAGTAAAGCGCTTCGTCCTCTGTCAGTGCTTTCTGAGGAAATTGAGCATCGCCAAAGTCTTGATCTAAAACCTTTTGCAACAGAAAAAATACCAAGTGAAATTAAACCTTTAGTAAATTCACTTAATATGTTTATGGGTAAAGTTTCTGATACGGTCGCGTTGTTAAAGCGGTTTACTTCGGATGCCGCACATGAGTTACGAACGCCTATTACCGCATTAAGACTTCAAATTACATTGGTCGAACAAGCGAAAAATAAATCAGAACGTGATAGTGCAATTAAAATTTTAAGTTGTGGCATAACGCGCTCTGAGCAATTGATCAGTCAATTACTTACGTTAGCGCGGATTGAACCCAACAATCAAATTAGGAAAACTGAAGCAGTAAATTTACTCGACCTTGCAAAAGAAAGTATCCAAGAGTTTTTAGTTTTAGCTCAAGTGAAATCAATAGACTTGGGACTAAATACATCAAGTGTAGCGATGGTTGATGGTGTAAGTCATGAGTTAAAAGTGCTGCTTAGTAATCTAGTTGATAACGCTATTCGATACACTCCAAATTACGGGAAGGTAGATATCGCCATATTCAATAATGAACAAAATATTACTGTAGAGGTTATTGATTCTGGGCTAGGTCTCCCTGAGTCTGATTTACAACATATTTTTAAGAGATTCTACAGAGGCGAAAATAAAGACGCGTATGGATCTGGCTTAGGCCTCTCCATAGCGAAAGAAATTGCAACTCAACATCATGCTAGCATTGAAGCTTCAAACCTTCACCCTGGTTTTTGTATAAAAATTGTTTTTGAGGTGTGAGTAAACTTTAATTTTTTTGGCTCTAGACCAAATTTAACTTGCGCGGATTCGCCATCTGCTGGAAGTGCATCAGCTAAACGAATTCATCTTCAACATCTGGTTGATCCTATCGCGCATCTCCTCTTGTCGGTATGTGCATATTATTATCCGCCTTTACAGGCTCACCAGATGAGCCTTCTGTGTTTCGTGACTAATCAGGTATTTTGATGATGCAAACGACCCAACAGGTCATATAACACCCCTTCTTTCAGGGCGGCGCTCGTTATGCTCATATGCTGAATATTCAATTCAGTGAAAATTGCCGACATAATGGCGAATCCGCCAGGCAAAACAGGAATGCGATCCGGTTTCAGCCCAAGTGTATTCAGCCGCTTGCATTCTCCTGCTTTCAGTAACATGGAGCGAAGTTTTGCCAGCCCCTCTGCCGTTATACCTTCATTGCTCCAATCGTTTTGCTTTAACAAATCAGCTAATGCACGTGCTGTGCCAGATGACCCAATCGCTTCTTGCCAATCCCCACTGGAAAACTCAAAACGAATTGTTTGTAGCGCCATGCGCGCCGCGAGTTCTGCCTGCTGCATGGCATCTTTAGTCATTTTACCGTCGCCAAAAAACCGCTTGCTATAGTTGACGCATCCCATATGCAAGCTTTCCATGCGAAGCGGCTTTAAACCCTCGCCAATCACGAATTCGGTAGAACCACCACCGATATCAACCACCATCCTATGATTTTGCGATGGTGGCATACAATGTGCCACGCCCAGATAAATTAGCCGCGCTTCCTCTAGACCAGTGATTACTTTAATCGGAAAACCCAAGGCAGCTTCTGCTTTTTCAAGAAAAGCGGGGGCATTTTTTGCCAGCCTGAAAGTGCTTGTACCTACAACCTTTACTACGTGGGTTGGCAAGCCACGTAAATGCTCGCCAAAACGCTTAAGGCATGCAAGGGCACGTAGTTGGGACTCGTCGTCCAGAAAATTGTCCGGTTTTAACCCTGCAGCCAAGCGAGCTGTTTCTTTCAGGGAATCGAGTAGATATATCTGATCTTCCACCACTCGCGCGACTTGCAGCCGGAAGCTATTGGAACCCAAATCCACTGCGGCAATGGTATCGTATACGTGCACAGTAATGACCTATCAATACGAGGTTAGCAACTTTCTCGGTGTGGAATATATGGTTGGCATATTTTAGCGCGGAGGATTGCGTTCATTTTACCATCGCCTACACTTTATTCCGCCATTTCGAGCCTTTCCCAATGTGGGGTGAGCGTAGTAATCGACTTTCGGCTGCAATGCTTTTGAAAGAAACACGATGGGCAAGACGTATTGTCATAAATCGACCTCGATTTGGCGCAGCTTACCCGGCATAGCCCATGTGTGCCGAGATACGGTGCGCGGTCTCCTGTACCAGACCCACCCAGTCGAGTTTGCGCCGTTCCACCGGCGCTGACACCGACAAACCGGCAACAACAGCACCGCTTGCATCGCGCACCAATACGCCGATACAAGCCACGCCAAGCTCGGCTTCCTCATTATCCAGCGCGTAGCCACGAGTCAGACTGGCTTGAATATCCGCCAGCAGCTGCTTGCGATTGCAGTGCGTATTTACAGTATAAGCAGGCAAGCGCGTGCGGTGAATATAATCGTCGATCACGCTCTCGCCCGCCTCACCTAATATCAGCTTGCCCACTGCGGTGACATGCAGCGGCGCGCGGCTGCCGACCACTTGCTCCACACGCATCATGCGTTGAGGGCTGACGCGTTCTACGTAGACCACTTCATCTCCCTGGCGCACGGTGAGATTCACTGTCTCACCGATTTGATCGCGCAACCACTCCATTTCCGGCCGTGCAATGGCACGCAGATCCTGATCAATACGCGCTTGCGCGGCCAGTCGCAGGAGATGCGGCCCAAGCAAGTAGGCCCCAGCCTCATCACGTCTAACCAGTCCATGCAGGATCATCGAATTCAATATGCGGAATGCGGTGGACGGATGCAGCGCGGTCTCCGCTGCGAGGACTTTCAGCGATGTGCTGCCTTCTGCGGCAAGCGCGTCGAGTAAAGTAACCATACGGTCGATGACCTGGATGGAAGAGGAAACAGGTTGAGATTTATATTTTTTCATATTTCACATTATGAAACAAAAACCGGATTGTGAAAAGATATTTATTGCCGTAAGATGACATCATCTTAATTTTATGAAGCCAGCCATGAACTCATCTGCCCATTCCGAGCCCCTCCCTGCGTTTTGCCAGGGCATCCAATACTTCGCTCCTGCTTGGCAGGGCTTTGCCGAACACGCCTCCCAGCCGGCCATTGCGGCGGATGCAAAAAAAATAAGCGATGCCGCCGATCCATCGGCTGCATATCAAACGCTGCTGGCCGCAGATGCCTTGCGCTATCTGACCTTGCAAATCTGCGCGTCGAAGTCTTCCGGTCACCCCGGCGGTTTCGCCTCCAGCGCCGAGGTTTACGCATCACTGGTGATGCTTGGCCATACCAACATCGTTACCGAAGTAGGGCATCACGCCCCCGGTTTTTATTCTGCGATGTTCCTGGATAGCTCACTGGAGGAGATGGGCATCACCACCGTGCAGCAGATGCGCGAGCGTTTCCGTGAAAAGCACGGCCTGCTCGGCCACTTGTCTGGCGCAATTCCCGGTCTGCTGGCACCTGCCGGTCCGCTGGGTCAAGGCCAACATTTCGCCATGGCAGGCGCATTCTTGCATCCGGGTACATTGTTCCCGGTGACCATAGGCGATGGCGGCATGGGCGAACCTTATGTGTTGAATAGCATGATGCATTTCAATACCGCCTACCCGAAGGTGACTAATTTCCTGCCTGCGTTGATCTGGAACGGCTACAGCCAGGAGCATCACTCCATGTGCACCACCTGGAGCAACGAAGAAATGATTGCCTACTGGCGCGGGCATGGTTTCGAGAACGTATTGCTGGTGAATGCAAAGGATTTCGACGACCAGAATCAATCCGGCGCTTACGTGGACAGCAGCCTCTTTTCGCACAAGCAGCGCCTGGCGTTTGCTGCGGCTGTGTTGCAAGCAACCGATGTAGCAGCAAAAAGCGCTCTGAATGGAACTCGCACTGCGCTGATCCTGAAACAGTTAAAAGGCAGCGGTGTACACAGGCTGGGCGCCAAGTCGCACAACTTGTACCCCGCCGACACGCTGGACGCGGAGCACATCATCACCGCCCTGCAGCGCCGTGCGCTCAACCCGCAAGCTTGGCAGATCGTGCGTGACAACTTCTCGCGCGCTGGCGGCGGCCCGGCTGCGAAGACCGCAGTCACCGAACACGTTTTGCCTATCCCCAGCTTGCCGGCTTTGCCGATCAAGGAGTTTACGCCGGGCGACAAACAGGTGCCGTCTACAGCATTCGGCGCACTGGTGGCGTTCGTGGGACTACATGACAAAAATTTCGTGGTCACCAACGCCGACGGTAACGAAGCATCGGCGATGTCCAACATCAACGTCGCGTTGAAAATACGCCATCCGGTAAAAGATGATCTGTACCACCAGGAACCATCCGGGCAAGTTTATGAGCCGCTCAACGAGGATGCCTGCGCAGGCCTGGCTGCCGGGCTGGCTTTGTTCGGCTCCCGTTCGATCTGGCTGTCCTATGAAAGTTTCGCGATCAACGGTTGGCCTATCATGCAGACCGTCACTCAGGCGATGGCGGAACTTCGCCGCAGGACGCCTTCGCTGGTGTGCATGTTCACCGCAGGCGCCCTGGAACAGGGTCGCAACGGCTGGACCCATCAACGCCCGGAGATTGAGAACTACTTCGCGGCGCAGATGCGCAATGGCAACGTGTATCCCTTGTTTCCCTGCGATGCAAACCAGATTCAGGCCGCTTACGAATGGGCGCTGGACACCTATAACAAGGGCATCATCGTGATCGCCTCCAAGAGTCCTTTGCCGGTGTACACCACGCTGGAACAGGCGCGTCGGGGCATCGCGGATGGGGCGGTGAAATTGTATGAAAGCGCTGCCGGGGAAAAAAACGTGGTATTTGCGGTTACCGGCGACATGGTGTTGCTGCCGGTGTTCGAAGCCAAGGACAAACTTGAAGCGGCTGGACATCGCGTGCGTATCGTCAGCATAGCCAATCCACGCCGCCTGTATCGCCCAAGCGATGTGTCCTGGGATACCGTATCGGAGCCGGACAACGCCTTCTTGGATGACGATCACTTCAACGCATTGTTTGATGGTGACGCGCTGATCGCCGTATCCGGCGGACCCTCCGGCCCACTCGAACCGGTGCTACTGCGCACTCGTGCCGCACGCCGCGAAGTAATGGCCTGGAAACGCGGTGAGACCACTGCCAGTGCTGGTGAGATCATGGCCTTCAACGGTCTGACTGCGGATGCGATGCTGGCAAGGGCGACGGTCATGTTGGGTTAAACCTGGGCAATCCATTAGGGAAGTGCAGATTTATTCGTATTTCCTCTAGAGCGTGGGCATTTTGCCCACGCTCTAGAGGTTGGCTAATGTTCGATCAGGAATGAACATTAGCCAACATTTAGAAAGGGCTGAACCGGAATGACTGAAACCAAGATTATCGTACTCGACGATGACCCGACCGGTTCGCAGACGGTGCATTCCTGCCTGCTGCTGACCCGTTGGGATCAGGAAACGCTGCGTGCCGCGTTGCTGGATGACTCGCCGCTCTTCTTTGTGCTCACCAACACCCGTGGCATGGACGCGGTGCGTGCTGCCACGGTGACGCGCGAAGTGTGCCGCAACCTCAAGTTGACCTTGACCAGCCTGGCCGCGCAAGGGCTGCCTTTCAATCCGATTTTCGTCAGCCGCTCCGACTCCACGCTGCGCGGTCATTACCCGGTGGAAACCGATGTAATGAGCGAAGAGTTGGGCGGCGCTACGGGTTTTGATGCGCACTTCCTGATTCCGGCCTTTTTTGAAGGCGGGCGTTTCACACGCGACAGCATCCACTACCTGATGGCCGATGGCGTGGCCATACCGGTACACCAGACCGAATTCGCGCGCGACTCGGTGTTCGGCTATTCCACCAGCTACCTCCCCGATTATGTCGAGGAAAAAACTGCCGGTCGCATCAAGGCGAATCAGGTCGAGCGTTTTCTGCTCGCCCAAATACGCGGTGACATCTCGGCGCGTCTGATGGACCTGCACGACAACGTGTGCTGTGTTGTGGATGCGGAAACCCAGACCGACCTGGACTGCTTTGCCACCCAATTGAAAACTGCCGCCGCCAACGGCAAGCGCTTCCTGTTCCGCTCTGCCGCCAGCCTGCTCACCGCACTGACACAACTACCACCTCAACCTGTGGCTGCCAGCGCCATGCGCCAGTACGTGCGCAACGGCAAACCCGGTGCGGTGATCGTCGGCTCGCATGTCAAGAAGACCACGGCGCAACTGAATATGCTGCTACAAGAAGCGGGCATCATTGCCATTGAAGTGGACGTGGATCGCATCGCCACGGAACGTTCCGCCCTATTGCAGGAAGTATTGCATCAAGCTGCGCGTGCCCACGCTGCCGATACAACACCGGTGATCTATACCAGCCGCGCAGAACGCGGCTTTGCCGACCAAGCCTCGCGTCTGGCATTCGGCGAACAAGTATCGGCGTTCCTGATGGACGTGGTACGCGGCCTGCCGACCACACTGGGCTTCCTCATCAGCAAAGGCGGCATCACTTCGAACGACGTGCTGTCCGATGGGCTTGCGCTCAAGGCTTCGCGGGTATTGGGGCAGATTCTGCCGGGCTGCTCAGTGGTACGCTGTCCGTCTGATCATCCGCGCTATGCCGAGATGCCGGTAGTGATCTTTCCCGGCAATGTCGGTGACGATGATGCACTGGCTACGGTATATCGCCGCTTGGCCGGGATAGGATGACGGCTTCATGCTGACGCACACTCAATCATGACCGCCGACTTCCTTGATTTGCTCCGCGCTGCCTCTCGGCAATGGCGTGATTATGTCGCTGGCGCGCCTCAAAGCAATAATCGCAATTGATGCCGAGGCTCGCACTGCACGACTACAGCCCGGTGTTGTGCGCAATCTGGCGATCCGATGCGGCGGCGACAAGCTTAGCGGGGTGTTTCACCTCTTGCCGTCTGCGCTACAGGCCATCCAGCGCCGCATCAAACACAGCTTCGACCCGCAAGGAGTTTTTATCCATGCCGCTTGTCTCAGGAATTTTTGAAATGTCATTAATTTTTAAACTGGCCATTCCGTCATCTACACTTACCACTCATGCAAACCAATCTTGCTGATTTCATCAAACACACATCCGATGGTCAGGAGGCAGGCCAGATATTGCGCAGCTGCGTGCATTGTGGTTTTTGTCTGGCGACCTGCCCAACTTACCAGTTGCTTGGCGATGAGCTGGATAGTCCGCGCGGGCGCATCTACTTGATCAAACAGATGCTGGAGGGTGAGCTGGTCACAGAGAAGACGCAACTACACCTGGATCGCTGTTTGACTTGCCGCGCCTGTGAGACCACTTGTCCATCCGGAGTGCAGTACGGGAATTTACTCGACATAGGACGCAACATAGCCGAACAGCGTATCCCGCGCGGATGGTGGGCACAAGCGCAACGCTGGTCTCTGCGCAAGCTGTTGGGAAATCGGCTGCTGTTTGGCTCACTGCTCAGGCTAGGTCAACTGCTCAGACCCCTGCTACCAGGGTCCATGCGACTACGCATCCCCGCCCGACAAACCGCTGATACATGGCCGAACACAGTACATCCGCGCCGGATGCTGATCCTGGATGGCTGCGTGCAGCCTGCGCTGTCGCCCAATATCAATGCCGCAACGGCACGCGTACTCAATCGCCTCGGTATTCAGCTGCTACGCCCGGCTGGTGTTGGTTGCTGTGGCGCAATCGACCAGCACCTCAATGCACCAAATGCTGCATCACTCGCCGTCAAACGCAACATTGATGTGTGGTGGCCACTGCTACAACAGGGTTGCGAAGCCATCGTCATCACTGCCAGTGGCTGCGGTGTTATGGTGAAAGACTACGGCCATCTGCTGCAACATGACCCCGAGTATGCAGCCAAGGCCGCGCATATTGCAGGTCTGTCGCGCGATCTGAGCGAGATCATCGCGGCCGAACAGGTGCGCTTGGTCACCCTGCTTAAACTTGCGCCACGCAATAAGGTGGCATTCCATGCGCCCTGCACATTGCAGCATGGCCAGAAGATTGTCGGCGTGATCGAGCGTTTGTTGAGTACGGCAGGTTTCGAGTTGGCTCCGGTTGCCGATTCTCACCTGTGCTGTGGCTCGTCCGGCACCTACTCGATCCTACAGCCCGAATTGGCACGGCAGTTACGCAGCAACAAACTCGACGCGCTGAACAGCGGTGCACCAAACATCATTGCCACCGCCAATATTGGTTGCCTGACCCATCTGCAAAGCGGCACAGGCGTGCCGGTGCGACACTGGATAGAGCTGATAGATGAAGCATGCACATAATAATAGATTGCCATGTTGGTCTCATGACCTCGTCGCACTCGTCAAGAAGCGCCTGATATGTGCGCTTCGATCTAAACCGTGGAAGCGAGTAGCGGCAATACCGGTAACCGATGAGCATGTTGGCTGCTGTCAAAGGCTAAAAGATGCTGGCGTTGATGCCCAATGGATTGAGTCGTGAACGAACCGCGATCTCACGTGCTTATGGTGCCGAGGTCCGCATCATCGGTGACTGTCATGTCAACGATGCGTTGGCCGAAGTTAGAAAACTGGGCAATCTGACCGGCACCTTGCTGGATGAGGTCGTCGCGGTCGAGTCCGCAGAGGCGGTGCAGGAGATGCGCCGACTGGCGCGTGAGCACGGCACTTTGTCGGGCCATCGTCCGGCGCACACCTTGTCGCTGCACGAAAATTACGCGAGCGACACAAGCTCGAACATGTCGTCACATTTTTATGCGACAAGGGTGAGAAGTACATCAATAACTATTGGCTATGACAATGCTTAGAATGAACACTATTGCCAGTATTAAGAAAAAGCTGAACCGGAATGACTGAAACCAAGATTATCGTTCTCGACGATGGCCCGGCCGGTTCGCAGACGGTGCATTCCTGCCTGCTGCTGACCCGTTGGGATCAGGAAACGCTGCGTGCCGCGTTGCTGGATGACTCGCCGCTCTTCTTTGTGCTCACCAACACCCGTGGCATGGACGCGGTGCGTGCTGCCACGGTGACGCGCGAAGTGTGCCGCAACCTCAAGTTGACCTTGACCAGCCTGGCCGCGCAAGGGCTGCCTTTCAATCCGATTTTCGTCAGCCGCTCCGACTCCACGCTGCGCGGTCATTACCCGGTGGAAACCGATGTAATGAGCGAAGAGTTGGGCGGCGCTACGGGTTTTGATGCGCACTTCCTGATTCCGGCCTTTTTTGAAGGCGGGCGTTTCACACGCGACAGCATCCACTACCTGATGGCCGATGGCGTGGCCATACCGGTACACCAGACCGAATTCGCGCGCGACTCGGTGTTCGGCTATTCCACCAGCTACCTCCCCGATTATGTCGAGGAAAAAACTGCCGGTCGCATCAAGGCGAATCAGGTCGAGCGTTTTCTGCTCGCCCAAATACGCGGTGACATCTCGGCGCGTCTGATGGACCTGCACGACAACGTGTGCTGTGTTGTGGATGCGGAAACCCAGACCGACCTGGACTGCTTTGCCACCCAATTGAAAACTGCCGCCGCCAACGGCAAGCGCTTCCTGTTCCGCTCTGCCGCCAGCCTGCTCACCGCACTGACACAACTACCACCTCAACCTGTGGCTGCCAGCGCCATGCGCCAGTACGTGCGCAACGGCAAACCCGGTGCGGTGATCGTCGGCTCGCATGTCAAGAAGACCACGGCGCAACTGAATATGCTGCTACAAGAAGCGGGCATCATTGCCATTGAAGTGGACGTGGATCGCATCGCCACGGAACGTTCCGCCCTATTGCAGGAAGTATTGCATCAAGCTGCGCGTGCCCACGCTGCCGATACAACACCGGTGATCTATACCAGCCGCGCAGAACGCGGCTTTGCCGACCAAGCCTCGCGTCTGGCATTCGGCGAACAAGTATCGGCGTTCCTGATGGACGTGGTACGCGGCCTGCCGACCACACTGGGCTTCCTCATCAGCAAAGGCGGCATCACTTCGAACGACGTGCTGTCCGATGGGCTTGCGCTCAAGGCTTCGCGGGTATTGGGACAGATTCTGCCGGGCTGCTCAGTGGTCCGCTGCCCGTCTGATCACCCGCGCTATGCCGAGATGCTGGTGGTGATTTTCCCCGGCAATGTCGGTGACGATGATGCACTGGCTACGGTATATCGTTGCCTAGCTGGGATATGATAACTGTCTAGGGGTTCTTCCTTATTCGCATCTAAAATTATTTAACTAATAGATAAATTTGTACTTTATAGATAATTGTCAAGCTAAAAATCTGATAGGACTGTGTAAAAACAAGCCTCGGTTTGAGCCATTTTTATAAAGATGGCGACCAAAACCTAAACTAAAATTGTAATTGCAATCCATATTTGTGCTTTGCTGCAATTTCGGTAATGCGAAAGTACCGCTTAATCTGAAGATGCTGTTTGATCCATTTGGAGAATAATTCGACAGGCTGCTAGAGGCAACGATAAAGCTGAGCGAATCAACCCTTGACTGCCGGATAGTTAGCGCAGTGGCTGCACATGGAATTTACTGGGTTGACTTTCAGGGACGGTTTCAGGCGGAAGTCCTCGATATTCACTTTTCCGGAGCAGCATGGCGACCGCAGAATTGCGGGTGTAGCACAGTTACTAGCAGCAGGCAGCAAACGTTTTTATCGTTTCAGCTTTAATTGTGTCACCGTTCAGCTGAAGCAAGGATGAAAGCTGTATGCCTAAAGTTGAATAAGGATGTAATTATGTTTAAAAATATGAAGATAGGCATGCGTTTCGGATTGGGTTTCGGTCTGGTTGTGATTTTACTAGTAGTAATTACAGCCTTATCTATCACGCGGCTTTCGCACCAGGACCAAAGGCTAAATTTTATAGTTGATGATAGATATTCTAAAATGGCTATGGTTATGGAAATTGATAATGAAATCAACGTGATTGCCATATCACTAAGAAACATGATGCTTACTGATAGTCGCGATGACATGTTTAAGCAAGAAGAGATAATTCTTGAAGCGCGGAAAAAAATTGAAGGAAATATAGAAAAGTTGCAAAGAAAAGCTATTGTATTACCGAAAGGAAAGGAGTTACTACAGCACGTTCTGGATAATCGAATTAAATATATTGAGGGTTCTAAGAAATTGGTAACCTTGATTGAAGAAGGGAAAAAGGATGAATCACGGACATATTTGACTCACGTTTTGCGTCCCGTCCTGAGCGATTATCATGCCAGTTTGAGTACATTTGGGAAGTATTATGTAGAGTTAATGCATGTAACCGTCCAAGAAGCCGTTGACAACTACAACAATACCCGCAACATGTTGTTGGAGCTGACACTACTAGCGATTGTTTTGGCGTTGGCCGCAGGTCTCGTCTTCTGGTTTACGCGCAGCGCTACCAAACCGTTGAATTCAGATATGAACGTATCAAACCGATTTTACGAAGGTGATTCGACTGCAAGGGTCGAGGTGACCTCTAAGGATGAAATTGGCCAATTACTCTCAGCCATGCAAAATATGGTAGGCAAATTGTCGCAGCTTGTCACTGAAGTACGCAGCGCCTCCGACAATCTCTCTAGCACTTCTGATGAAATAAGCGCGATCAGACAATACGTAAGCCAGGCCACCTACGAACAAGCAACCAAGGAAGTTACCGAGGGTGGCGAATCGGTGCGTCAAACAGTGACTGCCATGAAGCAAACCGCAAAAAAAATCGGTATTACTAATGATATTGCCCATCAGACTAATGTGCTGGCGCTCAATGCTGCTATTGAAGCAGAACGTGTGGACGAGCATGGCAAGGGCGTTGCAACGGCGGCAGAGGTACACAAACTGGCTGAACGCAACTTGGCTGCAACGCAGGCAATCAGTGAGTTGGCCAACAGCAGCGAGCAGATGGCGGAGAAGGCCGACAAGCTGTTGGACGAAATGGTGCCGTCCACTAACAAGACCTCTGATTTTTGATATCGGAGATTAGCGCCGCATCGGAAGTTTCAATTAGCGTGCAACACTTCATTAAGGGCGCCTCTAAAAATTCAATTTTCTAGACAAGACAAGGCGCGAGTAAAAAATTTGAGCGCGGCATATAGTTGATATGTAAGTGATAATTTTTTTCGAGTAACGCAGTATTGTGACGAAAATTGGATTTTTAGAGGTGCCCTTAAGACTTAGTGGGTCGTGATTTTTTATTGCAAAGCTCGGCATAGGTTGGCGCGGTGACGTCGTCGGCGATTTCAAGCAAAAGAGCGAAAGATGTTGAAGGAGTAGCAACAGCGGTTGAAACGGAAGGTTAGTTTGTTGAGATACGCTTGCAGATGTCGGAGGGCTAAACTTGAAAATCGGAAAATTGCAACGAAGCGATGAAATAGCAAGAACAGGAAGTTTGCACAACATTCATGGTGGGGCAATACAGGGAGCAATTGTCGAGGAACGAAGTGCATCATCAATTCCCGATATGGTTTTTTAATGTGATGAAACAGTAGGCAATATTTATGTCAGCGCAAACCCCGTTACAACGCATTCAGCATCTGATCAGCCTGGAACGTGAGGACGTCGGCACACTGATCGCTTATGGCGTCGGCATTGGTTTATTGTCACTGACGATGCCGATCGCGGTACAGGTACTGGTCAATATTGTCGCTTTCGGTGCGCTATTGCAGCCATTGCTGGTGTTGACAATGGTGCTGTTGGTGTTGGTTACTTTTAGTAATATTTTGATCGCGTTTCAGTTTTATGTGGTGGAAATGCTGCAACGCCGCTTGTTTGTGCGTATGTTTGGCAATGTGGCTTTGCGTCTGCAACAAGCCCGCATCGCCATTCGCGACGATCACGATGTCCCTAAGTTAGCCAACTATTTTTTCGATGTGGTCATCTTAAATAAAACTGTGACGGTATTATTGCTGGAAACCCTGGGATATGTGCTGCAAACAGTGATCGGTATGGCGCTGCTGGCGTTTTATCATCCTCTGCTGCTGGCCTTTGATCTGTTTTTAATCGCCATGCTGGCGCTGATCCTGTTCGTAATGAGTAAAAATGGCGTGACGACGGCCATTGCGCGATCGGAAGCCAAATATGCCGCAGCGGGCTGGCTGGAAAATATCGCTGTCAACTCTCTGCTAGGCAAATCGGCTAGCGACAGTGCGTTTTTAAATATGCAAACCGAACGTATCGCACATGACTACCTTGAGGCCTCAGTCCGGCATTTCCGGATATTGGCCCGGCAAAACCTTAGCGCCTTAATGCTGCACGCATTTGCCAGCACCTTGCTGCTGGGTATGGGCGGCTGGATGGTTATAGAACGCCAGCTCAGTCTGGGACAATTGATTGCTGCCGAACTGGTGGTTAGCGCCATGATTTACGGACTACTCCGCTTGGGTAAAATGCTGGGCAACTATTACGAACTACTAACCAGCGTCCATAAGCTGGGGTATTTGCTGGATTTGCCCCAAGAAAGCAATCAGGGCGCAACACCGAAAATTACTGACAAGCCGTATCAGGTCGATATTTACTGTGCTTCCTTGCCGGAAAGCCCCTATCTGGATGTGTTGCGCAGCCTTGATTTGCGTCTCGCTCCGGGCGACAAGCTGGTAATTAGCGATGGTGCCAATCGGGGCAGCCTACTGGACATGCTGTTTGGTCTGCGCGCACCCAGCAGTGGCTATGTTTGCTTGGATAATCATGACTTGCGTGACCTCAATCTGGGCATGTTACGTGACAATATCAGTCTGGTACGTGACACCGAAATTGTCGAAGCCAGCATACTGGACAATCTGTGTTTGGGTCGTGAACTTGAATTACTAGCCCTGCGGCAGGTGCTGGTGCAAGTCGGCCTGCTGGATACCATTGCCGCCTTGCCGGCCGGTTTGAACAGCCGTTTGTGTGTAAGTGGCGCGCCGCTCACGGCTGAGCAGTCCTTACGATTAACACTGGCACGGGCCATAGTCGGTCGGCCCCGGCTGTTGTTACTGGATGGCGTGCTGGATCGCATTGACCAGCGGATTTTGCCAACACTGCTCGACAGCTTGCTGGCTACCGATGCGCCGTGGACGCTGATTGTCACCAGCCATGATTCGCTAGTTATCGCGCGTTGTCAGCGCCACGCCCGTATCGAATCCGGTGTTTTGATCGAAACCACTACCGAAGACTACGGTAAACAGTAATGGAAACCAAACATACATCTCCCGTTTTAGCGCCAGAACTCCGTGAGCTATCGCGTGCGGAAACCCTGCCACTGGCAGGTCGGCTTGCTCGTTCCTTGATGATGCTGTTTGTTATTTTAATGGTCTTGCTGGCTTTTACGCCCTGGCAACAGAACGTGCGCGGCATTGGACGCGTCGTTGCCTATGCGCCTGCGGAGCGCCAGCAAATCATCAGCGCACCGGTGGAAGGCCGGGTAGGGCGTTGGCTGGTTAAAGAAGGTACGCAAGTTAAAGAGGGTGATGTGCTGGCGGAATTACTCGACAATGATCCATTGTTGTTGCAACGCCTGGCAAGCGAACAGCAAGCTTTATTGGCCAGACAGGCCGCCACAGATAGTCGCGTCAAAACTTTTCGCGAGCAGTTGAGTATGGCAGAACAAGCCCGGCCACAGGCTTTATCCGCAGCCGAGTCGCGTATCAACATGGCTCGCGAACGCCTCAAGGCTGCCGAGCAATCGGTAGATGCCGCCAAGGCTGCCCAGCATACCGCCTCATTGAATTTGTTGCGGCAGCAGAAATTGCAAGGCAATGGCTTGTCCTCGCAACGCACCCTGGAGCTATCTCAACTGGAAATGGCACAACGCGTTGCCGAGGTCGAACGGGCGCTAGCCGGATTGCAAGCGGCAAAGAGCGAAGTCGACGCGTTGGGCGCGGACAGGCAAAAACTCACCGCAGATACCGCAGCGTCCATCGAAAAAGCACGGGCCGAACTGAACAAAGCCGTTGAAGATCAAAATTACGTCATCGCCGATTTATTAAAACTGGAAACCCGGCTGGCGCGCCAGCAAACACAAACGGTCACCGCACCACGCGCCGGAACGGTCTTACGCTTGCTGGCCAATCCCGGCGCGGAGCTGGTGAAAGCTGGTCAGGCACTGGCGATTTTGATTCCCGACAGCGAACAACGTGCTGTCGAACTGTGGGTAGACGGTAATGACCTGCCCTTGATTGTCACTGGCAGCCGGGCGCGCTTGCAGTTTGAAGGCTATCCCGCGATACAGTTTGGCGGCTGGCCGTCATTCTCGGTAGGCTCATTCGCAGGTAGGGTAGCGCTGATCGACGCCACCGACGATGGTAAAGGTAATTTTCGTGTCCTGATTATAGCGGATGCTGATGACGACATTGCCTGGCCCAGTGCGCGGTTCCTGCGCCAAGGCGTGCGTGTCAATGGCTGGGTGCTGCTGAGCCAGGTGACCTTGGGCTATGAGTTATGGCGGATTTTCAATGGCTTCCCAATGCTAATATTGCCGGAACCTGATGTAATGGAAAACCCCAAGGGTGAAAGTAAAAGCCATGTCAAGCACGAGAAAAAAGGCTTATGAAGAAAATCGTCATTCTGACGCTTGCACTCTTGTCCTGCTGGCTGCTGATCGGAAATGCCAGCTCCTCCGCGCCATTGACTCTGGATGAAGTGCAGAGCTCGGCGCAGCAAGCCTTCCCGAGTTTGCTGGCAGCAAAACAGCGCCAGCGCGCCGCCGAAGGAGAATATGAGACGGCGGAAGGCGCATTTGATACAACGTTAAAAGTGCAAAACCGCTGGTCAGTCACTGGCTTGTACCAAAATCGGAATAACGATGTCAGTATTGAACAGCCCACCAGCTTTGGAGGTACGACGTTCTTCGGTGGCTGGCGGCGCGGCACTGGCGATTATCCGGTATACGACGGCAAGAACCTGACGGCCACAGACGGCGAAGCACGACTTGGCGTTAACATCCCGCTGTGGCGGAACCGTGAAATCGATCAGCGTCGCGCCAGCCTAAAACAGGCGGAACTAGGTCAAAAGATTGCTGGTCATGATTATGATCAAATCTTGCTGGAAATCCGTCGGCTGGCTGCGCATCGTTATTGGGATTGGGTGCTGGCCGGCCAGCGATTGCAGATTGCTGAACGATTGCTGCACATTGCCGAACAACGCGATGCCGGGATACGCAAGCGAGTGACTGCCGGAGATATTCCTAAATTTGAGGCTTTGGACAATCGACGGGCCATTATCGAGCGCCGCGAGCGCCGGGTGATGGCTCAACGGATGCTGGAACAAAGCGCGATCCAACTGTCTCTGTACTGGCGTGACGCCGAGGATCAGCCGCGCGTGCCAGTCGCCGAACAGTTGCCATCTGGTTTTCCTGGTCAAGAACCAACGATCACCCTGAGTTACTCTAAAGCCTTGCAAACAGCGCAAGCGCAAAGACCAGAATTACGTCGTCTCGACATGCAAAGTCGGCAAACACAAACAAACCTGGAGCTGCAACAAAACCAACGCGCTCCCGAAGTCGATTTATCAGTGATGGGCGCCAAGGATATAGGTAACGGCAAGGACAATCTCAATCGCAATGAATTATATGTGGGTCTGAATGTTAATATTCCCTTGCAGCGCCGGGTCGCCAGCGGTCGCGCTCAAGTTGCTGGCGCCAATCTGCAACGCTTAAATTCGGAGCGTGTGTTGCAGGAGGATCGCATTGCCGCCGAAGTGAAAGATGTTTTGTCAGCGTTGTCCGCCGCGCGTAAGCGCCGGACACTCACTCTTTTGCAACAATCAGCCGCCCAGAAGCTTGAGGAAGGCGAGCGTACTCGTTTTGAACTAGGCGATAGCACCCTATTATTTGTCAATATACGAGAACTAGCCAACGGCGATGCGGCCCTACTGGCCGCTGAAGCCGCCAGCAACTTGTTCAAAGGGTATGCTGATTACCAGGCGGCACTGGGTATGCAAGCTAAATGAACTCTCAGTGCAGCGAGCAGCTTTCCCTGTCTTTTCATGGAGCATCGGTGTTCAACATATGAGGCAGCTAACGTGTTCCCGCCGATTGTGAAAATGGCTTTGACGAATTGAAAGTATCAATGGGATCGGGTGCATATAGTACCCAGAACTTGTCAGCCGATTTGCTTGATTTCTGGCAAGTTTCCGGAAAAATGCGGTGTAAAATAGTTAGCCATTAAAGTGGTTAGCGTATGCATGGCGTGTTCCCTTTCGCAGCTTCGTCAGTCACTTCGCCCTGCACTGAACGCTTCGTCTGTGCGGCTAAATATTGTGGCTAATCAGGAAATATTTATAATGCATTATTACTTCATAACAGGAACATCTGCTGGTTTGGGCAAGGCCATTGCAGAGGCATTGTTGCAACGCGAAGATGTTTTTGTATATGGAATTTCACGAACATCTTCCATCTCTCATACGCACTACAAACATGTGTTTGCAGACTTGAGCAATCCGTCTCAACTATCATCCATTTTTGAATTATTTAAAGCGTCATTCACCAATCAGGATTCCCTATATCTCATTAATAATGCAGGCATGATTGATCCAATCAAGTATCTTGGAGACTTTACAGCGGAAGAGATTTTACTGCTTATGCAGGTAAATCTTATAAGCCCAATACAATTAATGAATGCTTTTTTGAAAATTCCACAAGAAGTAAAAAAGAAAATCGTTATAAATGTTTCTTCTGGCGCTGCATCAAAAGTAACCGATGGTTGGTCATTATATGGTTCATCGAAGGCAGCCCTCGACCACGCATCTCTTCATGCAGCCAAAGAGATGGAGCTAAAGAGTGCGGCAAATATTCATATTTTTTCAGTAGCACCCGGCGTTGTAGATACGCTTATGCAAGCGAAAATTAGAGCTGTTTCAAAGCATTCATTTTCTATGGTAGATCGATTTATAGATCTACATGAAACCAATGCATTGGATACTCCTGAGCACGTCGCACAAAAATATTTGAAAATACTGGATGTACCTCAAGAGTTCCCCAAAGTTGTTTTTTCTGCACGTGAACTTTAACAACGCGTGTGCGGGGTCAGTTCCAACAATAGATCGGAGCGCCGTTCAGCCAGATTAACAGTGAAGAAGGTTGTGCCTCTTCCAGCATCAGCACGCCGGTGACGAATGTATTCATTCCTTGTGATGTTGGGCTTCGCAAGCTCAGCTCCAACCTGCGTAGCCCAACTTACCGCGTTATACCAAGGCCAAGCAATTGACGCCTGCTGTTACGCGCTCGATGATTGAGCACAGGTGTGACACCCTCAGTCGCACTAGTAACGTAGGTCGTGCAAGTGTGCATGCCTTGGCGTGAAGAACATCGGAAAGCCGTATGCGTTAATAGCGCACGTACGGTTTGATGAGGGAGGGCAGGCGAGAACCTATTCTCTACTCTACCCTATGATTTGATTAGATTACGTTGCTGTGATTCTTTAAAGCTAAGAAGTTAAGTTGATTAAAACCAGATAATAATCGTGCTTAACATTTGAAAGTTTCAGCCACCGCTAAGAGCTTGGAAAATATAAACAACCCCGTCATCTGGAATGCGATCAGAAAGTTTTATTTTATCTACGACTAAAGTGTTATTGATGGAGAGATTTACATGTCTACGCAGTACGCCATGTTCGTCAAGTACATAATCGGTAAACCCTGGTGCAATCTCGTTAATTGCCAGTAGTGCTTCCGCGACTGAACCTGCTGGCACTTTTATCTTTTGATTCTCTAGTTGCGGGAAAAACCGGTAAAGATGCTGCGTCAATTGAACTGTAGGCATAGCTCTTAGCCAAACCGTACTGAGTAAATTGGCGGCAAATTGTTAGCTAGGCACTGCCATGTCTCACCACGATCTTCTGATAAGTAAACATTGCCAGTTGTACTTCCAAAGCATAATCGATCTCCAGATACATCAAGACTATGCCTAAGTACAATGTCATAGGCGTTATCTTGCGGCAAACCGTTTCTAAAGGTTTCCCATGTTTGTCCACCATCGTTCGTTCGTGCTACGAATAAACCACCATCAATTGCCATACGTTCAGAATCTGCACGTGCGGGTACAACCCAAGCAGTGCGCCCATTTTTAGTATCAACTGCGATTGGAAAGCCAAAATTTACACCAAGATCTGGCATGCTAACTTTCCTCCAGTTTTGAGCGCCATCATCACTATAAAAAACACCGCAATGGTTTTGCTGCCAAAGGTGATTCGGTTCACTAGGGCAACTTGTCACAAAATGCGGATCGTGACCCCATTCCGACTCAGGGTTAGGTAGGTAGTCCATCAGCATCCCGCGATTACGACCATGCCAACTTTTTCCACCATCGGTACTCTCAAGGACGCCTGCAGTTGATACTGCTACGTATATGTGATTTGAGTCGTGTGTATCTACAAAAATTGAATGTATGCCAGGTTCAAAAATCCCATAATCGATGCTGGCTGGTGTGCCTTGCCAATGGTTTTCGGTTGTTGCATCACCCTTAAATAAATCTCCACCGCGACTATCATGGTTCCATAATTGACGGTTGAGTTCCCAGCTATCACCGCCATCATCGCTAAAAAATAAACCACCTGGAATTGTTCCAGCATAAAGCCTGTTTGGTTGATTAGGAGTACCAAATGCAATATTCCATATTTTAAGCACAGATGCATCTGCATACTTTGCTTGAGCGCTAGGTGATTCTGGATTGAAATCTGGTGTGGGCAAGTATTTGACGATATATCTTGCGCCTTTAGGGTATTTTAAGGATGAAATATCTTCCCACGTCGCACCACCATCACGAGAACGAGATAGCTTTGGTCCCCAGTGCCCATGATCTAATGATGCCCACAATGTCCCGTTTCGGGAATCACGCGCTGCGTAACATACTGGAATGCCAGCATGTGCAATAGCACGAGGCCGCCAGCTAGAATTTATAAAATCGAATATAACGGTACCCTTGCGAGTACCTAATAAAATCATATCAGTCATTAAATTACCCTCGAATACTAATGTCAATTCATGAGCTAGCTGCGAATTATAACGTTTAAATTAAGAGGCGACGAAAGTCGCCCCGCTTGAATGATGGCATAGGTTTTATCCGTGCACCAATTGCTTAAAACCACCGTACGCCATTCTCTTACAATCAAAAATTGGATTTGATGTGTCCATCAACTCATGCATTCGAGGGTCTTCAAATATTTTAGTATTTGCAGCATCTCTTGCCTCGCGTGACTCAAAGACTACCCAAGCAAATATTATAGTTTCATCTGATTTGGCATTCGTGAGCTGCGGAAACGACAATATGTCTTTTACATCCATATCGTCACCTACACATTCCCAATAATCCAACGCGCCGTGCTCTTTCCAGATTTTTGCCGCCTTTTTAGCGACAAGCCGATAGTCGTCAATCCGATTTTTAGGTACTGGAATAACAAATCCATCAATATAGCGATTCATATCTTTCTTCTTTTATTTGTTGATTGTCGTAAAGCCTGACGCCGCAATAAGCGGTGGTTTTTAAGTTGTAGTTTTGCCATAAAATGGAGCGCAGCGGAATGGCAAAACTACAACTTAAAAACCATCCGCTTGATTGCTTTGTTAGCTGCTCCTGCTAGAACTCTTTGCCGTTGACTGGCACTCGCTTGATGTCCGCGAGATCAATACCTTCCACGCAGCGAACATTGATTGCCGCCATTTGAGTTCCATCAGGCTTCTTTCCAATACCGAAAGGTTGGCAGCCACACACAGAGCAAAATTGATGTTTTATTACGTGTTTATTGAAAGTATATGTTGAGAGCTTATCTTCGCCCGCCGTAACGGTGAGTGATTCACTAGGAATGAACCAGAGCAAAAAACCTTTACGACTGCAGTGTGAGCAATTGCATTCAATTGCTTGATCAAGCTCGCCTTGGGCGGTAAATTTTACCGCTCCACAGTGACAACTTCCAGATTGCATTTATATCTCCTAAAGTAGCTAACGAATAGCGTTTATCTGCCGCCCTGCCCAAGCTTGTTAAACCTGCGACCTTATTGGCGGCGGATAAACCTCGTTGGACTGAACCAAAAGGGAACGGCACCTATGGGGATTGTAAGGTTTTAAAGTGCGGCGTCAATCCAATGTCCTGAACGAGTGGCAATGGGTGAAGGAGAAACGTATATCTTGGAGAGCATTTGTAGCTTGCACCGACACCAAAACGCCGCACAAACTGTCCGGCCAAAGCGCTATCCATGTTGCATGGACGAGCAAATTTCCGGCTGTTAAAACCACACAGCCGCCGGTTGAAACGAGCGTAAATACAAAAAATATTCATGATAGTTTCTGAGGGGAAACGCGCGTAAGGCGTACTCCGTAGGGTGTCAATAGCGAAGCGTATTGCGCCGTATGGTAATTGGTGCAATGCGCTTCGCTTATTGACAGCCTACACAGGTGTGGCCGCCGGGACGAAACTGTCTTAATTCTTCCGATTTGAACGTGCGTTTTCTTCCTCGTCCGCAAAGTCCCGGGGTCACATCTTGTATTATGATCTTTACAGTGCCAACTGCTCCAGTGTAATCCCCATAGCTTCAGCCGCTTTTAGCAGGGTAGCCTTGCGCGGACGTTTGGCAGCTTCGATCTGTGCATATCCGGCCTGTGTAATCCCCATGCGCTCGGCTAATTCAGTTTGCGTTAAGTGCAGGTATTCACGCCATGTCTGAAGCATGGGTTTTCCATCTACAGCGGCACTGACGACTGCATGCGGAATCATGCCGGGGCGGAAGCTGCCTGGTAATTTCAAAAAATCAGCGTAGGGCATTACAACGAACGCTGGCTTGCCGTCTGCGCCCATGATGGTTTGGATATTAGTAGGTGCGTTCATCTCGTTTCCTCACTTCTTCAATTTCAACAATATTGACGGTGCCGTCAAACTCAAAAAATACGCGGTAATTTCCAACTCGAAGCCGATAGCCGTATGCGTGATTGACCAGCTTTTTTACACCATCGCATTTCGGGAAGTAAGATTAATTTATCAGCAACACTGTCTCGAATGGAGGTTTGTGCTGACTTGGGTAACTTAAAAAGCTGCTTGGCTGCTTTGGGTTTCCAGTCGATTGTGTTTATTTGTAAAATATAAGTATTTAATAAGCATTGTCAAGTTGGATAGTAAATGAACATTAGCGTGTAATTCTGAAGCGGCTATCTCAATTTTGTGTGATGCAACGCGCGTAAGGGGTCCGCCGTAACGCCGAATGATTTCTCAAGGATGCTGCCGCCATGCCTGATTACCGTCGTGCCTGGCACCCCCCCAGCGCAGGGCGCGAACGTTATTGCGACGCATGGAAAACATCCGGTGCAATGCGCTTCGCTTATTGACACCCTACATACGCCTTACGCGAGTTTGTCGTCAATGAACAGCCCGTTTAATTCCGCTTTTTAAAATCAGTTGGTTGGGAGGTGTTTCTTAAGGGGCGTCATTCAGCGGCTCGCTCATGCGGCGCCTGGTAATGGCGTCGGACGCGATTGTCTTGATCTTGGCCAATGATTCATTGCCAGTGTGCTCCAGGAGTTCGCGGAACGAGTCCTTTAGAAACAATGCGCGGAACTGCCGAAGAATCTTGCGCATAAGAAATCTGTTTCGCATTGGATTTCCGTCCCAAGCAAGTGACTCCTTTATCGCATCAGCCCCGCAATCACTCAACGCCGCGCTCATCGCGTCTTGAGAGCCGTAGAAGGTTGTGAGCTGCTCGACTATCCCAACGAAGAATCCGTACTCAAATAATAGCTTCCAATAGCCATCAGTTTGCAAATCAAACTCTGCGAGATCAAGTATGCCCTTCTTAGCAAGGATTGCTTCAAGCTCCAGGCTCTTCTCATTTTCGAATGCGGCTTTGTGTCCCAAGGACTCAATCGTCTTGTCCTTCTCCGCGAGCTTTGCGAGCAGTTGGAGGGTGGCCGGGTCAACTTGCTCAGACTGAAGACTGCCTGCCCAAATTCGAAGCTCCACACGCGCTCGTTCTCTTCGAGGTTCGCTGACATCTACGTAGATTATGCCCAGAAGATCTGCCGGTTGCTTTGGCGACTTGTGCACTGCCACGATCGATCTGCCTGCACCAAGGCGACCCGCAAAGAGTCCGTACTCGATAAGCACATTGTCACGCGGGAGATACACACCGTCGCCTCTGTACCAGGCCTTGTCGTCCTCCGCAAAGATGAAGACGGCGCCATGAACTGTCTTGCTTATTTCAATCAACCGGTCGAACGTGGCCTTCCCCGGTGGGAACAGCCCAGGGTTGTCCCAGCGCACTGGCTTGTGACCCTGGCGCTCAAGAGCCTCTGACACCCAATCGAGTACTTCTGAGGCCTCGCGGGAGCTTCCAATAAATATGTCCATAGATTCCTTCTTTGTACGCGAGCGGTTTGCGGAGGTGCGTGACGCCTAACGCTTTCAGTTATGCGGCAGCGCATTTACGCACTTCGCTTTTTAGCTTTTTAGCATTTTTCCCGCGTTTTATACATGCGTATTTATCGCGCTATTATTTAATGTTGCCATCCACTCCGGATCATTGCTCCGGCCTTTCCGTTCAACGGAGGCCCTGTCCGAATCTAACGTTTGACATAAGGGGCGCGCTTTAGCGCGTCCCGCTTGATGGATGGGTTGGGCAAATTTTGCGAGGTTAGAGACACTTATGTATTAATGAGTTTTTGCAATTGTTCTTAGGTTTCTACAACGTTAATTGTTGTACCGTCGTTGAAGACTATTTTTGTTTTTCCTACTTGATCTTCATGTACTGGTTTGCAAATATTAATGTTGTCGGCGTTCACAGAAACACGAACATCATTTTCGTCATCAAGCATTTCGCCACCAGCCTTTGTAACTGAAACTAACTTCACCATTCTTTTTTTCCTTCTTAGATTATTAATATGCCCAACGAATAGCGTTTATCTGCCGCCCTCCCCAAGTTTATTAAACCCGCGACCTTATTGGCGGCAGATAAACCTTGTTGAACTGAACCTTGCGGAGAGAGGAACCTATGGGGATTGTAAGGTTTTGCGGCAGATCGTCAACTGCATGATCGGAGAGTACGCTAGTGGGTGAGGAATAAGCGGTTGATCCGGAGCATACTTTCTGCAGCACATTGCTGCCTGAATACCGCGCAAAAGGATAAATGCAAACGCCATTCCTGCCGTATGGACGAGCGCATCCACAACAGGTGTAAACACACGATTGCCGGGACGGCGCAATAAAAAAGAGCGGCTTCATGATGGCGCGCGGGGCATGTGCGGGGGAATCGCCTGCGCTACCCGAAATACGCCTTCGCCACAGTGCGGACAGTTCAGCCACTCGATGCCCGCCACCCGCCGCATGAACGCTTCCACCGATTCCACCATAATCGAGTCAGGTTCGGGCGCTTCCAGCGCCGCGCACGCAGCGGCCAGGTTGGCGGTTTTGTGCGCGGGGCCGAGCAAGCCGTAGTGGCAGATACGCTTGAAACCACTGGGCAACATGTGTTGCATAAAACGCCCGATGAACTCGCACGTTTCCAGACGCATCACCTTCTTGCGATTGCCGTTGGCCGAAGAACAAATACATGGCCTTGCCTATGTCGCACTCTATCTCAGAACAGCTATGCTTTATCGAATAGCGGCACATAATAATAGCTGCCTAAAATAATGAAGGCAGATAGTAAAGATTTTTTTGCTTACTTGGTGCGGCTTCGCTTGCTCGGTATTGTAGTAAGCTTTGTTGCTGATGCCTGACTCTCTGCATCATTCAGTAAAAATTGATTAAATGCATTTGCAGCAGTGGAAAGCCGTTTATTTTTACGATGGACGATATGCCAGTGACGCAAGATAGGAAAATGATCCACATCTAGTACTTGTAGACGCTTGATTTCCAGTTCGAGTTCGATGCAATGCTTAGAGATGATGCCTATTCCCATGCCTGCTTGTACTGATTGCTTGATAGCTTCATTCGTGTCCATTTCCATATGAGTCGGTAATTTCAAATGGTGACTGGCGAAATATCGTTCTACCACACCGCGCGTGCCAGACCCTTGTTCGCGCAGCAAAAAAATTTCCTGTGCCAATTGCTTGGGCTTGATGTTGCATACCTTGGTCAAAGGGTGGTTGGGTGCAGCAATAACAACCAGCGGGTTTTGCATAAACGGTTGCGACTGCATGACCGTCCCTTCCGGTGGCTGACCCATGATGGCAAGATCGGCGCTATTATCGGCGAGCAATTTTATGACCGCATCCCGGTTGGCAACATTGAGGCTTACTTTGATCTGGGGGTATTGCTGAATAAATTTTGCCAATAGCTGGGCTATGAAATAGCTGGCGGTGCTGACTGCAGAGATATTCAAGCGACCATATTCCAGCCCTTTCATCTCGCTCAACATAGCATCCATTTCCTCTAGCTGCTGCGCGATACTGCGAGTGTAGTGCAGCATTTCCTGTCCTGCTTCGGTCAGGTGCATTTTTTTGCCCACTTGGTCAAACAAGGGTAAGCCGACACAATGTTCGAGTTGTTTGATTTGCATAGAGACTGCCGGCTGGCTTAAATACAACTCTTTGGCTGCACGTGAATGACTTAAATGCCGTGCTACGGCATCAAAAATTCTAAGCTGACGAATGGTTAAATTTAACATCGTTTGATTATAAGCAATACCTATAGTCAGTATCAATATGATTGACTTATATTTATGAATTATTAGGCGTTTCCTTAGCTCAAGCCATCATGTGCACTACAAACGCTGCCCAAATTTTTTCTGCTTCTATATTTCACATCATGCCCCCTGCTCAGCTTTTATAATCGAAGTACGTCGATCATAATTGGATAGTAAGTAGGTATACAGCGGACAGGCTGCTAGGTGCTACTATGGTTTATTATTTCTTTCTTCAGTGAGAGAAAATTGAATTATCGGATTAATTAATGAAGTCATTTGTTTCTTTCTCAATGTCGTCACCAGTAAATCTGCGACGTGTGCTGGTGCTCAAAAATATTGCTGTGGTCGGTCTGACGCTGGCGGTGCTGGTGGTTGCCAAAGGTATGGGGATGCCTTTGCCATTCACAGTGATCGGGACCGTGCTACTGGTTCTCAATATACTCACTTGGATACGGTTCAAATTGCCATGGCCAGTGCAAGAAATCGAGGTGTTCGGACAGTTGGTGCTGGATGTTCTGTTACTGAGCACGTTGCTCTATCTGGCTGGGGGCACCACTAATCCGTTTGTGCTACTGCTATTGTTGCCACTTACAATAGCCGCCGCCACGCTGTTGGCGATCTATGCCTGGTTGTTGGCCGCGATAATCGTGGCTTGTTACACGTTCTTGATGTTCGTTTACATCCCGCTGCCGCATTTTCATATTGACCACGTTGCTCGTCTTGACTCAAGTGCTTGGCTTCTGTGGTTCGGGTTTGTACTGGGTGTGGGGTTGGTCGGTTATTATGTGGTGAAGATGGGTAACACCTTGCGCGAACGCGAGCGCATGCTGGCGGAAGTGCGTGAAAACGCACTGCGTGATGAACATCTGGTGGCGCTTGGCACACTGGCAGTGGGTGCGGCGCATGAGCTAGGCACGCCGTTGGGGACGATGGCGGTAGTGCTTAAAGAGCTGGAACACGAATATGCGATGCAACCAGAATTGGTAAAAGAACTGCACTTGTTGCGTGACCAAGTTACGCGATGTAAGAACACGCTTTCCCATATGCTTTCGTCCACAGAACAAGCCCGTGCGGAAAGTGGTTACAGTATTGAGCTTGATCGTTATCTTGCAGATTTGCTTGCGCAATGGCGCAGCATGCGTCCTGCTGCACAGGTGAGCTATCGCTGGACGGGCCCATCTCCTGCACCGAAGATTGTAGCGGAACTAGTGTTGGGCCAAGTGATCACTAATATTCTAAACAATGCTGCCGATGCTTCGGAACACAGTGTTGAAGTGGAGGCCAGTTGCAATGCAGAGCAATTGAAGATCGAAGTCTCTGACCGCGGCAATGGCCTGACGCCATCAGCTAAAACACATGCCGGAAAATTATTTTTTACTACTAAAGCAAGTGGGCAGGGGCTCGGATTATTTCTGGTCAATGCCACACTGCGCCGGTTTGGTGGCGTACTCTCATTATCGAACCGGGATGGCGGGGGAGTGTGCACCTGCGTGATATTGCCCTTGGCTCGTTTACGTGTAACGAATGTAATATGACCTTGCCAGGATTGAAAAAATCGTTGTCGCGCACGCTGCTGCTGGTGGATGATGACGTTACGTATTGCACAGTGTTAGCGAAGGCTCTTGCCCGGCGCGGTTTCGTGGTAAGTGTCGCAAACAATGTGAATGAAGCTATGCAAATGATTGCACAAAATCTTCCCTCTCACGCTGTGGTTGACTTAAAAATGCCCGGGCCGTCGGGTTTAACATTGGTTGCATATCTCAAGGAACGTAAGTCTGATGTGCGTATTGTGGTGCTTACTGGCTACTCGAGCATTGCAACTGCTGTGGAAGCGGTGAAGCTGGGTGCGACATACTATCTGGCCAAGCCCGCAGATGCGGATGAAATAGTCGCAGCTTTTGATCATCAGCCGGGTGTCGCTGAAGCTGCGATTATGACAAAACCAATGTCAGTAGATCGCCTCGAGTGGGAGCATCTGCAAAAGGTACTTGCTGACTGTGGCGGTAATATTTCCGCTGCCGCTCGCACACTTAATATGCATCGGCGCACGTTACAACGTAAGTTGCAGAAACACCCAGTTCCTGAGCGTGGCGACTAGTTCATAAAAAATAACAACAGCTTGATGTTATTAGCGTGCACCATGACTGGAAAGCAGCTCTGAACCGGTTTAAAATTCAGTCTGAGTACGGGCACATAACGAACATTGGAATCAATGCCAGCATATAATCCGGATGCGGTGCTGTAGGCTGCTCGAACTTTGTACTCAATAGCTAATTTTTTGCAATATCCTCACATAGGTTTTAATAGATCTAATAATTCATGTCCAATATTGTTATTGCTGCGCTATATAAGTTTGCCAAACTCCCTGACTACCGCGAGATGCAGAACGGTTTATTCGATTTTTGCGTTGCGCAAGGGATTAATGGAACAATTTTACTGGCTGCAGAAGGTATTAACGGAACTGTCGCCGGTACGCGCGCAGGGGTGGATGCATTGATATTTTTCTTGCGGGCTGATGCGCGATTAGCGGGTATCGAACACAAAGAATCTTATTCTGATGAAATGCCTTTTGACAGAATGAAGGTTCGCCTTAAAAAGGAAATTGTCACGCTTGGCGTGCCAGGAGTAGATCCGAACGAAAAGGTTGGCACCTATGTGGACGCAAAAGATTGGAATGCTCTAATTTCCGATCCAGAAGTAGTGCTTATCGATACAAGAAACGGTTACGAATACGATATAGGAACTTTTCGTGGCGCAGTCGACCCACACACCACGACATTTCGCGAGTTTCCAGAGTACATCAGCAAAAATCTTGATCCTGTAAAGCATAAAAAAATTGCCATGTTTTGCACTGGCGGAATTCGGTGTGAAAAGGCGACTTCTTTCATGCTTGGGCAGGGTTTCCAGGAGGTCTATCACCTACAGGGCGGCATTCTAAAATATCTGGAAAACATTCCTGCTGAAAAGAGCATGTGGGAGGGTGAGTGTTTTGTTTTTGATCAGCGAGTTTCTGTTGGACAAGGCCTGAAAGTAGGGACGCATGATCAATGTTTTGCCTGTCGTCATCCTGTTTCACAGGATGAGAAGGCATTGCCCAGCTATCAAGCTGGCATATCTTGCCTGCATTGCTTTGATACCTTGCCGGAAAAAACACGCGCCCGAGCTATTGAGCGACAAAAACAGAATGAACTGGCACGTAAACGAGGTGATTCGCACATTGGGGTGTCTCAAAAAAAACAAACAGAAACACAAAGCGAGAGCTGATGCTTTAGATGATTATTTACGTTCTTGTTAGAAATGGGATCAATTCGCGATTGAAAATCGCTGCTTCCTGCTTGAAAAAAACAAAATATACTCTCGACATCGGCGCGTAATTGATGACATCATTCGAAGGTGTCAGCCATTGTGTGATCAATGATTCTGACTTATATATTTATTCCCACAGCGTTAACTCGATTTGCCGCTAGCCACGATTAAAATAACGGAGAGAAATTATGAAGGCATCAACACCCGCTGGAGCGGTTACAAAAGACTTTGAGGCAGGTGAAAAGCATATAGCCAGCAAAGACTATGCTAAAGCCATGAAGTCATTTAAGAAGGCTGCAGAGCAGGGGCACTCACTGGCGCAAAATTATATGGGGCTAATGTACGTAAAAGGCCTGGGTGTTAAACAGGATTTTCAGAAAGCAGAGCCTTGGTTTCGTCAGTCAGCAGAGCAGGGTGAACCATTGGCACAAAACAATCTGGGGCTCATGTATGCCAAAGGTGAGGGGGTGGCACAGGATCACGAGCACGCCGCGTCATGGTTGCTAAAAGCTGCAGAGCAGGGAAATTCAGAGGCACAATATAACCTGGCTTTTATGTACGCAAAAGGCCAAGGCGTTAAACAGAACGATGAGCAGGCTGTGTTTTGGTTTCGCAAAGCTGCAGAGCAGGGAGATGAGGTGGCTCAATACAACCTGGCCTTTATGTATGAAAAAGGCATAGGCGTCACTCAGGATTACCAGCAAGCTGTTTTTTTATACAGCATGGCTGCAGGGCAGGGCAATACCGATGCCCAATTAAATCTAGGCGGTTTGTACGACACTGGCGAAGGTGTAGAGCAAGATCAAAAGCAGGCTGTAACTTGGTGGACTAAGGCCGCAGAAAAATGGCATCCGGTTGCACAAAACAATTTGGCACTCATGTATGCGCAAGGCCATGGTGTTACACAGGACTACATCGAAGCATATAAATGGTTCACTCTTGCCAATGAGGCTGGTGATGAAAGTGCAAGAAATGGACTGGAGATTGCGGAATCGTTTATGACGGCCTCCCAAATTGCCGAAGCGAAAGAGCTGGCAAATGAGTGGAAAAAATCTCATTCATAGTTGCCAATAATAAGATTGAAGTTTTGATTAAAGGCAGGCGCCCTCATACATTCATATGAACAATTCTTGCTGGAACCCAGTTGAATTTGGTGGATGTAGATGAGTGGCGTACATGGGGTTTTGCGCCGGCCTTATTCTCTGCCGCTCGGAAGCCTTCACCCTTCCTTACAGGTCAAGGCGATGTGTCGTGGTAGATATTTACGTAATCTAGATGCCGGTCATTGACGGTGTAGGCTATGTGTTGAACTTGTTGTTTATTAAAAATTATTTAACCCCCAGCAAAACTTTCTCGCGTTTAATCTCATTGAATCTAGCCTTAAATAGAAAATTTAATTTTTGACGGCGCCAATTTTTCCTATTTTGCTGCAAATATAAGGGTAATCATGGCGAAAGAAAAAATAATATATAGCTGCACTGAATGTGGGGGACAGGCTGCCAAATGGCAGGGGCAATGTCCGCATTGCACGGCTTGGAATACGCTGACGGAAAGTGTGGCGGAATCGCCGACTAGTGGAAAAAATCGCTATAGCTCGCTGTCGACCATGAGCATGGTGCAGACGCTGGCCGAAGTAGGGGCAGAAGAAGTGCCGCGTACGCCAACCGGCATCGCCGAGTTTGACCGCGTTTTGGGTGGCGGCTTAGTGAGTGGTGGCGTAGTTTTGATAGGCGGTGATCCTGGAATAGGTAAATCTACCCTGCTATTGCAAGCACTGGCGCATCTCGCTACACATAAAAAAGTTTTATATGTCAGTGGAGAGGAATCGGCGCAGCAAATTGCCTTACGCGCAAAGCGACTATCGCTGGATGCGCGTGGAATGTACCTGCTGGCTGAAATTCAGCTGGAAAAAATTCAGTCTGTTATCAAGCAGGAAAAACCCGACGTGGTGGTGATCGACTCCATCCAGACCATGTATTCTGAACACCTCACTTCAGCCCCTGGCTCGGTAGCCCAGGTGCGCGAGTCCGCAGCGCAACTTACGCGCATAGCCAAGAGCACAGCAGTGACCATGATTCTGGTTGGCCACGTGACCAAGGATGGGACGTTGGCTGGGCCGCGTGTGCTAGAACATATCGTAGATACCGTGCTGTATTTCGAGGGCGATACACACTCCAGCTTTCGCATGATACGCGCGTTTAAAAATCGTTTCGGAGCAGTAAACGAACTAGGCGTTTTTGCCATGACCGAAAAAGGCTTACGTGAAGTGAGCAACCCTTCCGCGTTGTTTCTGTCGCAGCATGGCGCGCAAGTGGCTGGTTCATGTGTGATGGTGACGCAGGAAGGTACACGTCCGCTACTGGTGGAAATCCAGGCGCTGCTGGATGAGGCGCACTCACCCAATGCGCGCCGGCTTTCGTTGGGCCTGGAACAAAACCGTTTGGCCATGTTGCTGGCCGTATTGCACCGCCATGCAGGGATAGCCTGTTTTGATCAAGATGTGTTTATCAATGCGGTGGGCGGAGTGAAAATTACCGAGCCGGGCGCCGACTTGCCTGTATTGCTGGCCATCGTGTCTTCGTTGCGAAATAAACCTCTGCCAGAAAAATTGGTGGTGTTTGGGGAGGTCGGCCTGGCTGGTGAAATACGTCCGGTGCAGCGTGGTCAGGAACGATTGCGAGAGGCTGCCAAGTTAGGCTTTACCCTGGCCATTATTCCCAAAGCTAACAAGCCGAAGCAAGAAATAGCTGGCATGGAAATTATTGCGGTTGAGCGAGTGGAGGATGCGGTGGCGAAAATGCGCTAGAAATGATCAATATAATTCTTGCAATAAAATGAATCATATAGTTAAAAATTATGTCATTAAATAGTGGGTCGCTCACCCAGAATCTGACGAAGACTACGTGGGTTTTAACAAGCTTAGTTCGGGCAGGTATATGATCACACGGGATGGGACACATATTCACAACGGTATTCACGGGATAGGTGGGCTTGATACGACTATTTATGACTGGCGCAATCCGGCAGCCCAAATTGTTATCAAGCGCATGAATTGATTGAGCCTATTCGTTCGTTGTAGCAAAAGCAAGGGTGAATCGGCGCATACTGCATCGATTCACCGTTTCTATATCTTCCCAAATCCTGAAAATAACGAGGCCGGACATTTAGCATTCGTAAGCACTCACGCCTCCATCTAAAACCAATCAATATCTTCAGGGATTTTCAGCCACCAAAAGAGATTGCCAGGAATTTGTAGCGTTTCGATTACTCACGGAATTCCCTTATTCCGTGTCAGCAGGAAATCTTCGATTTCATCCGCACTTTTAATGTTTTGTTTTTTAAAATAAACAGTCCACACTACCTTCGTGTTCTTCAACGTTGAAATGCAATATGTTGCCATTGTTCAGGACAAGTGCCGGAAATGCTTTGACTCCTTTGTTCTTCGCTTCAATTTGTTTTGAAGGATTTAACCCGATATGGATAATGTCTAAATTGGCTAATCCAATTAGATTTACAACTTCCTGTCCAACTAATGCACATATGTCGCAACCGTCGTGATAGAGAATAGAATTTTTCATAACTTGATCTTCTTTGAAAATTAAAAATTAATTAGGAAGCCTAATATCAAAAAATCTGGCTCCCTCGAAGTTTAACCTTTGATATCAGTCATTGATGCACCGAAATTGATGTGAAGTACAGTTCCGTTTGGCGTTACTAACGCCGGAACAGATTTCACGCCTGCATTTCTTGCCTCGTCAAATCTCGACATATCCTCGCCAAAATGGACGATTTCCACGCTATCGGTACCGATCAAATTGATAATGTCCTGTTCGGCACCGACGCAAACAGGACAGCCGGCATGATAGAAAACTGATTTACTCATTTTGTATCCCTTTTGGTTAATTGAAATAGTTGCCAATCTGAATATAATAAGGAATCCTAACAATGTCAAGTTGGTGTTTTCAATTTATTAGTTGAAAGATTGATATTGCGACGAAAATGAAAGGTAACAATCTCATTGTTGGTAGTCGTGCCACTACAACACGGCATGACTCTGGAGCAAATAGCATAGGCCATTGGATTGTCCAAAGGATGAACGTTCTTTTTGCGCTGCATTGTATTTCACCTATCAGCGCACAGGGGCGTTGTGGAATGGGATGAATCTTGTACGCACTGAGATGATGAGGCATCCTGGTTGTCCTTGGTCAAGATGCTAGAGGTGGGTGGCTTAAGAGGCTAACAAGTTTCAAAGTCCAACCATTTTTCTTGTTCTGCCGAGTCAGAGGGTTCCGGCAGCCATGCCTTCAATACGGTAGGTAATATCAGAAATATGATCTAAACTTAACTAAGAGAGCTTACTGACCTTTGCCATTTATCAGCTCTCTTGCGATAATTCAACAGTAACGGCGTGACTTGCCGCGTATGAAAAAATTAATCTACCGCATTATTTTAATATGAGTGAACTACAAATTAGCTTGCTGGGCATTGGTGTCGCCGTGGTGCTGGCAATATATATTTATAATTGGTTGCTGCAGCGCAAATATCGGCGCAAGTTCGGCGCGGTGTTCAAGCATAGGCATGAGGATGCGTTATATCGCGCAGCTGTAGAAATTCCGACAGATGAATTGCCGGTCGAGAAGATGGAGCCAGCCGTGCCCATTAGTGTACCGCCCAATGATTCGCAACAAGGGGAGACGGTAGATGCTATGTGCGTGTTGCTGGATGAGAAAACCGATTTCATTGCAGTGATTTCGCCTAAAAGCCCGGTGAATGCAGATGCATTAAAACTGTTATGGCAGCAACGCTTTGAATTGGATAAAAACGTCCATATATGCGGCTTGAGCGTGGCGAGCGGCGAATGGGAGAAAGTGATTGAGGGTAGTCCATGGGCCTATACCTCGTTCAAGCTGGCGTTACAATTAGTAACTCGCGCCGGTGCGGTGAGTGAAGCTAAATTGATGGACTTTCGCAAACTGGTGCGAACAATTGCAGCACAATTGCATGCCGATATGGTGCTGCCCGATGTGGTAGAAGCCACCGCGCGCGCGGTAGAGTTGGACAATTTCTGCGCAGCGGTAGATCTGATTATCGGACTGAATCTTTTTCCCAGCAATGAACACATACTGTCTGGTAATGAAATAGTGCGCGTGGCTGAGCAGTACGGTTTATGTTTACAGGCGGACGGCGCGTTCCACTTAGTGGATACGCACGGACATACTTTGTTCAGTCTGTGCAATGAAAACAACGCACCATTTCAAAATGGTACTTTGGATACAGTACATGTAGACGGCTTGACTTTGTTGTTGGATGTGCCACGTGTTGAACAACCCTCATTAAGTTTTGATAAAATGGTAGTTTTGGCACAACAACTGGCTAGCGAACTGCGCGCGACCATAGTAGACGCGCGCCATGTGGCATTAAGTGAAGGCAGCATTACGCTAATCCGTGAGCGCATTGCTGCTGCCGAAGCTGATATGCGAGTCGGTCATGTTATTGCTGGCAGCGCCCAGGCGCGCAGACTGTTTTCCTAAATTTTCTTTCAGATCAGGTTCCATTAATGAGTGAATCGGTGCCGCAGCGTATCGCGCGTTTGCGTGGGGAAATCGAGCGACATAATTACCAATATCATACGTTGGACGATCCCCTGATTACCGATGCGGAATTCGATGCAATGTTCCGTGAACTGCAAGCTCTCGAAATACAATATCCTTCACTCACTACGCCAGACTCGCCTACCCAGCGAGTTGGTGCCGCGCCGCGACTATCCTTTACAAAAGTAGTCCATCGCTCGCCGATGCTTTCGCTTAACAACGCTTTCAATGAAGAAGAGTTACGAGCTTTTGATGTTCGTACCCGCGAGACATTAGGCGTGGCCGAAGTAGAGTATTCCGTAGAACCTAAATTTGATGGTCTGGCCGTCACGCTCACTTATCGCGATGGAGTATTTGTGCAGGGCGCGACACGCGGAGATGGCGAGGTTGGTGAAGATGTGACGCAAAATCTGCGCACCGTAAGGAATATTCCCTTGCGCTTGGATTCGGGACGATTAGCCAAGCCCATTCCGTTTATAGAGATACGCGGCGAGGTGCTGATGTTCAAGGTTGATTTTATCGCATTGAATCGTCAGCAAGCAGACAAGGGCGACAAGCTGTTCGCCAATCCGCGCAATGCCGCAGCAGGTTCATTGCGGCAGCTCAATTCGCAAATTACATCCAGTCGACACCTGAGTTTTTTAGCCTATGGGGCAGGCGGGGTCGAAGGATTTATATTGCCTGACACGCATGCTGAACAGTTAGAGTGTTTGCAGAAGTTGTCTATACCGGTGCCACAGGAACGCCGTGTAGTGAGCGGACCCGATGGGTTACTAGCCTATTATCGCGAAATTGGTGAACTGCGCAACAAGCTGCCCTACGAAATTGACGGCGTAGTATACAAAGTCAATAACATCTCACAACAAACCAGGCTGGGCTATGTATCGCGGGCACCGCGCTTTGCGCTTGCGCACAAATTTCCGGCAGAAGAAGCATTGACCATCGTGCTAGACATTGAGGTGCAGGTGGGCCGTACTGGTGCATTGACTCCCGTAGCGCGCCTGGCCCCAGTATTTGTCGGTGGTGTAACGGTGACCAATGCCACGCTGCATAACGAAGAGGAAATGCGTCGTAAGGATATCCGCATCGGCGATACGGTAAGCGTTCGGCGTGCTGGCGATGTTATTCCGGAAGTGGCACGCGTCCTGCTCGAGCGGCGTCCTGTGGACACATATGAATTCAAAATGCCGCAAGTCTGTCCAGTATGTGGCGCACACGTTACCAAACAGCCGGACGAGGCAATATGGCGCTGTAGTGGCGGGCTGTTTTGCCCGGCACAACGCAAGCAGGCAGTGTTGCATTTCGCCAGCCGACGTGCTTTGGATATCGAGGGACTTGGCGAGAAATTGGTTGACCAATTGGTGGCACAGCAATGGGTGCATACACCTGCCGATTTATATAAACTGAATTTGCGGGCACTGGCCCAACTGGAGCGTATGGGTGAGAAGTCCGCCCAAAATTTGCTGGACGCAATAGAAAACAGCAAGCAAACCACACTTGCGCGTTTTATCTATGCGCTGGGCATCCGCAATGTGGGCGAGGCGACTGCGAAAGAACTGGCGCGTCATTTTGCCACGCTGGATAATTTCATATCGGCCGATGAAACGCGCCTGCAACTTGTACCCGATATCGGGCCTGTTGTTGCGCAAAGTATTGCAACTTTTTTTTCCGAGCCGCATAACATTGAGGTGATCGCCCAATTACGCGCTACCGGAGTACGGTGGCCGGAGCAAGCCGAAATGGCCGTGCAACTTTTACCTTTGAATGCTAATATTTTTGTATTAACCGGTACGCTTGCCAGCATGAGCCGTGACGAGGCAAAATCGAGGCTGGAAACGCTCGGCGCACGCGTAACTGGAAGCGTGTCGCAGAAAACCGATTATGTGGTGGCTGGCGCCGAGGCGGGTACCAAGCTCAGCAAAGCGCGGGAACTAAATATTGCTGTGCTGGATGAACAACAGTTTTTACAATTATTAAATAAAAATAAAATGCCAGCAGCTTCCAACTAAATCGTAATTCATTTTTAAAATCTTTAACCGGACAGTTATGGGAATATGTTATGACTCGAATTACTAAAGCTGTATTTCCGGTAGCTGGATTGGGCAGCCGTTTTCTGCCTGCCACCAAGGCCAGTCCCAAGGAAATGATGCCGGTAGTCGACAAACCATTAATCCAATATGCGGTGGAAGAGGCGGTGGCAGCGGGTATTACTGATATGGTGTTCATTACTGGTCGCAATAAACGCGCTATTGAGGATCATTTCGACACGGCTTATGAAATAGAAGCTGAACTTCTCGCGCGTGGCAAAAGCGAGCTGTTACGTGCAGTTCAAGAAGTCATTCCTAAACATGTGAATTGCATCTACATCCGGCAATCAGAAACGCTTGGGCTCGGTCATGCAGTTTTGTGCGCGCAGCCGGTGGTGCAAAACGAGCCGTTCGCGGTGATTTTGGCCGATGACTTAATCGCTGGAGACATATCCATCATTAAACAGATGGCAGATGTATACCAGCGCTATCAATGTTCCGTGCTCGGCGTGGAAGACGTGCCACCTTCACAGACGGGGCAGTATGGAATCGTTAGTAGTAGCAATGTAGAACAGAATGTGGAGCAGGTACATGCCATCGTTGAAAAGCCCAGCCCGTCAGATGCGCCTTCCACTCTGGCGGTGGTGGGGCGCTATGTGTTGACGCCGCGTATTTTTCATCACTTGGCGAAATTGCAGGCGGGCACGGGCGGCGAAATTCAGCTAACCGATGGTATTTCAGCGTTGCTAAAGGAAGAAAAAGTGCTGGCATACCGGTTTAAAGGTACCCGTTATGATTGCGGCTCCAAGCTGGGCTATCTCAAGGCAACTGTTGCATTCGGCCTTAAGCATCCTGAACTGAGTGAAGGATTTGCCGCTTACCTGGCAACGATTAAATAATGCTCTCCAATCAGCAAGCGAACGATATCCTGAATCAAGCTGAGTTGATTATTTCAGCTGGAGAAGTGCAAGCGGCCGTAATGAACGTCGCGCGGGAGATCAATACGGTATTAACTGACGTTCATCCACTATTGCTATCTGTGATGGGTGGTGCGGTGGTGTTTACCGGGCAGTTGCTGCCACTCCTTACTTTTCCGCTTGATTTTGATTATGTGCATGTATCGCGCTATGGCAGTCACCAACAGGGTGGAGCCTTGCACTGGAAAGTCGAGCCACGCGAAAATGTAACTGGGCGCGTGGTTTTGGTGGTGGATGACATCCTCGACGAGGGTGAGACACTGGCCGCAGTTAAGCAGCGTGTGCTGGATTTGGGTGCTACCAGGTTTTACAGTGCGGTGTTTGCGGATAAAAAGATTGCAAAGGTCAAGCCGATACATGCCGATTTTGTAGGGGTAGAATTACCAGATCGCTTTGTATTCGGCTATGGCATGGACATACATGGCGCGTGGCGTAATCTGCCTGCAATTTACGCCACGAAGGAATAATGGAGCCAACTGTATGAAAGTATTGCATTCTATTTATTGCATTAGTATATTAATTTGTGCTTTCTGAATTTTTGGTCATGCGGGAATTAGTAAGTCTGATAGGCTGCTAGATTTTCCAAAAGGTAATAAAAAATGTTAGCGATTATTGGTGGTACGGGGCTGACGCAGCTGACCAATCTGGAAATATCACATCGACAGGTGATGCGCACACCATATGGTGAGCCTTCCGGAGCGATTGTCTTTGGCCGCTTGCGCCAGCATGAGGTGATGTTTATTGCCCGTCATGGCTACGGCCATACGATCCCGCCGCATGTAGTGAATTATCGTGCCAATCTGTGGGCGTTGAAAGAGCAGGGAGCGCAACGCATTATTTCTGTCGCGGCAGTTGGGGGAATCCGTGCTGACCTGTCGCCCGGTGTTCTTGTGCTGCCAGACCAAATTATTGATTATACCTATGGGCGCGAGTTTACCTACTTTGATGGGCGCGATTGCTCAGTAACGCATATTGATTTTACCCAGCCGTATAGTCAGGAACTACGCCAACAAATTCTGGATGCTGGCAGATGTGCCGGCTTCCCTTGTCTGGATGGCGGAGTATATGCCGCTACACAGGGGCCGCGCCTGGATACAGCAGCAGAGATCAATCGCCTGGAGCGTGACGGTGCCGATATGGTGGGCATGACTGGTATGCCCGAAGCCGCCTTGGCCAAAGAACTTGGCTTGAATTACGCCGCTATCGCGGTGGTGGTAAATCATGCTGCCGGACGTGGTAGCAGCCGCGATGGCGTGCATTTGGAAACTATCAGTACAGTGGCACAACCTGCCATGGCGCGCGTGCGCAACATCCTTGAATGTATGGTGTATTCTGATGGCGATTAGGGAAGTATTACGTATGGGCGATGCACGCCTGTTGCGTTGCGCGGAGGAAGTGATTGATTTCGATACGCCGGAACTGCATGCCTTGCTGCTTGATATGCGCGACACCATGCAGGCGCTAAACGGTGCGGGGTTGGCAGCACCTCAGATAGGCGTGAATTTGCGCGTAGTGATCTTTGGTGTGCAGTTTAATTCTCGCTATCCCGAGGCTAAATCAGTCCCGGAAACGGTGTTGATTAACCCCGTTATCACGCCGTTAACAAAATCAGGTAATTCATTAAGTGTAGTAGATTCGCATGCGGGATTGACATTGAATCCTGATATGGTGGAAGGATGGGAAGGTTGCTTGAGCGTGCCGGGACTAAGCGGGCTGGTGCCGCGTTTTCAATCTATCCATTACCAGGGACGAGATGAATATGGCGTATTGATAGATCGCACGGTAAATGACTTTCATGCTCGCGTGGTGCAGCATGAGTGCGATCATCTGGACGGGATTCTGTACCCCATGCGAATCCGCGACCTGAGCCGGTTTGGCTTTGTTGATGCACTGCGTCCAAATAAACAAGATCAGGTGGACGAGTAGGGAGAGGGGAAGATCTAAAATTTATGGATTAGAGAGCTAACATCAACAATATTTATGAGTCAGCGATGTTAGAGTTGCGAGATTCAGTAATTTTAGATAGATCAAGTCATCTTCGCTGGCTGCACCCAGCGGTCGAACTCTTCTTCCGTAACATAACCCAGAGCTAATGCCGTCTGTTTTAGCGTGCCGCCATCCCGGTGAGCTTGCTTGGCGATTTTAGCTGCCCGATCGTAGCCTATATGCGGTGTTAAAGCGGTCACCAGCATTAGCGAGCGCTCCAGCAGTTCTGCAATACGTTCATCGTTGGCCTGGATGCCGCACACGCAATGTGTCTCGAAGCTTGCCATTCCGTCAGCAAGTAGGCGCACGCTTTGTTGGAAATTGTGAACGATAAGTGGCTTGAAGACATTGAGTTCAAAATTTCCCGAAGCGCCACCGATATTGATAGCAACGTCATTACCAAAGACTTGGCAACACAGCATGGTAAGTGCTTCGCACTGAGTGGGATTAACTTTACCCGGCATAATCGAGCTGCCCGGTTCATTCTCGGGAATACTGATTTCCCCAAGACCAGAGCGTGGTCCCGAAGCCATCCAGCGGATGTCGTTAGCAATTTTCATAAGAGCGGCAGCGAGTGTTTTGAGCATGCCATGTGCTGCCACCAGAGTGTCATGTGCGGCCAGAGCTGCAAACTTGTTAGCCGCGCTTTTGAACGGCAAGCTGGTGCTGCGAGCGAGTTCCGCAGCAACGCGTTCCCCGAATTCGACATGTGTGTTAAGTCCGGTTCCAACTGCAGTCCCTCCGACCGCAAGTTCGCACAGCGAGGGCAGGGAAGCATTAATTATGGATTCAGCATAATCCAACTGCGCCACGTAAGCAGAAAATTCCTGCCCAAGCGTTAGCGGAGTGGCATCCTGCAAGTGCGTGCGCCCAATCTTGACGATGGCGTCAAAGTTGCGGGATTTTTCTTCCAATGTCGAGCGCAGTTTGCGCAGCGCAGGAAGCAGGGATTGAGTGATACTGAGGCAGGCTGCCACGTGCATGGCAGTGGGAAAAATGTCATTTGATGATTGACCGAGATTTACATCATCATTGGGATGTACCAGACGGTCTTTGCCCCACTTACCGCCTAGCAGTTCAGAAGCACGGTTAGCGAGCACCTCATTCAAGTTCATATTGGTCTGGGTGCCCGAACCTGTTTGCCAAACAGAAAGAGGAAACTCTTGCGTATGCTGGCCAAGCAGTATTTCATCCGCCGCCTGCACAATAGCATCCGCCTTGGCCGCGCTTAGTAGATTCAAATCGCGATTAACCTGCGCGCAAGCGCGCTTGACCATGGCGAGTGCAAGGATGAGTTCCTCCGGCATACGCTCGGAAGAAATATGGAAATACTCAAGCGAACGTTGTGTTTGCGCGCCCCAAAGTCGGTCAGCTGCAACCTCTATGGGGCCGAAGGTGTCGTGCTCTATTCTGGTGTGAGTCATGCAATACTGATTTTATTTGGTAATAATATAAGCCTGCTGAATGCCAAAACCACCGCCAGAAAAGTCTTTTTCTATATCATAAAAAAGACGGTTAATCGGGTTGAAGCCAGGGTATGCTGCCGGGTCTGTTACCAATTCCCTCAAAAATCTTGATCCCAGGTAATAAATTGATGAAAATTCATCTACCTTAAACGTCAAACCCTTTTGAGTGAGAAATTCCTCTAATACAGCTTTTTTAAAGAATCGATTTGAGTCATGCTCAATCAATGGGGGCATATCCTTAAGTTGCCTCATTGCATTGAGCAATGTAAATGGCTCCAAAAAAGGCTCGGATAAGATCACCTTACCGCCTGGCTTAACAACCCTCAGACATTCATTGATAGCAATTTGCTGTTCTTCCCAGGTAGCCATAAGGGTGACCACTCGTGTGGCATAAGCTAAATCAAAAGTATCGTCAGGAAATTGTAAAGCGTTAATGTCGCCAATTTCAAACTTTACAACATCTCCTACCCACTGAGCTTTTTTCAGAAGGTTGGCCTGTTTAATCATGTTCTCAGCAAAATCAACCCCTGTTATAGAGCCAACATCTTTGTGCCGTTCCAATTGTTGGAACGCGGAATATCCATTTGCACAACCTACATCAAGAACATGATCCCCACTTGAAATATGCTCTCCTATAGCATCGATTTCAAGTTCAATCATAAAGTTATCGCTCCAAGATGCTAGATGTGAACCTTTATGGGTTTTAGCCTGATTTTCCCAATAGTCTTTTGCAACATCTTTTTCAATTTTTTCCACTTCGTCTCCTTAATAGACTAAATACGCTAAGTACTATTGCCTGCTCAATAATTAATGTTGCATTTCGCACGAAATTTATTTCGTACGATACTGGACATTATGTCCTACACCACCAATGGATATACTTATGCAAAGTGAGGGCAGTATTCTAAACAATTCAATAAATAATTGCCAAATAATGCGCCAACTTGCGCATTTATTAAATTTAACTATGTTGCTGCTGTTGAAGCGCATTCCAAGCAAGTGGATATCTGCTTGATTGCGCAATATGTATACCCTAAAGGCATATTTTATGCAGTTGGAGTGAGTATGGTCGATGCGGCCAGCGGCCGCGTATCGGGGTAGTCCTTGCTGTAGTGTAAGCCACGACTTTCGTGCCGAAACAACGCACTTTGTACGATGAGATCGGCTGTTAACACCAGGTTGCGCAGTTCCAGTAAATCAGCTGTAACATGAAAATTGGCGTAATACTCGTTAATTTCCTCATGCAATAATCGAATGCGGTGTTGTGCACGTTGCAGTCTTTTAGTGGTGCGCACAATTCCGACATAGTCCCACATGAATTGGCGTAATTCCGCCCAGTTGTGCGAGATAATAATTTCTTCGTCGGCATCGGTCACCTGGCTCTCATCCCATTGCGGCAGTGGTATGAACTGACTTTGCGGCGAGGCCAATATGTTGCGTGCAGCAGCATCGGCAAACACCATACACTCCAGCAGGGAATTGCTTGCCAGCCGGTTGGCTCCATGCAGGCCGGTGTGTGCAGTTTCGCCAACGGCATAGAGATTGGCGAGATCGGTACGTCCATGCAGATCAGTAACGATACCACCGCAGGTATAGTGAGCTGCCGGTACCACAGGAATGGGCTGGCGCGAGATATCAATACCCAGCGACAGGCAGCGCGAGTAGATGGTAGGGAAATGCGCTTGCAAAAATTCAACTGATTTATGTGAAATATCGAGATACACGCAATCTAAACCATGCTTTTTCATTTCAAAATCAATAGCGCGAGCGACGATGTCGCGCGGCGCAAGTTCGGCGCGCTCATCGTGAGCAGACATAAATCGTGTGCCGTCGGGCAGCTTCAGGATGCCACCCTCACCTCGAACTGCCTCAGAAATGAGGAAAGACTTGGCGTGCGGGTGATATAGACAGGTCGGATGAAATTGAATGAATTCCATATTGGACACCCGGCAACCGGCACGCCAACCCATGGCAATGCCATCGCCAGTGACGGTGTCTGGATTGGTGGTGTAAAGATAGACCTTGCTAGCACCGCCGGTGGCCAGAATTGTGTCATGAGCAGCGATGGTGCTGACTTCATCGCTCAGACTGTTGAGTGCGTAAGCGCCATAGCACTGATTGTGCGTGTAACCGAGTTTGTTCCCAGTAATCAGATCGATGGCAATGTAATGTTCCAGCAGTGTGATGTTGGGATGCGCCAGAACTTTGGAGGCGAGCGTTTTCTGTACGGCATAGCCAGTGGCATCGGCGGCGTGGATGATACGTCGACGGCTGTGGCCGCCTTCGCGTGCCAGGTGATAGCCGGTATCGGTATCGGCATCACGTGTGAACGGCACGCCTTGTGCAATGAGCCAGTCAATTGCCGGTTTGGCGTGCTCGATAACATAGCGCACGGCGGCCGGGTCGCAAAGACCTGCACCGGCGGTCACGGTATCCTGTATATGCTCGGTCAGAGAATCTTCTTGCGACAACACAGCAGCAATTCCGCCCTGTGCCCACACACTCGCACTTTCCAATAGTGATTTCTTGGTGATGACGGCAACTTTTCGCTGATCGGCAAGTTTCAATGCCAATGAAAGCCCTGCCAGTCCGCTGCCTATAATCAAAACATCAAATTGCAGCATGCTAGGGTATTGCGTCATTTATCTTCGGACCAAGTTTACGAATGGCAAGAATGTTGAGATTCTGGAGAATATCATTGACCTTGGCAGGCCAGATGAAGCGTTTCGAATTTTGCTTGTGCATGGTGACTTGCTCTTTAAATATGGCAGTGCAGCTGCTGACACTGCATGATACCTGTCCGTTAAGCATGTTGAGCGCAACTAATGATGTCGTTATGCCGTTGCATTTGAAATCGTGTGTCATGGTCGCCGTGCGCCCTTTATTCAGCGGCAATGCAAGTTGTGTACGACCCAATTCTTGCGCCCGCTACGTGGAAAGTTAGACTGAATCGCCTCTAAGCTGCCATTGGCGAATCGATAGTGCCATGCAATTATTTCCCCTCGGCTGATTTTGAACCTCTGAGTAATTTCAAAATAGCCAACCTCGTCGGTAGCAAGCAGCGCTTTGCGCGCACGCCTTATGCTGTGCACATACAGTGGCTGCGACCTCACGCGACACTTCAATTCGTTTTGACGCTCATTGTTAAGAATGATCAACGTACTCAGATTCATCTTTCGCTTCGTGGAAAGGACGCGAGCACGATAAACAAAAAGCCGAATAATTCGAACAATTCGCAAGCACTGCACTAGCCATTTAGTCGGTTGTTAATTCTAAAGGAAATTATCTTATTGCGCAGACTAGAATAAACCTAAAAATTATGTTTTTATTGAATTTTACCTATAGGGTACCTCTAACAATCCAACATTTATGGAGAATGAAGCGCGTCACATTTATTTTGGACTATTAGAAGTACGGGGCATGTTCAGCATAGCCCTAATATAATTCTCAAAGGTAAATGATGGTTGATTTTAGCAGCTCATCTTGGCCATCTCCGCCTGCATTTCTTGCGGAGTCACATCACGCGTATGGGTGGCTATCGACCAGCGGTGACCAAACGGGTCTTCCACTTGACCGTATCGATCGCCCCAAAACATATCCGCAATAGGCATGGTAATTTTCGCACCCGCTGCGACAGCTTGCGCCATAGTTTCGTCCGCGTTTTCGACTTGCAAATGGATCGTGATCGGTGAGCCTTTCAATGTTTTTGGTCCCAGTGCGCCCCATTTCGGGTTTTCTTCAGTGAGCATCAATTGTGAGTCGCCTATCTGGACACAGGCGTGCATGATTTTGCCGTCTGGGCCTGGGAGGCGCATTAACTCTATGGCATTGAATGCATTTTTGTAAAACGTAATAGCCTCCGATGCGTCTGCACAGATGATGTATGGAGTAATCGAATGCATGCCATCAGGAATGGCTTTGACTTTTAAACTGGTCATGGTTAATTCTCCTAGATTTTTGATGAATATTAAAATTACTTACTTGGTGCACGTACTACCTGCTGACAAACCGCTTACTTCCCGTCGTAAGCTTGCTGTATATCTGCAATCACGATTTTCGACATAGTCATCATTGCTTGCATCACACGCCCCGCTTTAACAGGGTCTGGGTCACTTATCAATTGTATGAGTTGCTTGGGAACAATTTGCCATGACACGCCGTATTTATCGTCTAGCCACGAGCATTGGCTGGGCTTGCCGCCAGCGACCAATGCGTCCCAGTAGTAGTCCACTTCTTCCTGCGTTTCGCAGTTCACGACGAAAGAGGTCGCAGGTGAAAATTTGTACAACGGCCCGTTTAGCGCCATAAATTGGCGTCCTTCCAGCTCGAAATTTGCGGTCATTACTGTGCCCTCTGGCATGGGCGCGCCTTGGCCGTAGTGAGTGACTTTCAATATTTTTGAGTTTTTAAAAATAGAGACGTAATAGTTCATCGCTTCTTCGGCTTGTCCGTCGAACAACAAACAAGTGGTGATTTTTTGCATGGTTTTTCTCCTGCTGGGGTTGAAAACGATTAAATAACCTTTGTCAGATAGGTCGCTAAACGGTCAAATGTATTGTTCCAGCCTTCGTTATGTCCCTCTTGCTCGAGCAATGACTGAAATGGTGTTTGCCTCAGCACCATAGTCGTTTTTCCATGATTCTCGGTAAGGGTGATAATTATTAAATTTTCTATGCCTCGTTCGCCTGTTTCTTCCCACGCAAAAGTAAATGCAAGTAATTCTGGCTCAACTACCTTACGAAATTCGCCACCGTGCCATAACAAATCTCCGGTTTCAACAGAACGCAAACAATTGCGCCAACGAGCGCCCGACCTCACATCCCACATCACATTGACGGCGGGATGATGGCTTGGCCCCCACCAATTCAACGCGTGCTTGGGGTCAGTCCACGCCTTCCACACTAAAGCTCTTGGCGCATCGAATGTTCGAGTGATGATGAGTTCGTTGGATTTCTCGGGAGTCACGACAGACATGATCAGATGCCTTTCTTGATCATAGCAATCAATTGATCGAGCGCTGTACCCCAGCCGTTTTCAAAACCCATTGCAGCGTGTTGCTTGCAACCTGTTTCATCCGCGTGGATTACCGTGGCGGTGTAGCGTGTGCCGCTGGGGTGGTCTGCCAGCTCGATGATGGCGGTGAACTTAAAATCTACCTGTTCGTCTCCGCAAGTTGGGCTGGGCGTGCTGGGACGAAAGCCTGGCAACAAGGCATTCGTCCAGACTAGTTTTTGGTTGGAGATAACTTCCAGATAGCAGCCGATATTGGGGAAGTCCTTACCTTCTGGCGACTGCATGGTGGTGCGAAACATGCCACCGGGTCGCAGATCAATCTCCGCGTCTATTGTTTTCCAGGGCAACGGGCAAAACCACGGTTTAAGCAGCGCTGGCTCAGTCCAAGCTCGCCAAACAAGTTCTTTTGGAACATCAACAATGCGCTCAAAAGTGAGGTCAAGTTTGGGGTTGAATTGGCTAGATGATTCTTCAGTTTTCACTTTACTCTCCTTTGCTAGGGTTAATATCGGGGTCTGGGTTTTGTTGCAGGGTAAGTAAATAAGTATCCAAGCGATCCAGGCGATCTTCCCAAAACTGTTTGTATTGACCAATCCAGTCCATCGCCACTTTCAGCTGTTCACCGTCAATACGGCAAGGGCGCCATTGCGCGTCACGCCCTTTAGTGACGAGTCCGGCTTTTTCCAGCACTTTAATGTGCTTTGATGCAGCAGGTAAGCTCATTGCAAATGGCGCAGCAAGCTCGTTAACCGATGCTTCACCCGCAGCCAAACGCGACAACATCGCCCGTCGTGTGGGATCTGCTAACGCTGAGAAGGTTGCGCTGAGATGGTCTATGGTGCCATTTGTGGACATATGTATCTATCTAATTGGATAATTAACTTATTGGTTAATTATCGGGCGGAATTTGAAGGCTGTCAATCGTATGAGAATTCTCAGTTGATGCGGAGCGTGATTTGAGGCACTGTGCCAATAGTCGGCTGAACTACTGGAGAAATCTTGAAGTTGAACGTTGCTGGAGTAACTAACGTGATTTCCATAAATATTTCAGCTGGATTTTTGGCTTAGTTAACACCATTTCTCTCATCCTCAATTACTTTCAAAAAATCATCTCCATAACGATCTAATTTGGCTAACCCAACCCCGCTAACTTTTCCCAAATCGGTGAGATTACCAGGGCGAAGTTTGAGGATTTCCAGCAAAGTGCTGTCGTGGAAAATCACATAAGGCGGTACGCCTTGTTCGCGGGCGAGCGCCATGCGTTTGGCTTTAAGTGCCAGCCACAGCGGGTCTTCATTTGCACCGGCAAATGCTTCACGCATTCTTGCGCCGCGTTCAATTTTACTGATTTTGCTTTTAGCCGGTTCAGCATCGCGTCGCAGCCACACTTCGGACTCACCGCGTAGCACCGGGCGCGCTTGTTCGGTTAGACGCAATCCGCCGTAAGCTTCCATATCCACATTGAGCAAACCGGCAGCAACCAACTGGCGATAGACACTGCTCCATTGAGTCTGCGAGAGCGACTGGCCGATCCCAAAGGTACTCAGTTGTTGGTGACGAAATTTTTCGACCTGTGCCGTGACCTTGCCCAGTAGCACGTCAATCAAATAACCAACACCGAAGCGCTGCCCGGTGCGGTAAACACATGACAAAGCCATCCGTGCTGCTTGAGTCGCGTCCCAAGTCTCCATCGGCTCCAGGCAATTGTCGCACTGGGCACAATTGCCCGGGTGCCCCTCTCCAAAGTAACGCAATATAATTTGATGGCGGCACGCAGTGGATTCGCAAAACCCCAGTAGCGCATCAAGTTTATGAATCTCTAATCGTTTGCGCTCCTCGGTCGCCTCGCCGGATGCCAACATCTGGCGCATGGAAACCACATCGCCCAAACCGTAAGTCATCCATGCATCTGCGGGCAGGCCGTCGCGCCCGGCACGGCCCGTTTCCTGATAATAGCCTTCCATGCTCTTGGGCAGATCAAGGTGAGCGACAAAGCGCACATTGGGCTTGTCAATGCCCATGCCGAATGCGACAGTGGCGACGATGATGATGCCTTCCTTACGCAGGAAAGAACGTTGATTCTCGCTCCGCACGGCCGCATCCAGCCCGGCGTGGTAAGGCAATGCATTCCATCCGCGCTCCTGCAGCCAACTGGCCGTTTCATCCACTTTTTTTCGCGACAGGCAATATACGATGCCCGCATCATTGGCGTGCTCTGTTTCCAGAAAGGTCAGCAATTGCTGCCGGGCATTGGCTTTCAGCGTTATTCTGTAACGGATATTGGGACGGTCGAAGCTGGACACAAATTGGCGCGCCTGCTCCAGCGCCAGCCGCTCGACAATCTCGCCTCGCGTCGGCGCATCCGCCGTGGCCGTCAGCGCGATGCGCGGCACGTCTGGAAAGCGTTCATGTAATATCGTCAGGCCGCGATACTCTGGACGGAAATCATGGCCCCATTGCGATACACAATGCGCCTCGTCAATGGCAAACAATGCTATACCATGCTCGGCCTGCACTTGTTCCAGCATGGACAAAAAGCCAGACATCAGCAACCGTTCTGGCGCCACATACAAGAGATCCAAATCACCCCGCAACAAACGGCTGGACACGGCACGGGCAGTGTTCGCATCCAGGCTGGAGTTAAGAAAAGCGGCGCGCACACCAAGCTGGCTAAGTGCGTCTACCTGATCCTGCATAAGTGCAATCAACGGCGACACCACTATGCCCACTCCCCGCCGCAACAATGCGGGAAGTTGGTAGCACAACGACTTGCCGCCGCCGGTTGGCATTAATACCAGAGCATCACCCCCGGCAACAACATATTCAACTATGGATTGCTGCTCACCGCGAAAGGACGTGTAGCCGAAAACATCGTGGAGAATTTGTTGGGCGGTAGGAGCAGTCATAAAAAGAAAGGTATCACACTAGAGGTTATTCTGCCCCTACGCTTATGTTTTCTACAGAATTATTTACTGTGAACAGATAGCTATGTGGTTACTTATTACTTGCCAGTAGCCGTTAAGTGCCAATTGCAGATGGTCTGTAAATGTACCGAATAACTTTACAATAGCCGCTGTGCCCCGTCCACATGGTGCGCCATATGGGATAAATCTGGGCACGGGGAAGCTAACTTTATTTTATAAAATTCTGCTTTATGCTCATGTCTCAACTTATTGATGCTGATCGCGATACCAGATCGTCGATGCTTCAGTAAGCGGTCTCTCAGCGTGGCTGTTCACACAGAATTTTGACATTGTAGAAATTGACTAATCGCATACAATGGCAGCTTACCTGCAATACTTCTTTGCAGGACGTCCGTACAATAATATATGGCCCGTCCGATTTTACTTGAGCTCGCTCAACGTTACTTTGTCAGCGACCTTCCAGGCGCTACTATCCCAGCTAGCCGCTTGCGTAACATTTTGAATGACCTTCAGCAAAAGCGTTCGCTTACCACCTTAGCGATGTACTATCTTTACCAGCAAGAGCTCATCGCACTTCACCAGTTTGCTCAGGGCGCAATTACCTATGATAAATTCTGCGAGGCTGCTACCCTTGAACAAGCTAAGCGTGCGCTGGCGGTCGAAGCTGAAAGGATGGCTAAACACTCGGCAATGTTGGTGCGGGCAGCCGAGCAAAAGGCCCGTGAAACAGCATTGTTCGCCCGTCAGGCAGCAGCTCGTCGTGAGCGCGAGAGCAATCCTAAGTACATTGCTAGGCTTAAAAATAAAGCACTTCGCGAGTGCTACAATATTGACCAATACGTCGAAGTGGAATGTTTGGCGCAGCTTATGGATATTCTCCGCCGCATCGAGAGTGGCAACCGACGTACAGACGACGATATCTTATGGCTGACAACTCACGGCCAAGATTACTACTCTCAGCCTCTACGGGAGGCAATCCATAAACGTGAAGCAGAATTCTACCTAAGCGAATACAAGCGAACGGGAAACCCATGGCATGCAGTCAATGCAAGCAGCCATTACCGCAAATGCAAGCTGCCTAAAAAAGCACACGACTTGCTTTCAGCTATCCCTGAGGAACAGTTGCGAGCTCCAAAGTTACGGTCAGCAATTGCCACAACTCATGGTGGCGTCATGCGCGACATGGGGCGCTTGGATGAAGCGCTGAAACATGGCGAGCAGGCCAACATGCTGACGCCGAAAGACTTCCGACCATGTACTTTACTCGGCGCTGTCAACTTTGAACTCGGGCACTATGATGTCGGCCGTGACTGGTACGAAAAAGCCACTGCGCGCGGAGCCAAAGAAAGCTCAATCGATTATGACTTGCGTGGCATTATTCTTCGTGCCAACCAGTCAAAACGCGAAGCGATTATGGAGTTTTTACTCCATGAAGACCCAGATCGCTACCACTGGGTCAACAGTATTTCCAACGGTTAGTCGCGTTCAACCATACCTAGCACAAAATACTATCGTTTTACTATAGGGCACCTCTAAAAATCCCCTATCTCTGTAATCGAATTTGCTGTGTTTTGCGTTAATGCTAAGGATAAATATAGACAGGGTAGGCAAACATGCAAAGCAGCTTTTTCGACTTGGACAACCGGTACACGCAGCTGAACTAATGGGTCAAACTGCTTGATTAATGATAAATTTACATACATCTTCTACTTCATCCGTCAGTTTGATATCCTTGCTTAATTAGAGTATGTAGGAATACTTCAGCATATTCGGGAGAACGGAATATTTTTATACGACCTCAGTTTCTACCACGACTCATTACGTGATTATAGCCATTCACATATTAGATTCGTTACGGGGCAGGGCGTTGAGGTAAGGCGACAGATCCATTTTGTATTGATCAAGCGACTGGACCCGTTACTATTGCCTTTGTTGAAATAATTAAGCGTAGAGCTACCCACTTTGGGCAAGGCAGAGATTAGAGAGTATATGGGCAGCCCGCAAACGCAGAAAAATCTATCCGCACTGATGTTGGGCGCAATTGGTGTCGTGTATGGCGACATTGGCACCAGCCCCCTTTATGCCTTGAAGGAAACCTTCGCTGGGCATCATCCTCTGCCAGTCATTGAGGCCAATGTCCTTGGTGTACTCTCGATAATGTTCTGGACCATCATGCTGTTGGTGTCACTGAAATACGTGATCATTATTATGCGAGCCGACAATCATGGTGAGGGGGGGTCATTGGCTTTGCTGGCCTTGGTTAGCGAATTGTATTCCGACAAACCCAAATCCAAGTGGTTGTTCGCAATGCTGGGTGTATTTGCTGCTGCATTATTTTTTGGCGATAGCATGATTACACCGGCCATTTCAGTGCTATCAGCCGTCGAAGGTCTGAATATTATTGCGCCCCAACTAAATAGCTTTGTGCTGCCGATCACTATTATGGTGCTCACCGCATTGTTCTTTGTTCAGAAACGCGGCACTGGTGCGATGGGAATGGCATTCGGTCCCATCATGATCCTTTGGTTCTTAGTCTTGGGCGTTCTAGGTGTTTTATCGATCGCGCAAAGTCCGCATGTACTTTTGGCACTCAATCCTGTTTATGCCTACCAATTTCTTGTGCTTGACCCTTGGCTTTCATTTCTGACTCTCGGCTCAGTCGTGCTTGCCGTTACGGGTGGCGAAGCTTTGTATACCGACATGGGACACTTTGGACGGTTTCCAATTAGGCTAACCTGGTTCTCCTTTGTACTGCCTGCGCTGGTATTCAATTACTTCGGGCAAGGTGCACTGTTGCTAAACAACCCACAAGCTATCAAAAGTCCATTCTTTCTTCTGGCTCCTGAGTGGGCCATAATTCCAATGGTCTTGCTTGCAACTGCGGCAACAGTGATTGCTTCACAGGCAGTGATATCAGGTGCATTTTCAGTTGCAAGTCAATCAGTGCAGATGGGTTTTTTGCCTAGAATGGAAATCCGCCAAACTTCTAGTAAAGCGCATGGTCAGATTTACGTCCCCTTTACTAATTGGACGCTGTATCTGGCAGTGATTTATTTGGTCCTCACCTTTCAAAGCTCCAGCAATCTGGCGGCAGCCTACGGCATTGCAGTTACCGGAACGATGATGATCGACACAATGCTGATTGCTTTTGTGCTTGTTGCTTGGCGTTGGTCCCCATGGCTGGTTATTCCTCTGATAGGCACATTTCTTTGCGTTGACTTGGCCTATTTTGCGGCCAATGCCATAAAGATTCCGCAAGGTGGCTGGTTCCCGTTGGGTATCGCTCTCGTTTCATTTGTTGTCCTCACCACTTGGAAGCGCGGAAGAAAGTTGTTGTTCGAAGTGATTGCCCGTCGATCGATCCCTGTTCAGACCATTGTGGATTATGTGGGCGATGTCAACCGGGCACACGGAACCGCTGTTTTCCTGGTTGGCGTTAATGAGGGGGCACCTGCCGCATTACTACACAACCTGAAACACAATCAAGTGCTGCATGAACGCAATGTTTTGCTTTCCGTCATTATTGAAGACAAACCTTTTGTTACGAAGGGTAACCGCCTGTTAATTAATGACTTGGGCAAGGGCTTTTATCGGGTGAGGGTTTTTTACGGATTCATGCAAACACCCGATGTACCTGCCGCTTTGGATTTATGTGCGCCATTGGGGATGACATTTGACATGATGGATACAACTTTCTTTACGTCTCGCGCTTTGATTGTTTCAGCGTCGACTCCTGGCATGATGAAATGGCGTGAATGGATATTTATTATGATGTCCAAGAACGCGATGAATGCGACGGAGTTTTATAAAATCCCAACGAATCGGGTTGTTGAAATGGGTACTCGTATTGAAATATAGTTTCCAAAATATCCCTGTCGAGTCGATTCTGGCGTGGTATGACCGTCAATGAATCAATGGCATCTACCATTGAATTTGCAGATAACGACCGTCAATTGATAAGCGTGGCATATGTCACTGAAGGGGTGTGGTTCCTGAATAATGGGTCCAGATACGCGACCCATTATCTACTTAAAAACAATTTGTTACACCGGATGTGGAAGAGGTGTTATAAAAGGATACTGATTGAAACTGGCGACTTCAGCAACACTAAATTTCTTTAGGCCTGACTTTAACAATAGGGGAGTTGCGATCGCCCGGAGTTAAGTAAATTAATGCATCAGTATCAGGATAGTAAAGTTTTTTAACTTCCTGCCACAAAAAAATTTGTGGAGAACGAACTGAAAATTCAGGAAAGGTTTTTCAATAACAGCCGTTTGCTGGCAGGTACTAAATAGTTGCCAAGAATCAACAGGCAATTGTGGCATAGCCTTATTTATTCTGCTTACTTAGAATCTGCATATTGACAGTTGTTAAAAGATTCAATTGATTCTTATCTAGCGATACAGCTTCAAACTGTACCACTGTACCCTTGCGTACGTCACTGATCGTGGCACGCTTTCCATTTACTGTGACTTTTGTCCTTAAAGGGGTATATGCATAGGTCACTCCTCCAATCACCATTGTGCTTGCATCTGCGTGGATTTCACCCACCCTGCCACTCTGCCAGACAGAATCTTTTGGCGTGGCCGAGGCGACGTTTGCCGACTGGGGTGTGCCAATCTGCATCCTGGCATGCGCCAAGCTACCGAAACAAATGACTGAAAAAAATATCGCAACAAGCTGTTTCATCACTTATCCTCCTATTGAAAAATATGCCGCCGTCTCAAACAATATGGTATGGACGGCAGTGGGTTAAATCAACATCCGGCACGCCTGCGACGGTCAGATCAAAGTGGACAAAAAGCAATAATCACCCACAGAAACGAGTCGATCGCTCCAACAAAACCATTACCGTTTGCGGTGAGCTTGTCGAACCGCTGATCCCGCGCCGATGCTGGCCTTCGCAAGCTCAATCCGAACGGAATATTTGTAATTGTTTTAACAGAACTATTTGCCAATATCTCTTGACTATTTTCCCCAGCACTCGGCTATTGTGCCTGCGCTATTTCCTTGTGCCCCAGTATTATCCAGTGTGTAGGTGCCGCATGCATCACCAGTCATGACGCCAGTAGGTGCCGCACTAAGCGCAAAAGTTTGGGCTGCACCAGACGTTTCGGTGATGTTGTATTTTGCTGTCCCGGCTTTTGGTGAAGTTGCGTATGGCAACACGATAGCATTGCCTGCACTGTCTAGGTCATAGCGATTAGCCGTAGTGTAATTCTGTTCAAGAAACTGAATGGTCTCCAGTAATATAGCGCGTACCTCCGCCCGGTTTGCACGTAACACATACTGCGTGTAACTGGGGTAAGCAATCGCAGAGATAATGCCGATGATTGCCACCGTGACCATCAGTTCAACCAGCGTAAACCCGGCGGGCTGGCGTTTAAGTATTGCCAGCATCGTAAACCGTGCAGGTGTAACCCTATCGGCGTGACTCTCAATCTTATGTGCTCGCATGGAACCCTCCCCGTTTATTGCAAAATTTCCCGCCAGTTGACGCGGCCACCAGACAAGGAACCGAAATTAATCAATGGTGTACTTAATATGCCGTTGGTCAGTGAGGCAATACCAATCCCGACCGAACCACCTGTTCCGCCCGAACCACCTGTTCCGCCCGAACTACCTGTCCCGGCCGAACCACCTGCTGCTGCCTTGATAAACGTCGTACCTCCGATGGCGGCGCCGATCTTTAATCCACCGAAGTCCTTATCTGCATCACTAAAAACACCATCGTGATTCCCGTCAAACACCAGAAAGCCAGGCTGAGCTCCGGTCAGACTATCCACCGCCATCAACCAACCCGTCCCCCCGGATTCGCATGGTACCGTGGAAGGAATCAAGGTATTAAAGAAAAACTTACCGCTCTCCAGTTTGGAGACACCGGTCAGACGCTCCCCTGAAGCAGGAAGGTCGAGGAGCCACCCCTTCTTTGTTGACCAATCAATCAACGCACCTGATATCGTGCGCTTCCCAGTTGGATCAAGCATGGTACGCACTTCCAACGCGCTCGCCAGCACTGTGCCTGAAGCACTATCGCGTACGCCATATATCGTTTGCGTTGCGGTAGTTGCGTTGTCTGTCAGTTCCAGATATTTGCCCGTCCCAAATAACACCATGTTACCGCCGTATGGATGAGTGAACACTACGGGGGGGGTCGTAACCGGCTTGGTTGTTCCGCTACTGAACAAGAGTGAGGCGACGGGGGTGGAGGGGGTACTGATATCAAACCGCCACATATTACCCAGCAGATCGCCCGCGTAGGCAACATCTACCATGCCATCCCCATCACTATCGTAAGGTACGGGTGTCGACAAACCATTGTTGGGTCCACCATCCGCCACCACTTTAAAGAAATCGCCCGAGGTAACCCAACTGCCATCAATCCCCTTTTCAATGTTCAGCAGATACAACACCGCCTGGCCACTCGTGCTGTTGTAACCATTGCCGACGACTGCTGCCCAATTACCGTTTTGCAGCTTGACGATCTGCTTGGCCTGACTATTACCCGAATCCTGTGGTGGCAGGTTATACGCGTAGCCCATATCGGTGTCATCGGCATCGGTGAATTCCCATAACAGCAAATCTGCTGCATTGCCAGTGCTGAAGGTGGGTGCAGACATACTGGACAGATTGGGATTGGTGATATCGAGCGCAAAATAACCCTTGCCGCCGCTGTTCATATTGCCGATCAACACGGTGCGCCACTTGTCTACGCTACTGCCTGTCAGTGACGGCAAATACACATCGGCTGACATGGGTGTGCCATCTACCATATAGCGATGGTTCTGGTTATAGGTTTGAGCAGTGAGCTGGCTCAGGGAGCCAAACATTTGCGAAGGTACATAGGCAATCACCTCGTTTCCCCCTGTGGAAACCGGGTCTCCGCCGCTATCAAGTTGCGCATCGAAGCCATGCAACATACCATCGTTTGCCCCTACATATACCACCGGTTTACGACTCAAATACCGCGCACGAAAAGCAGCATAGCCAGGGTAATCGACATCCGAATAACCGGCTTTGGGTGCGCCTACATAAAGCGGGCCGGAATTGACGATATCGCCAAGGACGCTGCCAGTCACGGTTGACGAGTTACGAACACGGAACTGCCCCGCCGAGTTACCTTCATTGGATGTCTCACCACGCAGGTAATTCAGGCGAGCCGAACCCAGTCCATCGTCGACATTAAGATTGTTAGTGTTGAGCAAGGTTTGCTGGCTAGTGGGTGAGCCAGACGTCAGGTTTGCCCATTCGAAACTCACTCCGCCAGCCGCCCCCTTGGTCAGGATGATCCGGCTAGCGGGTGACATAGCATCGAGCTTGGGTGCAGCATCCCATTTTTCCGTCAAAACCACCGAGCCACCGCTGGTGTCGAGGCGGAGCGAAAGCAATTGCCCGCTCCAGTCCGTCGTTTGAAATTTAGCCTGGAAGATATAATTGTCGATCTGAAGATTCGCCGTATTGGTGGCAACCGCAGCGGCAGATCCCGTTTTCGCAAGAATGTCGGTGAAGATTCTGCTGAATGTGGAATTCAGCGAGGCACGGTCGTTCGCAAAAAAAGCCGAGAACGTGCCGCCCGCGACTGCCATTTGATCGAGCGGATTGGGTGGGTTGCTGACGAAATAATTATTGGTAAATTCCGGCAAGGCAAAACCGATGACATAAGTTTCGACTGGACGCGCACCACCTTTCAAATTAGTCACTGCGGCAACCGCGTTTACCACCTCACTCGCCGAAAATGGTTGGCCAACGCCGTAAGTAACGGCTCCACCGGACGCGGTTCGGCTAGGTAATCCATTGGTCAATAATACGACGAAATCGTGGCCACACGCAGCTATGGGTGCCGCCTGCGCCCCGCCTTGAGTGGCAGTAAAGTTCGTGGTGGCACCATTAAAGTAATCCTTGGCTGTCCTGAATGTTCCGGTAATGGGAGACAAACCCGCATTTATCAGGGGCGCGTTAGGATTCGTAGGGGTATTTCCACCTGAAATGGCGGTAGGGTTGTCGTTCCAAGTACAAACATTTGCGACACGAGTACAAGTGGGCACTACACTTGTTGCCAGCTTTACATTAAGCTTACCTGCTTGAACCGCATCCAGGTTTACGATCGGTGCATGCAAATAGCCCAAACCTGGGCTGCCATTGGCAAACCAAGTCGGCCCCTGATCAGAAGATGTTAGTACTTGGCCAAAGTCGTCAATGTTTTGTGCAAAATCACTCTCTGTCGGGCCAAAAATTGCATTGAACTGAAACGCACTATACCCTGCACCAGCTGCGCCCGGTGCGGCATCAGATGTACCTGTCTTGGTACCGTAGCAAGCAAAACTTGTATGGTCACCCGGAAAGGTGGGCGTGGTTGCCCCAACCGGGCCTGAATAACAAAAACTGTTACCCTGCGGCGTTGCCGTGTAATAAGGTAGATTGACGTTGTAATACACGCAATCAACCTGAATACCACCGCTCGTTGTGCATGCCCCTGCCGCATTAGGACTGCTGGAGTTGGGGATTTTAAATTTTTTATGGGTTGCGCTATCTCTTGCACCCGTCCAGGCTGGATCATAATTGGCTGGGTTAAAGCTGGCATCGTAAGGGCTTTGATTCAGCCACTGATGCACCACACCGCTCTGCTGGTATGCCATCAAACCCATATTGATTCGTCCGGTGTAATTCGCAATCAACTCCCTGGCTGCCACACGTGCGATCTCTGATTTACTGGTTGAGCTGTTGCTACCCACAGCCAGGCCGGTGGGGTCTTCATCCATAGCGTTTGAATTACTAAAAATCAGCAGCACATTGGCTTTTGTCGCAGAAAGAACAAACAGAGGGGTCTGGCTTATGAATAATGTGCCACTTGCCACTCCGTAATGGCCTACAGAAAAAGTGGCTAACAGCAACAGCGTCAATGGTTTGCGTTTAAAAGTCATTATGAAATGCACTCCTTTGAATAAGTTGTTAATAACAACCTCTATGGTTGCCCAGGCTTGTCCAGTAATCCCCAGCCACATGGTGTAATACGGAATGGAATCACTTGTTCTCCATGCGACCACTCTGCTGATCGACATGCTTTCTCCGGGAAGCGGGACGGAAGCGAAATAAGTTCGATGATGTAACCTTGCCGGGGATGATTTTCATAGTTCTATTCCTCGATTAAACGGAACTGCTATGACCTGAGTACTTCTTGCAACCACACCACCGTGTTAGCGTTCGCACCTTGCGCACGCACGGTGATGCGGTAGTAATAAACGGTTGTACCTGTTTCACTTTTCTCGATTCCTTCGATAATGTAACGCGGCTGCGCCGAAAGCTCGCCAATAGGTGTTGCCCCCGTATTGGCGCCATATGCAACGCTGGGGGCAGCCGTCATGTTGACCACGCTCCAGACGGGGGTGGTATTCCAGTTTGTTCCATTAGCACTTCCTGTGAGTCCGTTGTAACACAGGCCAGCAGTGCAGGTTGAGTTGAAGTTGGTCAATCCGGAAATTACCGGTGCCCGGGTAATGCCTGTACCTCCGCGAATATCCCGCTCGGCATCACGCAAAGCCATTTCGGCTGCCTGCATGGCTATGGAGCGATCCCGCATATTGCCCGACATGCGCTCTTCAAGACTGGACATGCGCGCCGCCGTGACGGAAATTAGAGTTAGCACTACTAGGAAAATTAACCCGGTAATCAAGGCGATACCATGCTGGTGATTGGCGGGACGAGTATTGTAGCGTTGATTTATCATGGGCTTAAGGCGCAGCAGCGACACGGTTACGCAGGTTGTAGGTGGCCACAAAACTGCGGTGTAAGCGCAGATCCCCGGCAGCTGCTGTGGTAAAGGCTGCGGCTCCTGTTGCGGTGCCCAGCGCACCCGCACAGTTAAGATAGCTCTGCCGTGAGGTGGTCAAGTTGTTATTGGCCGATTGAATCAGCACACAAACGCGCGCGGTCACGACATTCGGCCATTGTGCCGCAGTGGGCGCGGCCACATATAAATCAGCTGACCGATATCCTGTGCTCCCCGAAACGTCGGTATCTATGCCGTAAATCACCTGAAAATCCTGGACATTTTCAACCAGTGGTTGCACTCCTCCTACAACGCCTCCTACACTGCCAGTACATCGCAGATCGGTTCCCGCGATGTCAAATGCGTTGCTTACCACTGCGCCTAATGCAGCTTGACCGCCAGTACAGTTACGGGCTATCCATGAGCCTGGTGCCGGAGTGGGAACAAATTCTTCGCTACCCGCATAAAATTGCACGGTTAGCGTATCAGGCGTCGCCAAGGCGCCATTGACTCCGCCAATAGCAATACATACACCCGCCACATTACATTGCGCTGTGGTTGCCGTTTTGTTGAAATTCATCTCCGCATTTGTGCCCGCCTGCCTGATACTGCGGCCAATCATTTCCAGCGCATATCTACCCGATTCCTGAATGCGGGCGTTATCTTCTTGAACCCGATAGGTCTGCTGACTACCGATAAAAATAGAACCAACACCAAGCAATACAACCATGCCCAACGTAAGCGCGATCATGAATTCCACTAGCGAAAATCCTGCCTGATGCTTGGATAGGCTAGGTTGAGACGTTTCGTTGTGGGTCGAAGACAAAAACATGCTGTTTCTCACGGTGTGATACTCGTCACAAAGGAACGTGTAATGACCCCTCCCAAAACTTTTTCAGTCCACGTAACGGTAATGTTGAATACCCAGGTGCCTGTGGCTGCGGTACACCCCGCAGCAGCAGGACCGTCTGCACACACGACGGTTCCATTGCCGTTAGGTAACAAGGCTGCATTAGCCGCGTTCCACTGACGATGGTCGGAAATGGCCATATTTTCAGGGGTGCAAGCCGCAGTAAAGCAATCGGGATTTCCAACCGGGAGGTTTATCGCCAAATTGTTGTAACTATAACCATGAAGCGGTCCCGCACCAGCCAGATTGGCGCGCAACCGATCGGCGATGTCGTACGCCTGCTGGGTGGCAATGCCGCGATAGTAGGCAGTCTGGTTGTTGCGCAGGCTGGCAGCTTGCAACCCCGCCAGACCGAGCAGGCCAAGAGAAAGAACGACGATCGCCACCATGATTTCCAGGAGGGTAAAGCCAGATTGTGTTTTGATCAGGGGCATGCTGTGGTTCCTGTGGTGGTAGATACTCGACCTTGCACACTCACAGCAATGGCACGCCCACTTGCTGTACCACGAACGTCACAAAGGCGGAAAGTGTCAGCGTTGCCAGAAAAACCGGAGTTTAGATACGTAACGCGTTGTAGCCCAGCCGTGCGTAGCGTATTACCATTTTCAAGCGGCTGCCGCACTTGCAGCACCGTTTCGCCTGCGTCTGCCGCTGCATTGTTATTGGGATTAATAAATACCAGCCAGCCCGTATCCCAATTAACTACAGCCGCACCCGAACAGGCGGTATTGCTTGCGCGGCTGCATACTGAAACCCGAACACCGCGCTTGATGGCTTCACTTCTGGCGAAATTGAGCGATGTGACCAGGTCATTCGTTTGACCGACCAGGCGACTGTCCTGCACAAACGTAATGAAGCTGGGAACAGCGATTGACAGCAAAATCGTCAAGATTGCGACCGTAACCAGCAATTCGATCAGAGTGAACCCCGTTTGACCACGCAATGTATCGTCTCTTCGGTTACCCAATTTTGGGAGTTTGTTTTCCATAGCTCATTCGATAGACAGATTTGAATTAAATCCCCACTTTGCTTTGACCACCGGTCGCCTTGCCAGAATGTACGGGCAGTCCATTAGGTTGCTCTGGCTTGACTCACCACACGCTTACTATCGGCACTGATATCATCGACTTTAATTCAACCAAGCCTTATTGCAAACTTCCGCTGACCGATAGCCTGTTTGTTAGGATAAGCGGCAATTCTGGGCCATTTTATTGACTCATGACGTACTTATGATCGGCACAGGGGCAAGATACGCTCCATCTACTTCCATCGGTAAACGCCGTGTATAGGTGTGTCGAGCTCCATCCGAATAGGAGAAGTACCAGGCGGTTTGGATGACATAAAAGGTGAGCGCCACATCAACGCGGTGCACGGTGAGTGGTAGGAGCTGAGGTAATATGAGTCGATTTTTGGAGCGTCTGCAGTTGAGAATGATGCTGACTTGGGATCTGCTCTTGGCGAAAAGTGAATCCATTCATCCTTCGACTGGTTCAGGTTGATCGGATTAACTTCTTCTACGGGAGGTTGGTAGTTGATTACCTATTTTGTTTCACATGAGCCATACCTATATACGCTTAAGTACGGATATATTGGGACTGAATATAGAAAGGGCATCTCTAAAAATCGCAATTCAGCGAGCCGCCGCTTTGCGGTTTGCCTGCTTACCTCGTTCCGTCACAATACGGCACTACTCGAAAAAATCATCGCTTACATATCAACCATATGCTGCGCTCAAATTTTTTACTAACGCCTTGTCTTGCATAGAAACTTGAATTCTTAGAGGTACTCTAAACTTGAGTTTAAGTATCTCAGTCCTTTAAAGAAATTTCCTGCACAGCCTGCTGTGCGGGAATTGCGGATGCCGAATTATTCGCAACCAACTGTTTTTATTGGCTCTCATCCCATAAATCTTTACTATTCATATTGCGCGGCTGCACTAGTCCAAAATGTTTGTAAGCATTGGTGGTCGCCACCCTTCCGCGGGATGTGCGTTGCAAGTAGCCCTGTTGGATCAAATAAGGCTCCAACACATCCTCAATGGTATCGCGCTCCTCGCCGATGGCAGCGGCAAGGTTGTCTACGCCCACCGGGCCACCGCTAAACTTTTCGATCACGGTCAACAATAATTTTCTATCCATCAGATCCAATCCCTGCACATCCACGTCGAGCATAGTCAGCGCGGCATCTGCCACTTCGCGCGTAGCTTCGCCCTGCGCCCTTACTTCGGCAAAATCACGCACGCGGCGTAGCAAACGATTTGCAATACGTGGTGTACCGCGTGAACGCTTTGCAATTTCCAGGGCTCCTTCAGACGAGATCGGCAATTCCAGTAAACCGGATGATCGCGTCACGATGCGCTGCAATTCACTGGCGGTGTAAAATTCTAGACGCGCCACGATACCAAAACGGTCGCGCAAGGGGTTGGTCAACATACCGGCGCGAGTGGTTGCTCCAACTAGAGTGAACGGTGGCAAGTCCAGCTTTACTGAACGCGCTGCGGGGCCTTCGCCGATCATGATGTCGATCTGATAATCCTCGAGCGCGGGATACAAAATTTCTTCCACCACCGGTGACAGACGGTGGATTTCATCGATAAACAAAACATCGTTCGGCTCGAGATTGGTTAACAGGGCAGCGAGGTCGCCGGCACGTTCTAAAACTGGCCCGGAAGTTTGGCGCATGTTGACACCCATTTCACGTGCGATGATATGCGCCAAAGTAGTCTTGCCCAGCCCCGGCGGGCCAAACAGTAGCACATGGTCAAGTGGCTCCTTACGTTTGCGAGCGGCTTCAATAAAAATTTCAAGCTGTCCGCGTATTTTTTCCTGACCAATATATTCGTCCAGATGCTTAGGGCGTAATGCTCGCTCTTGCATTTCCTCCTGCGAAGAGACCGGAACGGGAGAAATAATACGATCGACCGCAGTCAAATTATCGTTTTGGATCATGCTTTGGATAATAGCTTAAGTGCTTGGCGGATGCCGTCCGCGACGTTTGCATCGGCGGCCAATTGTTTGGCTGCCCAATCCGCCTCCTTCCCGCTGTAGCCCAACGCCAATAGCGCGTTAGTGATGTCGTTGCAATGTGGCTTCCCAATTCCACTCACGCCATCCGACATAGACACGACGAACTTATCTTGCAGCTCCAATAGCAGACGCTCGGCGGTCTTCTTGCCAACCCCTGGGATTCGGGTCAACTGCCCCACCTCCTTACTCGCCACAGCAAGGGCAAGATCTTTCAAACTCAAGCCAGACAGCACTGACAGCGCCAATTTCGGCCCCACGCCACTAATTTTTAACAAGTGACGAAACGCCACGCGTTCGTCTTCAGAGGAAAAACCATAGAGCAAATGTGCATCCTCACGAACAATAAGTTGAGTATATAGAACCACCCGTTCATGCAGTACGGGCAGGTTATAGAAGGTGCTCATCGGTACATTCACCTCATACCCCACGCCTTGAATATCCAACAAAATTTGCGGCGGATTTTTTTCCAACAAAATGCCTGTCAAACGCCCTATCATGTTTCCCTTGTTAATCTTTCTCGGCTAATTGTGCAAGCGCGATAATTATTGCATTAGAAAAATTTCGATCACGTTTATTCTGTGGCTGGAGAAAGTGATCATGCTTTTTATCTTAATCTGCCATTTCGCATGCGCAAGCCCTTGGTTGCCAACTGACCCAGCCCCATGCCAGCGTGTGCGTGACAAATCGCACAAGCCAGCGCGTCCGCAGCATCCGAGCTGGGGGAAGTAGACAATTCCAGCAGTCGCTGTACCATATTTTGCACCTGCTCTTTCTTCGCATGGCCGTTGCCTACCACTGCCTGCTTCACTTGCAATGCTGTGTATTCTGCAACCGGCAGGCTAGCCAGAACCGCAGCGCAAATCGCCGCACCACGCGCCTGCCCCAGCAGCAAGGTGGATTGCGGATTGACGTTGACGAATACTTTCTCTACCGCTACCAGCTGCGGCTGATGCGTCTCAATCACCTCACGCAATGAATTGAGAATGACTTTAAGTCGTTCAGGCAGCTCGCCTACGGGCGTTTTGATACAACCGCTGGCAACATAAATGAGTTTTTGCCCCACTTTGTCCAGCACGCCAAATCCGGTAATGCGCAGACCAGGGTCTATACCTAAAATGCGTGAAGCAGAAGAAAGATTCATCGGTGCAGGGAAGACTTACCCTTATCCCTTCTACCGCCCTCTTCATTCATTCCTCTATCACGGCCGTGGTATACACTTCTTGTACATCGTCAAGATTTTCCAGTGCGTCCAATAGCTTTTGCATGCGCACTGCATCGTCACCAGTAAACATCACTTCGACAATAGGCTTCATAGTGACCTCTGCTATTTCCGGCTTAAAGCCGGCTGCTTCCATGCGCTGTTTCACTTCGACAAAATCATTGGGTGCGGTGATAACTTCAATGCTGCCGTCATTATTGCTCACTACGTCCTCTGCTCCCGCGTCCAATACTACTTCCATTAGCGCGTTCTCATCAGTGCCAGGTGCAAAAATCATCTGCCCGCAATGTTTAAATAAAAATGACACAGAACCATCCGTGCCGAGATTGCCGCCGTACTTGGTGAAAGCATGGCGCACATCGGCCACGGTGCGTGTTTTATTGTCGGTCATACAATTTACCATCACTGCTGCGCCATTGATGCCGTAGCCTTCGTAGCGAAGCTCAATATAATCCACACCGTCCAGTTCACCGCTGCCGCGTTTAATGGCGCGCTCCACATTATCTTTCGGCATATTCTGGTCATAGGCTTTTTCCATCGCCAAACGCAGGCGCGGATTAATGGCCGGATCGCTGTCGCCCAATCTGGCCGATACGGTAATTTCCTTGATCAGGCGTGTAAAAATCTTGCCGCGCCTTTCGTCCTGACGACCTTTGCGGTGCTGAATATTTGCCCATTTACTATGACCTGCCATGATATTTTCTCCGTTGACTGATTCCCGTAGCTTAAACGCTGCAAGGATTGACATCCTGATAAAGTAGCGCGGATTTAAATTCGAAGTGCAACAGTTGATAAAAATTATTACATGTAACTTTTCAGTGTAGCGCACCTTCTTCTTGAAGAATACCTGAAATAATGCTCTGTATCCCAGCACTTTGTAAGATCAATGCTTGAGGCAGACTCACATCCATTACACCTGTTTTAGATGTCTTGGCATCATGGCGTTGGTTAACTTCCGTTTACACAACCTTACAATCCCTATGAGTATCGTATTCTCGATAATATTTTTCCAACATGGTTTATCTACCACTAATGCTGCAGCGGCTACGATAATTGAACTTGCAGGCAAAAATACCCCCGATGATTAAGTCCGACAGGCATGCTAGCCATGCCTGTTTCTTCATTCCACCTCTCTCCCTTGCAAGAGGGCGGAGTAAACGATACGCTGCACGAGTTGCACGTTAAAGAAAAGTGGGAGGATAAAACGTTGATGGTATGCGACTATTATCATAACTGATGGGTGAAATTTATGAATCGAGCGATGCTGCTATGAAAGTACTTGTGATCTTAGGACATCCACGTAGCCCCAGCCTATGTTCAGCTCTTGCAACTGCCTATGAAAATGGCGCACTAGCGGCCGGAGTGGAAGTTGAAAAGATAGATTTGGGAGCGATAGACTTCGACTTTGATGTACACCTGATCTCGCCTCGAGATCAGCCTCTGGAACCTGGTCTGGAACACGCCTTGCAGCTTATCAAGTGGGCAGATCATGTGGCTTTTATCTATCCTGCCTGGTGGGGAGTAGGGCCAGCTCGTCTTAAGGGGTTTCTTGATCGGGTTCTATTACCGGGATTCGCTTTCAAAGAATGTGAAGACGGCCACTTCGAGGGATTGCTGACCGGCAAGACAGCTCATTTAATTACCACTTTAGATATGCCACCTTGGGTATATCGATTTATCTACCGCGCCCCCGGTCACAATGCCATGAAGCGATCCACGTTAGGCTTCTGTGGCATCACTACTACTTGCATTCTTGCGCTGGGTCCAGTCAAGGACTCAGAGCCGGTTCGACGAGCCCAGTGGTTGGAGCAAAGTCGAGGGCTCGGTTTTTCCTTAAGGAATGGTGCCTCAAGCTATACCGACCGTATTACCACTAAGCTCAAAGCTTGGCTCAAGGCGTTACGGCTCCAATTTTATCCGATGACCTGGATGGCCTATACGGTAGGCGCATTGGGAGCGGCATTGATCAGTGGAAATTGGAACCTATGGGTCTATTGGCTGGGTTATGCCTGCCTGTTCTTCCTGGAAGCAGCCACAGTATTTACCAATGATAGGTTCGACTATGAAAGCGACCGGTGCAACCGCAATTTTGGCCCCTTTACTGGCGGCTCTCGGGTACTTGTGGATAAAAACCTAAGCTTCAGTGAATTACGAGTGGGCATCGTGATGTCATTAATGGCCGCCGCGGCCTGTGCGGGCTTGTTAGTGGATGACCTCGCAGGTAACAGTGCTGTACCTATCGTTATACTCATAATGACAATATTAGGGCTGGGTTATACGGCACCTCCCCTGAAGCTCGCTTGGCGAGGGTTGGGGGAGCTCAATGTGGCTCTCACTCACAGTTTTGGTGTAATACTCTGTGGCTACATATTCCAGGGCGGAGCATGGAACAGTTCCTTTCCTTGGCTTATTAGCTTGCCACTGCTTCTGGCAGTGATGCCGGCCATCATCCTTTCCGGTATCCCAGACCTCGAGGCAGATAAACAAGCTGGAAAGCGCACCTTGGTGGTTCGTCTAAGCCCAGGCAGGGCAGCGCTGCTAGCTATGATACTGGCCGCGGCGGCACCATTGGTCGTTGTGCTCATCAAGGATCAGCCAGCTTTGCACGGAAGCTTTCAAGGATTGCTACCGTGGGTGCTTCCCCATGTTTGCCTGCTCGGATTTCTGATTTACCGCAACTGGAGACAACAGCGGCTAGGCGGCCGCATCGACGGACTGATGGTGGCATCGTTAACATATATTATTTGGTTTGGATTGATCCCCTTGTTACATTTGAAATGAGCTTGAATTATATTTATCCAAACCGAATTAAATACTCGATTTTGGTTGAGTGGCTATGCACGATTGGTAAGACGATATTAAGCAAGCTGATCACATTGTGCCGTCGTCCTCGAACAACAGGTAGGTTTCAAGCGATGGCTGCAACCTGAAATGGTACAACTACATAGCGGACACCTCGATAAATAGAATATTGTGTGCCTACTTCATTGTCACGTCATTTTAAAGAACAGTGGCCCTTTATCCGCTTGCTTTTCTGTTCATTACTTCGTTCACAGACCCTGCTGCGATGTGCTGAACCAAGTTGTAGAAAATAATCGGAACCATTACATTTGGGTAAGAAGATAAAGCGAGTGATGCCAATACCAACCCCGTCCCGTTATTGTTCATACCCAGTCCGAACATAAGTGAGACGCGCTCAGCTCGATCCAACTTGAACAAGCGGCTCATACCATACCCTACAGCAAACAAAGTTAAGCATAGTCCTGCAGAAATGACCATTGTGATGGCCAAGAAATCGTAATCCTGTTCAGCTATGGCTTGAGGCAATGATACTGCAGCATTTGAGTAATTCAACAACAACAAAACAATGCTATTGATGAATTTCAGATAATGCATTCCTCCAACTATCCAGTCTTCGGAGACTATAAAGCGCACCGCAATGCCTAGCAATGATGGTAGGACCACCCAAAGACCTAGAAACGCTCCAGAGCCATATACTGCCAAACCTTGCAAGACCGTCTCGAACTTTTCCGAGGCCATTTCACCAAAAATGTTAAACATTACCGGAGTGATCATGGGGCTCAGAAGTGTGGAGAAAAGTACTAATCCCAGGCTTAAAGCCAAATTTCCATTAGCGTTTTGTGCCCACGCTGTAGACCCTCCAGCAATCGGCATCGCGGCAACCAATGCTAGACCCACAAGAATGTATTGGACTTCTACCGGCTCAGTCCAAAGCCGCATTAAGAGCGTTACGCCAAAAATATAGATAATTGGGATAATTACGTTAGCAATTAATCCGGCCAGTAATACAAATTTTTTTTCAAAATATTTTTTAATATGGGAAATCTGCAACCCTAGGCCAGCATTGAACATGAGTATGGCGAGCATCATCATTAGCAACGATATATTCATTTTTTGCTGGTATATAGTGATCTCACCAAAAGAAATATTCCTTATCCTGAGACCGGGAACCGGCAAAACAACGGCAATAACATATACAGCGATCAAGAACCAGAGCAGATGGCGTTGGAGGAGTTGAGAGATCGAAAGAAAATTCATTATATGTTTTGACTGAATCTATTGAGATTTGGCAGCGAGAAATTCAACCTTTGATTGCCCGCTCCACTGCCATAACCCGCGCCTCGCGTACCTTGTCAGCAATAGTATTTTTATCCTCACATTGCTGCGCAATCTCTCCTGCATTCACCGTCAGTGCGGCCTGTAACATTCGCAATAGATAACCTGCCTGTGGATAAACATCCTGTTCGTGACCGGTTCGCCCCCGCGCATCTGACGCGCATGCCTGCAACAAGTGTGTGAAGCGTTCCGGCCTGCGCCAAGCATCGCAACTCTGCAATAGGGCGACAATGGTATCGGGGCGTAGCTCAGGGGCACGATGCACATTCCCGTGATAGCGTGCCACCAGTAAGCCGAGGTCGCGGCATTCATTTGTTACGCGCAGACGCACACACAAGGTACGCAGCAACTCTACACTGCGCACCTCATGGCCAATGTGACGCGGTAAAATGTCTGTCGGCGTATTCCCCTTGCCGAGGTCGTGTGTAAGCGCAGAAAAACGCACTTCCAGTGGGTAATCATGTTGTGCCGCATCGTCCAGCACCAGCATGGTGTGTATGCCGCAATCTATTTCCGGGTGATATTTAGGTGGCTGTGGCACGCCGAACAGCGCGTCCACTTCCGGCAAGATTTTCACCAGCGCACCGCAATCACGTAGCGTGAAAAAAAAGCGTGAAGGTACTTTTTCCATCAGACCACGCGCCAATTCTTGCCACACTCGTTCCGGGACCAACGCATCCACCTCACCATTTGTCACCATTGCGCGCATCAGTGACAAAGTTTCCGGTGCTATGTTGAAACCGAAACGTGCCACAAAGCGCGCTGCACGCAAAATCCGCACCGGGTCTTCACTGAATGCCGAGCTGACGTGGCGCAAAATTCCGGCTTGCAAATCGGCGATGCCGTTATAGGGGTCAATTAACGTACCGTCTTGGTCACGTGCAATGGCGTTAATGGTAAAGTCGCGGCGCTGCAAGTCTTGCTCCAGCGTTACGTCCGGCGTGGCATGGATGGTAAAACCCCTATAACCGGGCGCAGTTTTACGCTCGGTGCGTGCTAGCGCATATTCCTCGTGTCTTTGGGGGTGCAAGAACACCGGAAAATCTTTGCCAACCGGCTTATAGCCACGTGCCACCATATCTTCCGGCGTACTTCCTACCACTACCCAATCATGGTCGTTCACTGGTAGGTTGAGCAATTCATCGCGCACAGCACCGCCAACACTGTAAATTTTCAGGCCGCTATCTTTCATCAGAAATAACCTAAAGGCTAATTACATCCTTTGCCGCAATCACACCCAAACGTTGCTTGAGGGAAAGCGTTGGATGGCCGAAAAGCCGAGAATAATGCATGGTATTGCTCATTACCTTTTTTACGTAAGCGCGCGTTTCGTCAAAGGGAATGTTTTCGATGTAAATGGCTCCTTCCAATGCGCTTTCCCCACGCCATTTGCGGGCGCGTGAAGGTCCAGCGTTATAGGCGGCGGAGGCCAGCACCGGACTATTGTCTAGTGACGATAGCACCGTTTTCATGTAATAAGTGCCAAGCTTGAATTGAGTATCTAGTTTACTCAAAAGTGTCTGGCGATAACTTTTCATTCCTATCTTTTGCGCTATCCAGCGAGCAGTAGCAGGCATGATCTGCATAAGACCTGTCGCGCCTACTGGCGATTTGGCCTGATGGATGAAACGACTCTCTTGCCGCATCAAGCCATACACCCAAGCTTCTTCCAGTTCATTATTGCGAATATGGCTCTGTAATGCTTCCCGGTAAGGCGCGAGATAACGCAGGCTGAAATCATGTATCTGCACTGTACGATCGGCGGTATTAATAGCATGGTCATACATCTCGTTACGGCGCGCAATTTCAGCTGCCACCAATAGCTGTTTGTCGTCAAGTTTGCGCAGTGCCCATGCCCATTCTCTGGCCGCGTCAGTGCGCAAATCCATACGGTATAATGCTAGTGCCCGCTGAATGGCGGGCTGCGCCTGCATTGCATTTATTGTCGCTTTGCTAGGCTGATAGTTGGCAGGCGTAGTTGCGGAAAGCACTAGTCCGATCTCATCGATGGAAAGTTGACCGTAATAATCATGTTCGCGGCTCAATTCAGCAAACAACACATTTGCTTCTGACAAGTTTCCCTGTGCTTTCAGAGCACGCGCCTTCCAATAGCGCCACACACTCTCGCGCTGCTGTTGCGGCGTCATGGCATTAATGCTCGCCCCTACTTCGAGCCAATCCTGCGTAAGCAACGCTGTTCGGGCACGCCATGCCAGCTGCTGTTCAGTCAGAGGACCTTCACCTGCCGCCTTGTACCATTCCAGCGCGCGCACATCTCGTTTACGTGCTGCTTCGTAACCTAACCACCCATAAAAATAATGCTGTTCATCCGCAGTAAAATAGGCTGCTTTGCTTTCCCACTGTAAATCGGCTAATTGTGGCGACTGTTTGGCAAGCCGTTGCAAGGCAAATATCGCCACTGTGCGTAGAGCTTCAGAGGCGTTTTCTAGCTTGGCCGTTGCAAGATATCGCACTTGATCAGTGGCAGCACTATCCAGTTCGGATGAAGAAAGGGCGCGGTTGGCAGGCAACTTTTCCGAAAGCTGTTTAGCTAATGTCAGATTGCCTGCCTCCAATGCCAGGCGCAAGCGTAGCCATATATCCGATACACTAATGATACCGCTACCAATTGCCATATCAAACAAGGGAGTGCAGCTCTCCGGCAATTCCGAGCTACCGGTTAACCACAGGTTGCGGGCCTCCTGCAGTATGGGTTCCTCCTGCAGATGTTGGCGCGATCGCATTTCATAACAGGTCAGATCTACCTGTTTACCCACCAAGCGTGGGTACTCGGTCGAAAACTCGTCCCATTGCTGCCTTTCCCCAAGCAACTTCAACCATTCCGCGCGCAGGCGGTTAATCACTGGAGTCTCATCGGTGCGCGCCAAAAATTTCTTGATATCGGCGACGCTTGCCGTTTCTAGTTGCATACGTAACTGGTAATAAGCTAGATAAGGCTCTAGCGGGGAATGCTTTAATCGCTTGGCCATATGGTCAAGTTTCACTAAATCACCTTTACGGAATGCATCCCGCGCGGCGAGAAAATCCGCATCCTGATTTGCTATCGCCAAAGCAGGAAAAAAAATCAATACAAACAAAAAAAACTTTGGAAAACGCATGGGTAATGCCCTTATAGAATTCCGTTTAGCCACCTTAATTCCCGACTGACTTTCAAGTTTTCCCATGGCGGGTAATTTCCCCACTTAATATTGCAAATGAGCTCATTTCACCTACTTATCGGTAGCCAATGTTTGAAACTTGAACTTGACGTGGCTTGTTGTCTAATTGATCACTTGATCAATTGATTAACCTCGTAGACAAGTTTGGTATTTTAGCAGATACGATAACCGTGCATCGCCAACGAAAAGCACTTACTTCTTCACTCTTAATCGGGCTTGATTGTATTTTGATATATTGCTGCTGTATATCGTGACTTACGAACGGCCATGGGAAAACTCAGTTTCCGGACTCGAGAAAATATGCACTGACTTTACGCCACCTACATCCTTCTCTACTGCGCCTTCCACAACGCTGCGTATTAGATAGTCAGTTCTGATTTCGTAATATTGCCAGATCATTACATATGCCAGATAAACAGAGTGGAATGATGCAGATCATTCACCTGCACGATTTCATGGTGTGCTTGATCAAGTACGGTAAAGGTACTGCTGATAAATATTGTGCCAGAACGCATTTCTGAGCGTGCCTTGTTCCAGAGCTTTTCCATCGGTACGGGTGAGAGGTAGGCAAACACCACGTCGTACTGCGACAAGTCGCAATCCCATAGACTGCCCCACTTTACTCGGCAGTTGCGATGACTGCCTAACTTGATACGCAACCAACTCCAGAAAACAGGTAAGGGTGCTGCCTCCACGCCGATGTATCGTCCGTCCGGGCGAGCACTGGCAAGATGCGTCAATACCCCGCCTAAACCGGAACCTAAATCAATGAAGGTAAAACCCGAATCAGTTTTAGCAACAGGCAACAAATGCTCCAAGGCATGCCACACTTTATTGCTGGAAAGATACAGCGGCACTTGCGTGCGAAAAGTACTCCAATACACAAGCAGTAGTATTAGAAATGCACCGAGGAAAAGAGTAGGCGGTAAATTGACTGCGAGCATCAACACCAAAGCGGGTGCAAACAGCAGTTGAATGACCAACCACCACTTGGCAAGTCCGGCAAAAAAACTGAACGTGGCGGCGAGCAGGCCACAAAGCACGGCAAATAAAAACGCTGAGTCGTGCCGTTCTATAACGTTTAGCGTCAGCAACGCAAGCACTACTGCTGCTGTTTGCAGTAGTAGTGCAACGATGGAAGGTGGGAGTTTTTTGAGCAACGACCACATAATTAAAGTTTTCAGGCAAGATAAGGCGCGAGTAAAAAATTTGAGCGCGGCATATAGTTGATATGTAAGCGATAAATTTTAAAGTAACACCGTATTATGACGAAACGAGTTAACCAGGCAAGCAGTAAAGTGGCTGTTCGAAAAATTGCGGCTTTTAGAGGCGCCCTACAGCCATCCCCTTCATAGAACATGCATCAAACTCGTTCTACAAACTCCTCGAATTCTGCCAGTGGCAGTGGGCGGCTAAACAGATATCCCTGATAGGCATGGCAGCCATTCAAATTGAGAAACGCTAGCTGCGCTTCGTCTTCCACACCTTCGGCAATGACGTCTAAACCGAACGTGCGTCCCATAAGGATGATAGCCTGCACAAGGGCTGCATTGCTGGGATTCTCGCCCAAATCACGGATGAAGGATTGGTCTATCTTCAATTGATTCAGTGGTAGCTGTTTTAGGTAGGCGAGTGAGGAATAAGCGGTGCCGAAGTCATCCATCGAAAAACTGATGCCGAGAGCCTTGAGAGCATTCATCTTAGCAACGGTATCATACACATTGTCGATTAGCAGGCTCTCGGTTAGCTCTATTTTTAGAAGCGTCGGATTAATTCCGGTTACTAAAATGGCCCGCTGCACCTGTTCGACGAAATCTGGCTGGCGCAACTCGAGCGCACTGGCATTAAGGGAGAGTTGCAGGCTGCTGGTGGCCGGATTGTCAGCCCAGTCACTGAGTTGCGCGCACGCCGTTTGCAGCACCCACAATCCAATTGGTAAGATCAGACCGGTTTTTTCGGCCAGCGGAATAAATTGTTCGGGAAGAATCAGGCCGCGCTCGGGATGCACCCAGCGGAGTAATGCCTCGGCACCGATAGCATGGCGCTCATTGCCTACCTGTATCTGGTAGTAGAGGCGTAGTTGCTGGCGTTCTAGCGCATGGTGCAGGTCGCTTTCAAGCGCGCTACGATTGATCAACGTGGCCTGCATTTCTGGGTCGAAGAAGCGCACGCTATTGCGTCCCTCCTTTTTTGCGTGGTACATTGCGAAATCGGCGTGTTTGAGCAGCTCATCGACTGAAGCTTCATGGCCGAAAAACAGGCCGACTCCGATACTGGCTGTACACCGTAACTCAATGCCTTCAAGCAAATAAGACGATGCAATTGCATCGCATACTTTTTTACCAACCAATCCGGCCTGATTGGCAGCTTCCTGAATATCCTCGCTTAAATTTTCCAGCATCAACACGAACTCGTCGCCGCCCAACCGGGCCACAGTATCGCCTTCGCGCACGATGGCATTAAGGCGGCGCGCGACTTCAACCAGCAGCAAATCGCCAATATAGTGGCCGCGCGTATCATTAAGATTCTTGAAATTATCCAGGTCTAGGAATAGAAGGGCGCCATAATGTTTGCTGCGACTGCTGGCCGCGAGCGCCTGCTTCATACGGTCAAGCAGCATGCGGCGGTTGGGCAACTGGGTGAGAAAATCATAATAGGCCAACCGGTGAATCTCAGCCAATGACTCGGGGTTGCTGGTAATATCGGAAACAATTCCAACGTAATGAGTGATGTTTCCATCAAGTGTAGTGACGGCAGTAATGGTTAGCCAATCGGCAACTATTTTGCCATTTTTGCGTTTATTCCACATTTCACCCTGCCAGTATTTCTGCTCATTCAGGGCTGTCCACATACCTTGGAAAAAATCTTTGTCATGCCGTCCTGAACTCAGTAGCGCTGGTGTTTTTCCCACCACTTCTTCCGAACTGTAACCAGAGAGGCGTGCAAAGGCATTGTTTACCCGCTGGATGACGCCGTGAGCATCGGTCACCATAATCCCCTCCTGTGACTCAAAGGCTATAGCGGCAATGCTGAGTGCTTCCTCGGCTTGCTTGCGCTCGCTGATATCGGTAAATGCGATGCGCACCAAGTGCTCGCCGTTGCCAGCTTTTATGTGCAGGCAGTCCAGATGCGCATGAAAGTTCTGACCATTACTGTGCTTAAGAACCAATTCGCAACTCTGCCGCTCATCACGTTGCAGAAAGCTCCCTAAAAAAAGATACCAGTTATCGGTGTAATCTTCTGCGATAAAATGTGCGAAACGGTGTAGTAGCAATTCCTTGCGATTGACTCCCAACAGCGCAGCGCCAGTGAGATTTACCTCGGCGATCAGGGCTTCGCTGGTGAGCGTAAGATAACCAACAGGGGCAAAATCATAAAGATCCATGTAGCGATCATGAGACGCTTCCAGTTCAATCTGTGCCTGCCACAACGTCTCGTTCTGTATCTCCAGTTCAGCCTTATACACTTGGAGCTCTTGTAGAAGTTCTTCGGCAGGGCGCGGCTTCCATAGTTTCTCTGGTACTTGGGCAAATTGCGTTTCAGCTTGCGCGTGTAACGGACTTAGTTCGTTTGGCTTCTTGCTCATGTGCTTTCCTGAGAGTCTGGATAATTCTGGCTTTATAGTGAGGCGAAAAAATTTGCCCAATTTACGCTCATTTTATGTGGACACTCTATTCTGGTCTTTATTATAGCGGAGTGAGCTTCGCATATTCCAGCGCCAGCCATTTCGTACCAGCTGTGCGAAACTTCACTTGTACGCGCATATCTGAATCACCACCTTCAATGTCGATTATTACCCCTTCGCCAAACTTGGCGTGATGAACCTCTTGGCTTATATGCCATGGTGAATTCTGCACACTAACACACTTTTTAGCCCCAAGCCCACTCATGTTTATGGGAGGAGGCTTGGGGACAAAAGCGGTTGAATAAGCAGGAGAACTGAAGTTATTGCGTGTCGCTATGCGTGGTGTAATCCAGTGCAACAACTTCTCTGGCAGCTCGCGTAAAAAACTGGACATCAAGCTGTAGTTCACCTGTCCATGCAGCATGCGGCTCTGGGCAAAGGAGAGATACAGTCTGCGCCGCGCGCGGGTGATAGCCACGTACATCAGGCGGCGTTCTTCATCCACTCCGGCATCCGCCATGCGACTGTTCTGGTGCGGAAATAAGCCCTCTTCCAGTCCACCCATGAACACAGTATGAAATTCCAAACCTTTGGAAGAATGTACCGTCATCAGGTGCAACGCATCCGCATTAGCTTCTGCCTGACTTTCACCTGACTCAAGCGCGGCATGGGTAAGAAAGGAAGTCAGGCTGTCGTCCTCATTCTCATGCACAAACAGGGTAGCGGCATTGATTAGCTCATTAAGGTTTTCGAGCCGTTCCTGAGCCTCGCGTTGTTTAACACCCGTTTCGTTTTGATAATGTGCAAGCAGCCCGCTGTGCAGAAGTATATGGTCGATGGCTTCCGGCAACGGCAGTTCACGCGTGGCGCCGGTCATCATTTCGATTAAAGTTACAAACGCCGCCACCTTGCCGCTGGTCTGTTTTGCCGCCTGCCACAGACTGATATTTTGCGCGCGTGCCGCTTCCTGTAATTGTTCGATAGTGCGCGCACCGATGCCGCGCGTTGGAAAGTTGATGATGCGCAGCAGTGCGTTATCGTCACCCGAGTTCTGTATCAGGCGCAGATAAGCCAGCGCATGCTTGATTTCCTGTCTTTCAAAAAATCTCAGTCCGCCATACACGCGATAGGCCACCCCTGCGGACACCAGTGCGTGTTCGATGACGCGCGACTGAGCATTGGAACGGTATAGCACGGCCATCTCGGCCAGATGAATGCCTTCGCGGTTGAGTTGGCGCGCTTCTTCAGCGATGAATCTGGCTTCTTCCGCATCGGTGGGTGCTTCGTAAACGCGTAATGGCTCACCTTTATTTTCCGAGGTCCATAAATTCTTGCCAAGACGACTGAGATTATTCTTGATTAGCGCATTGGCGGCATCAAGAATGTTGCCGTGCGAGCGATAGTTCTGCTCCAGTTTGATCACATTCTGAACATGAAAATCGCGCGTCAGTTCCTGCATATTGCCGACATTCGCACCACGGAACGCATAAATAGACTGGTCGTCGTCGCCCACCGCAAACAAAGCATTGTGTTGCCCAGCTAATAATTTTAGCCATTGATATTGCAGGCGGTTGGTGTCCTGAAATTCATCCACTAAAATATGGCGAAAGCGAGACTGATAATGCTCCCGTAATGATTGATTGCGCGTCAGCAATTCATAGCAGCGTAAGAGCAACTCAGAAAAATCCACTACGCCTTCGCGCTGGCACTGCTCATCATAAGCAGCAAAAATTTCCACCCTGCGGCGGGTGTAGGGATCAAAGGCTTCCACCTCATGCGCGCGCAGGCCCTGTTCCTTGTTTTTGCTGATAAAGTTTTGAACCTCGCGCGGCGGATATTTTTCGTCATCCACATTCAGTGCTTTCATTAACCGCTTGATGGAAGCAAGCTGATCGCCGCTATCTAGAATCTGGAATGTCTGCGGTAACATCGCTTCGAGGTGATGGGCACGCAACATACGGTTACACAGCCCATGAAAAGTACCCATCCATAGCCCGCGTATGTTGATTGATAGCATGGCGGACAAGCGCAAGAGCATCTCCCTCGCCGCCTTGTTAGTGAAGGTGACAGCCAGAATGCCATGCGGGCTGACTTGCCCGGTGCTGATCAACCAAGCGATACGCGTGGTTAGCACGCGTGTTTTGCCGCTGCCCGCACCAGCCAGGATCAGCGCCGATTGTTCTGGCAGGATAACGGCAGCACGCTGTTCTGGATTTAGGCCAGAAAGAAAATCCATTAGGGATATCCGTAAACAAAACGGGGAACCAGCAACGATGCCTGATTCCCCGCTTATATCAAATTAAAAAATTACTTATTTCTGTTCTGCAGCATCTCATGCATGATTGGAGAAAGAATCACTTCCATCGCCAAGCTCATTTTGCCACCAGGTACTACGATGGTATTCGAGCGCGACATGAATGAGTGTTGAATCATGTCAAGAATGTGTGAAAAATCCACGCCCTTGGAATCACGGAAACGAATCACTACAAAACTTTCGTCTGGTGTGGGGATGTCCCGTGCAATGAAAGGGTTAGAAGTGTCCACAGTAGACACGCGCTGAAAGTTAATATCAGTAAGCGAAAATTGTGGAGTGATGTAGTTAATATAGTCTGGCATACGTCGCAGGATGGTCTCTACTGTCGCCTCAGCGGAATAACCGCGCTCAGCTTGATCACGATGAATTTTTTGTATCCATTCCAGATTGACGATAGGAACCACGCCGATGCTCAAGTCAACATGCTTGGCGGCATCCACGGTATCTGTCTTCACCATGCCATGCAAACCTTCATAAAATAGCAGATCGGTACTGGCAGCAATATCTTCCCATGGCGTAAATTGACCAGGGCTCAAGCTGGTATTCAAACGCGCATTTAGTTCCTTCGCTTCAGCGTCGCTATGAATGTAATAGCGACGCTTGCAAGAGCCGGTATCGCCATAAGATTTGAAGGTCTCTGCAATTTTGTCGAAATGATTGGCTTCTGGACCAAAGTGGCTGAACGAATGATTGCCTGCCTTGCTAGCTTCAGCCACGGCAGCCCGAAACTCCATGCGATCCAAGCTGTGCAGGCTGTCACCTTCAATTACGGCGGCATTTATGTGTTCGCGGCGGAAAATGTTTTCAAAAGCGCGCTTGACGGTAGTAGTGCCGGCGCCCGATGAACCGGTCACAGCAATCACGGGGTGCTTGCGGGACATAGTAAAACTCTCCTGAAAGATATTAAAAAATTATTTTGGCGGCATTCTAGCAGAACCTCGCACCCCGAGGCATCTTAACGTATCACCATTTGCAGCCTTCCCTGTCAGTACATGAACAGATTAGGCAGGATTATGCCGTTATAATGTCGACTGGACGAACCAACGCAGAAATTAAAATGCAACAGGATTATAAACCGAAAAATATCGAAGCTGTCGCGCAACTATATTGGAATGAAAAGTTGACCTTCCGTGCGGCGGATCAATCTGAAAAGCCTAAATATTATTGTCTGTCGATGTTTCCGTACCCCTCCGGCAAGCTGCACATGGGGCATGTGCGTAACTACACCATTGGTGATGTGCTATCGCGTTATCACCGCATGAAGGGCTTTAACGTGATGCAACCGATGGGCTGGGATGCTTTCGGCCTACCCGCTGAAAATGCCGCCTTGGCCAACAACGTACCGCCCGCCGCGTGGACATATTCCAATATTGACGTCATGCGCACGCAGCTACGGAGCCTGGGACTTGGCGTCGACTGGTCGCGCGAGGTGACTACTTGTAAGCCGGATTATTACCGTTGGGAGCAATGGTTGTTCACGCGTCTGTTTCAGAAAGGGCTGATTTACAAGAAGACATCTTCGGTGAACTGGGATCCGGTTGATCACACTGTGCTGGCCAATGAACAGGTAATTGATGGGCGCGGCTGGCGTTCCGGCGCGCTGGTGGAAAAGCGCGACATCCCGATGTATTTCATGCGTATTACCCAATACGCCGAGGAGCTGCTCGCCGATCTGGACCAGTTGGAAGGCTGGCCGGAACAGGTCAAGACCATGCAGCGCAACTGGATCGGCAAGAGCTACGGTGTGCGCTTTGCTTTCCCTTATCAACTGGATGGCAAGCAGGACAAACTGTGGGTGTATACCACACGTGCCGACACCATCATGGGCGTTACTTTCGTTGCAGTCGCTGCTGAGCATCCTTTGGCGACTCGCGCAGCACAAGGTAATGCTGCGCTGACTGCGTTCATTGAAGAATGTAAACATGGCGGAGTGGCGGAAGCTGATATCGCGACGATGGAAAAAAGGGGGATGGATACCGGTTTGAAGGTCAGCCATCCACTCACCGACAAACTAGTGCCGGTATGGGTCGGTAACTATGTATTAATGGGCTATGGTGAAGGCGCGGTGATGGCCGTGCCTACACACGACGAGAGAGATTTCTATTTTTCGCAAAAGTACGCAGCTCAACTCCCTCCAGTTAAGCCTGTAATCGTTCCTGCCAACTGGGATGTATCCAAGGTCGGCGAAACCACGAGCAAGTCTGGAGCCCCTCGTTTACTTAATGCCACGGGAGCCGATATCAGCACTCCCATGGGCAACTACAGCAACTTCCTAGACTGGGAACAATGGAGTGAAATCTTCGAACAGAAAGGTATTTGCATAAATTCCGGAAAGTACGATGGCCTGAATTACGACCAAGCGGTTGACGCCATCGCCGCCGACCTCGCCGCGAAAGGTTTGGGCGAAAAAAAGGTGCAGTTCCGCCTGCGCGACTGGGGCATATCGCGTCAGCGTTACTGGGGCTGTCCGATCCCGATCATCCATTGCGTAAATTGCGGCGATGTGCCGGTTCCGGATGAACAATTACCTGTTGTATTGCCGGAGAACGTAACTATCACCGGTGCGGGCTCGCCGCTGGCGAAGATGCCAGAGTTTTACGAAACCACTTGCCCGCAATGCGGCGGTGCGGCAAAGCGTGAGACCGACACCATGGACACCTTCGTCGAATCGTCCTGGTATTACGCACGCTACACCAGTCCCGGTTGTACCACGGGGATGGTAGACGAACGTGCCCAATACTGGCTGCCCGTTGACCAATACGTCGGCGGCATTGAGCACGCCATCCTGCATTTATTGTATGCGCGGTTTTTTAATAAGTTGATGCGTGATGCGGGATTGTTCGGCGATACTGATCTTTCCTCAACATCGCAGAAAACGGGGGAGCTAGCGCTGCGACCAAAATCCATAGATGAACCTTTTGCCAACCTGCTCACGCAAGGTATGGTGATCGCGCCGACTTTTTTCCGCGAAGGCGCGGCGGGTAAAAAACTGTGGATCAATCCCGCCGAGGTGGATATAGAGACAGATTCGCGCGGACGTCCAGTCGGCGCAAAGTTGCGTTCCGACGGCCAGTCAGTTGTTATTGGTGGCACAGAGAAAATGTCCAAGTCCAAAAACAATGGAGTAGACCCACAGGTCATCATTGATCAGTTTGGTGCCGACACTGCGCGCTTCTTTATAATATTTGCAGCGCCACCCGAGCAAACGTTAGAGTGGTCTGACGCTGGCGTGGAAGGTGCGTTCCGTTTCCTGAGGCGGGTATGGAATTTTGCTTATTCAAATAAAAAAGAGATTGAGGTTTGCCATAGTCGCAGCAAACAAGAGTCTGTCGAATCTTATTTGCAGGCCATGAATAATGAACAAAAGGAGGTTTATAGAGAAATGCATGTAGTGCTTAAGCAAGCAAATTTTGACCTGCAGCGCTTGCAATTCAATACAGTGGCGTCAGCTTGCATGAAAATTTTGAAAGCGTTAGAACAGCAAATAGCGATAGTGACCCCCGGTATGAATACAACAGCAGCTGCCATCACAAACGGATTCAGTATCCTGCTGCGCCTGCTTTCGCCCATTGCACCCCATATCACACAAACACTCTGGCAAGAGTTGGGTTATGGCGATGATGTCCTGTCCGCTCCGTGGCCAGAAGTAGATGAAGCAGCATTAATACAAGACGAAATCGAGCTGATAATTCAAGTCAATGGAAAGTTGCGTGGTAAGTTACGCGTAGCGAAAGATGCCGATCATGACACGCTCAAACAGCTGGCTATGGCATGTCCGTCGGTTGAGAAGCTGCTAGCTGGTCAAGCTGCCAAAAAAATCATAGTGGTACCTGGACGATTGATCAACGTAGTAATCTAAATAATGGAAAGATGCCAATGCGCACAAATCTGCTGCTAGTACCGCTGTTGACACTCACCTTGCTCTTGGGCGCGTGCGGCTTCCATTTGCGCGGGCAGGGGCAAGGGGGAGTAGCATTCCCATTTCAGACTTTATTCATACAGGCAGCAAATACCAATGTACCCTTTATTCTTGATTTAAAACGTGCTGTGCAGTTATACGATGTAAAGCTTGTTGACTCGTCCAAAAACGCGCAACTGACGCTGCATATCGTTTCCGAAACGATGAGCAAACAGGTACTTTCCTTGAGCGATGCCGGACGCGTGCGCGAATACCAGTTGATTTACCGTGTTGTGTTGCATGCCGACGATAGTAAACAGCATGAATGGCTGCCCTCAGATGAAATTGTGTTGCAGCGTTATTTATCTTATGACAACACTCTAATTCTTGCTAAGGAAAGCGAGGAAAGGCTGCTATATCAAGACATGCGCAAAGACGCGGTACAGCAGACATTGCGCCGTTTGAGCCATGCCAAGCCGCCGCAAGCATCACAATGAAACTAGCTGACCCACAATGAAGCTATCTGAGGGGGATTTGTCGCACCACCTTGCCCAAGGGCTTGCGCCGTTGTATGTCATTCACGGTGAGGCGTTGCTGCTTGCTATCGAGGCTGCCGATGCCATCCGCGCTGCGGCGCGCTTGGCAGGGTATATCGAACGCGAATTGTTGATCGCCGAGCCAGGCTTCAAGTGGGCAGAATTGCGCAACAGCGCGCAAAGTTTGTCGCTCTTCTCTACGCGCAAGTTGGTGGATTTACGAATTCCTTCCGGCAAGCCGGGTGTGGAAGGTGCGCAGACCTTGCAGGACTACTGCCAAAAATTGAACGCTGACACAATCACACTGGTATCGTTGCCACGATTGGACAAGGCTGCCCTGGGTAGCAAGTGGTTTACTGCTCTGTCAGCGCAAGGGGTGGTCATCGCCGCCGAGGAAATTGCATTGAATGCATTGCCAACCTGGATTGCGAGCCGATTGAAACGTCAGAATCAATCGGCTGATGCGGACACGTTGATGTTTCTCGCGGAGCGGGTGGAAGGTAACCTGCTGGCGGCTTATCAGGAAATTCAAAAGCTCGCGCTGCTTTTCCCCGCCGGGCCATTATCTTTCGAGCAGATGCAAGGTTCAGTGATGGATGTGGCACGGTACGACGTTTTTAAACTGTCCGAGGCCATGCTAACCGGGGATGTGGCGCGTTATGCGCACATCCTTGATGGCCTGCGTGCAGAAGGCACGGCTACTGTTCTTATATTGTGGGCGTTGACCGAAGATATCCGCACCTTGAACAAGGTGTTACGCGCCATGCAGCGCAGTGGTAATTTGACTTCTGCGCTACGCGATGCGCGTGTATGGGGTACACGCCAAAAGTTCGTGGAGCGTGCTGCGCGTCGCTTCAGTCCGGTTATAGCCGAGCGCGCCTTGCGCCAGGTCGCGCACGTGGACAAGGTGGTTAAGGGTTTGCGTCGCGGCAATGTGTGGGATGAGCTGCTGCAATTGGGGATTCGCTGCGCTAATGTGAAAGCGGCATAACGCAAATGGATGAAATTCTTCTTGTTCTGACCAACCTGCCGAATCGTGAGAGTGCACAACGTGTGGCTAATGCTTTGATTGAAAGTCGCGCTGCTGCATGCATTAATATACTGGCGGAATGCACTTCGGTCTATCGCTGGCAGGAAAAAACAGAGACGGCCAGTGAGGTGCCACTGCTGATCAAAACTACCCGCGCCGCCTACCCGCAGCTCGAGGCGGTCATCCATGCGCATCATCCCTATGAACTTCCCGAAATCATTGCGGTCTCGGTTAACGCAGGGTTGCCCGACTATCTACAATGGATCGCGCGGGAAACATCCCCAACTTCTACCAGCCTTCTCTGAAAAGTATGAGGTTGAAAGGATTAGAGGTGACGGCTGTCTTGAATACAATTACTCACCATAAAGCCATTTAGAAAATAGAACATCCTCTTTTTACGTAGAGGCATTTGGTTCGTCAAATTACTCACTAATAGGTAACACCCACAAAGGTATTGAAAGCGATGCGTTTTTTACTATTGATATTGTTGTGTTTAGTTCCGTTATCTCATGCGGACAGTTTTCTGGATCGCTTGCCGCTGCTGGGCGGCGCGAAGAAAGCCGTTATCTTGCATCCGGATAAGGCATTCGGGCTGGAGGTCAGCGTACGTGATGAATCGACCTTGCTTGCCAACTTCAGGATTACGCCCGATTACTATTTATATCGTGACAAAATAAAATTTACAATATCAGGTGATTCTGCAAAAGCTGCGGACGTGAAAATTACGAATGTTTCCATGCCAAAAGGGGAAATGAAGTCTGATCCAAACTTTGGTGATATGGCTGTATTTCATCAGTCCTTTCAGGCGGTTATTACTCTAAAACGCAACAATAATACTACTCAGGATATTACGCTGGCAGCTAGTTATCAGGGGTGCAAAGAAAACGATCTTTGCTACGCACCGATTGATAAGCAGTTCAATATCGTGCTACCCAAGGCAAGTCTCGCATCAACTATTTCGCCACTGATGCAAGCTGCGCCGCAGACAGCACAAGGCGTTGCAATGCCTGCTGATTCCGAAAGTACGCAGCTTGCCAAACTCTTCAAGCAAGGTGGCTTTTGGCTGATCGTGACATTTTTCTTCGGCGCCGGGTTGCTGCTTGCATTCACTCCCTGCGTGCTACCGATGATCCCTATTCTTTCCGGCATCATCGTCGGTCATAGCTCACATCCCACCAAAATGCACAGCTTTCTTTTGTCGCTTGCCTACGTGCTTGGCATGGCATTAACCTATGCAGCGATCGGAGTGGCTGCGGGTCTGTCTGGTACGCTATTATCCAGTGCGCTGCAAACGCCCTGGGTGCTGGGCAGCTTCGCAGCCTTGTTCGTGTTGCTGTCTTTGTCGATGTTCGGTTTTTATGAACTGCAACTTCCCGCTGTCCTGCAAAGCAAATTGACCAACACCAGTAACCGCCTGCATGGCGGCCATTTGAGCGGCGTGTTTATGATGGGCGCACTATCTGCAGTTATTGTCAGCCCGTGTGTCGCTGCACCCATGGCGGCTGCGCTACTGTATATCGGGCAGACACATGACGCCTTGCTAGGCGGAACAGCATTGTTCGCACTCGCAATGGGCATGGGTTTGCCATTGATATTGATCGGCGCATCAGCTGGAGCGCTATTGCCCAAGGCAGGTGCCTGGATGGAAGTGGTCAAGCACTTCTTTGGCGTATTAATGTTGGCGCTCGCGATCTGGCTTATTTCACCGTTGATCCCGTTGAGCATACAGATGTTACTGTGGGGGACACTGTTAGTGCTCTCTGCCATTTATATGCACGCACTGGATGCGCTGCCAAATCATGCTTCAGGTTGGCAGAAGCTATGGAAAGGTATCGGTATTCTCGCGCTTTTGCTCGGTAGTGCCTACTTGGTCGGTGCACTCTCTGGCGCACGCGACATCCTGCAGCCGCTGGCAGCAATTGGTAACGGTAAGACAGAAGCGATCTCGACTCTGAAATTTGAGCGGATAAAAAATGTGGCTGAACTGGATACCCGCATTGCACAGGCGAATGGCAAGACTGTGATGCTGGATTTCTACGCAGACTGGTGCATATCGTGTAAGGAGATGGAACGCTTCACGTTCAGCGATGCCAAGGTGCAGGCTAAACTGAGAAATGCTGTGTTACTACAAATCGACGTTACTGCTAATAACGACGAGGATAAAGCACTGCTAAAACGGTTTGAGCTATTCGGCCCACCGGCCATTCTGTTTTTTGATGCACAAGGGCGCGAGCAGGATGGCCGCCGAGTGATTGGATACCAAGGTGCAGCGCAATTCCTCCAATCGCTGACTTATGTGGGGCTATGATCTTTAGATTATTGATTTCTACAGAATGGTGAGTTAAAGTAATTCAAAGTGTAAAACACCACTTTTCCATGATTATTGAATACCGCCTGTTTTAACACTGTTACTTAACATTGATTTTTTTAAAGGATATATTATGGCTGTAGTAACCGAGAAAGAGCTGACCGAATTACTGATTGGTATCATTAATACTCAAGTCGCAATCATCCATGCATTAAAAGATCAAAAGGACTATCACGCTGTAACAAAAGTAGTAGGTAGTGTTGGCATCGTTGCAGGAATAGAGGATGAAGGCACAACGGGTGGTGAAAACCCTGTGCGTCCACCGATGACTTTAGCCAGACTTCCGGCACATTTAGTTCTTAGAGCGCTTTCAGAACGTGGTTCATTTCCACAGAACATGGAACAGCTTGCTCATCAAGAAATTGGCATGCTTTTTAATAAGTAATAGCAGTCATTGCGCGGCTTCTGTATTGTTAACAATTAGAATACATGCTTTTCAAAATTGGCTAATTAATATTGAAAAGTCACGTTTTACTATTAAAGCTACCTATTTCTCATAGTGCGACGAAATATAGACTTGAGGGCGCCTCTAAAAATTCAATTTTCTAGACAAGACAAGGCGCGAGTAAAAAATT
>NZ_CAKMLL010000060.1 GCF_927797785.1 Candidatus Nitrotoga sp. BS | reverse complement strand
CATTAAAAATGTATGTTATAAAAATGTATTAAAAATTAAATTCTGGATGATAAGAAATGACAATTTCCTTAAATATATTGCGTTCGGCCACTATGGCCTGCAACCTTAGGAGTATTTTAACATTTTGTTTCTTAGCGGGAATTGTCACTTCAAGCTGGGCCGAACAGCGCGAATTCAACATGAGTATTGATGAGGTTACCATAGAGGTAGCTCCGGGATTTTCCAACAAAGTTTTCGCTTTCAACGGACAGGTACCCGGACCACTCCTCCACGTTAAGGAGGGAGATGATGTGATGGTGCATGTGACCAACAATAGCACGCTTCCCCATACAGTTCATTGGCATGGGGTTAACCAGATTGGCAGTTGGCAACAAGATGGAGTGCCAGATATTACACAAAAAGCGATTCAGCCCGGTGAGTCTTATACCTATAGGTTCAATGTTGATCGCCCTGGAAGCCTTTGGTACCACTGCCATGTAAATGTCTGGGAGCACGTAGCAATACGCGGGATGTGGGGGCCACTTATCGTTGATCCCAAAAAACCGAGCGCACTCGAAAAGGAAGTTACCCTAGATGCCATTCTGATGATGAGCACTTGGCAATCTCCATATGCCAGCGTATATGGCAAAGGGGGGGGGCCTCAGGATGTGTCTGATTATTTCTCAGTAAACGGGAGATCCTTTCCGATCACTCAGCCAATTAGGGTAAAAAAAGGCGATGTATTGAGAATGCGTTTTGTTGGCGCAGGGGATGAAACTCACCAAATGCATATGCATGGCCACGACATGCTTGTCACCCACAAGGACGGTTATCCGCTTGCCAGCCCGTACTATGTGGACACTATCCCGGTAGGGCCCGGTGAGCGTTATGACGTGATCGTTAAAATGAACAATCCTGGGCGTTTCATAATGCATGACCATGTTGACAAACACATGACAAACAATGGTGCCTCGTTGGGTGGGCCGGTGACAATTTTTGAATATGAAGAGATCAAAGCGGATGACTGGTACGTGTGGAACGGTAAAGCGTACGATCCAAATTTCTTCTATAGTGACTCGCTTAAACAGGGATACGGGCTTTTCAACAGCGCACCTTTCATGGGCGTAATCAACGAACAGAGGAGAAGGAGGAAATAAATATGAAGCGAGTACTTATTGTTGTTTTACTTGGTTTATCTGCAGCAACCTTCGCTGAGGGAGGAGTGCTTCAGGGGAGTTGTTCCTCCTGTCACAACATTAAGGGGCCGGCGGCACAGACTTTGAAAATTGCCTTTGAGAAAAAGGGACCAGATTTATTCTATGCTGGCAATAAATATCGTCAAGAATGGCTTGTATCTTGGCTGCAAAAGCCCGACAGAATTCGTCCAGCCGGAATGTACTATGGCGGACATATCAAAGTTGGGGCAAAAGGTGACGAAATTGATACTTCGACGCTTATGAATCATATCGCTCTTTCCAAGGCCGATGCCACTTCAGTTGCGGCTGAACTCATGAAGATGAAACCGCATGACGATTTGATTGCCAAGGAAAAAATTGAGCCCGGTACGATATCAATGCAGATGGGGGAAATGGCCTTCAATAAATTCTTGGGTTGTATGGCCTGTCACTTGATTGAACCTGAGTACGGTGGCCTATCGGGGCCGGAGTTATACACGGCGGCCAAGCGCCTGCAACCGCAATATATGGCGAGCTTCATTAGAGCTCCTCAAGTTTGGGAGCCCAAATCCATGATGCCAAACAAAAATTTATCGGATGCAAACATACAGAAAATGGTTCGTTATCTTGAGAGCCTGAGCAAGGAGGCTGCAAATGCCAACTAAATTTTTTTTGTTGTTGTTACTAGCGGTTTCCTCAGCACAAGTTCAAGCCAAGGAAACCCCCGCTGACAACTACAAAGCCTATTGTGTTCAATGCCACGGCAGTGAGGGAACAGGAAAAGGCGTGAACGTCAGAGACATGTCAGTCGTGCCGCGTGATCACACCGATGCAAAGTCAATGTCGGCTCGTTCAGACGAGACATTATTCAAGGCAATTAAAGAGGGAGGGACTTCGATTAACAAATCGATATTAATGCCCCCTTGGAGTGCGACCTTAAGTGACGAAGAAATCAATGATTTAGTGCAGTATCTACGCATGCTATGTAAGTGCAAATTTGGTTAGTAAGTGACAGTGGCAAGAAATACGGTAAGAAGTACATAATTTGTAATTAACTTAAACAGGGGGTTATATGTATAAAATTAAAAATGCAGCTATTGCAGTAATGATGGTTGCTGGGCTTATTTCAGCACAGCAAGTGTTCGCAAAAACCGTTAAAGTCACGATGACGGCTATGGAACTTGATGTGTCGGTGAATAACAAGGGTGATGTCAAAATGGCAGCTTGGACATTCGATGGCTCCATTCCTGGTAAGCCCGTCCGCGTAGATGAAGGTGATACAGTTGATTTCACACTGATTAACCCCCCTGAAAACAAAAATTCACACGCAATGGACTTTCACGCGGCTCAGGTTGACGTGCTGAATGAATTCGCTGAAATCAAGCCGGGACAAACTAAACATTTCAAGTTTGAAGCCAAGGTTCCAGGTGTATTCATGTATCACTGTGGCGCAAGCACAATGGCTCAGCATATTGTCAAAGGAATGTACGGAATGATCATCGTCGATCCAAAAGATAAGAGGAGCTATCCTAAAGCAGACCGCGAATATATGCTGATTCAGCAGCAATACTTCCCAGACAGTGAAAATATCACAGGCTTACTTGAAAACACAGGCTGGAAAGGCGCGCTTATCAACGGCAAAATGTTCCATTACGACCCTGTTCATGAACCAAATGCAACACAGGTTTTGGAATCCAAGCCAGGTGAACGCGTTCGTATTTTCTTTGTAAATGCCAATATAAACAACCCAGTCGCCCTGCATCCTATTGCAGGAATTTGGGATCGAGTTTATATCAACGGTAACCCGAAGAATACGCTATACGGCATTCAAACATACAATGTGGCAGTAGCTGAAGGCGGTACATTTGACATTGTTTCACCAGCTGACCGTCCGACCAATGTCGCAATCGTTGATCATGCAATGGGAGCTGCGATGCGCGGCGCCATCACGGTTTTAATGAACAAGCCCGACGCTGACCCTAAAAAAGGGCGGGGCGATCAAATCCTGATCAGATAATTTTCGTAAAGCAATTCGTTAATTTTGAGGGGGTTTTTGCCTCCTCAAAATATTTAAACCGGCCATATCCGCATCGCGTTGTCATCACATATAAGGACAGTGCAAAGTAACATATCCTGTTGCCCAAACCTTTCACTCAGTGTGTCACCGCACATACGTGCAGCTGTTAATAGGGCTATAATAATCAATCTTTACATTTTAATCGTAAGTGTAAGGGGGGCGTTGAAATGCCTATTCATCTAAAGATGGGGTCAGAACTCTCATAATGATAATAAATAGGCATGGAACGTATAGAAATCATCCGAACTTTAAAATTTTTATTTGGAGATTGAATTATGAAAATCAGCAAAGTCTGCGTTCTTGTATCCTCATTAATCACGGCCGGCTTCTTGTCCGCTCCAGCTTTTGCTGCGGATAAAAATCCATTGTCTGGTTATACCATTCATGTTACGGCACCACATATGATGGATGGTGAAGTTATTGGGCCATTCCATCATTACTGCAAGCCTATCAATGACGATGTGATTCAATGCATCTTGTTCGAATCAACCGAGCCCAATGCTCGCATGACCGAAGTCGAATACATGGTTTCCAAAAAACTGACCGCATCGGCCATACCGAAATGGTCTCATGAGAAAAATTGGCACGATCACAAGCAAGAGATAGAAACCGGTCGCGTTGCCATAATGAATCCATCTGACCCGAAAGAGCAAAAAGCTTTAGCAGATTATGTGGCTGGTACCGACGGCATCATTTTCCATCTCTGGCCTAAAGATGCGCCTATTCCTGACGGCTCTGTTCACATTGCTCAATCGGTTGGACACTGGGAAGAGATACATGGAAAAATTCCCAAAGATTCAGTGGGTTCTAAAAAATAAGGTTATTTGATTTATTCAAGAGACATGGGGCTTATCTGGAATGGGATGAGCCCTGTGTCTTTTGATTTTATATGTGAGGTGATGTCATGTTTTTTTTAAAGAAAAATATGTGGGTATGGGTTGCCACCTTTCTGAGCATTGGTTCGCAAAGCACATTGGCTTTCCACAAGGACGTTTATGAGCCACGTGTACCCAAGACAATTATTGCACAGGAGCAGCAAGTAAAAAGCCCTTATCCCGTAACACCGGAGCGAATTGAAGCAGGCCGAAAAATTTATTTTGGGGATGGATTGTGCGTTACTTGCCATAGCAAAGATGGCACGGGTGTCACTCTACCCGGACATTCTCCACGTGATTTTACCGATGTTAAATGGCAGAAACTTCGTACAGATGGAGAATTAATGTGGGTTTTAAAAAATGGTAGCCCAGGAACCGGGATGCCAGTTCGGGTTGGAACGGATATAGACGAGGAAGATGGTTGGAATGTGATTCAATATATACGTACTTTCGAGGGCAAGTAGACAGTTTTATATCAAAAATAAGGAAAACCCACCCTTTATCTCAAGTTTGGAAATTCACCTCTGCCCGCCATGGGCATAAGGCATTCATATATTGTTTATTCCTCCAGGGTAATAAGCTTTGCTTCCTAAATTAGAGAGGATGTAGCTGAAGTCTGCATCGCAAATAAAGCGTCTTGATCAGGTATAGGCCAGCGAAAATCGGAGCATCTATATGGCGAAAAAAATTACGGCAGGAATAGCACTGCTAGGAATCGTCATACTGATCTGGTATTTCATCAGTCAGCGCATTTCTATTTCAGGGTTCAATACTGAAACTGCAACTCAAACTGCAACTACCGGTATCAAGACCTTATCTCTATCTGAGATAGGCAAAGCCGGACAGGAAAAAGTATGGATTTGCCCGATGCACCCAGAAATCATGCAAAACCATCCGGGCAATTGCCCGATTTGCGGCATGGATCTAGTTCAATCAAAAGATTCCACAGCTCACAATCACGACCATAGCATTCATGTCGACACATCAACCATCCAGAAGCTTGGTGTCCGGTTAGAAAGTATAAAATCAGCCCCTTTTAGCCAGGAAATTCACACTTATGGCAACGTCATAGTCGATGGAGGCTCTATTTATAATGTTCACACCAAGGTTGATGGCTGGATCAGGAAGCTAAATATAAATTCGGTTGGACAGAAAATTCGCAAAGGGCAAGTGATCTATGAAATTTACTCTCCCGATTTAATTGCTCAGCAAAAAGATTATTTGAGGTATATGGTACGTCGTGATCAGACGTTAAAAACGATAGGCGACATTTCTCCACTTGTGGTAAATCCATATGTGATGGATCTTTTGCAAGAACTTTCCAGAGAAAGAACTAAGTTCCTCTATAGAGATCTTAGTATTGAATCTATTCACCAGATGGAGGATTCCCTGCAACCCATTGAGGTGGTTAAAATACTGGCTGGTCAAGCGGGGGTCGTGACACAAATTAATGCGCGCGAAGGAAATTTCGTCACGCCTTCCGCCACCTTGTTTACTCTGGCCGATATATCCAAGGTATGGATTGACATCACGCTTTATCCCGACCAGGCTGGCCGGGTAAAGAGAGGTGATGCAGTGACCATAAAAGCCCCCGATGGACAGGAAATCCAAGCCAAGCTCGATTTTATCAATCCTCTTGCTGAGAACAACAAAATCAAAGCAAGGGCAACGCTGAACAATACTAATCTGCGCTTTCGTCCTGGTAGCTTTGTCGATGTGACTATCCACGCCGATCCACATGAAGCTCTCGTTTTACCGCGCTCGTCAGTCATTTACACTGGACAGGGAAATTTCGTAATCTTGCACAGAGGAGAGGGGCATTTCCTCCCCGTTAATATTGAGACAGGTATTGAAAGCGGGGACTGGATTGAGGTTGTAGATGGACTGCTGGAAGGTGCGGAAGTAGCAGTAAACGGCCAATTCCTGCTGGACGCGGCGGCGTCGCTGCATGACGCCGCGCGACGCATGCAGGAATCGCATAAGCACCAATGATTGCACGCGTTATATCCTGGTCATTACGTAACCATCTGCTGGTTTTGCTGCTTGCAGCGTTAATCAGCGCCTGGGGGATTTATTCCGTGCGTCATACCGCATTGGACGCAATTCCAGATCTTTCTGATGTCCAGGTCATCATCAAAACCCCTTACCCCGGGCAATCGCCGCAAGCGGTGGAAGACCAGGTGACGTATCCGCTTACCACGGCGCTACTGTCGGTGCCCGGCTCTACTGCGGTTCGCGGCTTTTCCATGTTTGGCGAGTCATTTATTTACATCATTTTCAAGGACGGAACCGATCCTTATTGGGCGCGCACCCGCGTGCTCGAATATCTGAGCCAAATGGCGGGGAAGCTGCCGCCAGGCGTCACGCCATTACTCGGGCCGGATGCATCCGGCGTAGGCTGGATTTTTGAATACGCGTTAACCGATCGTCAGCATCGCCACGACCCCGATGAATTGCGTGCGCTACAAGACTTCTTCCTGAAATACGAATTGCAAAGCCTGCCCGGTGTCGCCGAAGTGGCGAGTGTCGGTGGAATGGTGCGGCAATACCAGATCGAAGTAAATCCGAACCAACTGGCCGCGTATCAACTGACACTGGACAAAGTGGTTCAGTCAGTACGCGACAGTAACCTGTCCGGCGGAGGGTCAGTGGTAGAAATAGGGCGCGCCGAATACATGATCAGGGCGAGTGGATACCTCAAAACGCTGGATGATTTCCGGCACATTCCGCTCGGTACAGACATACAAGGTATTCCGATCCGCTTACAGGACGTGGCGCATATCCAGACTGGGCCGGAAGTGCGCCGTGGTGTTGCTGATCTCAATGGCGAGGGTGAGGTGGTTGGCGGTATTGTCGTGATGCGCTACGGCAACAACGCACTGGAAACGATAGAGCGAGTCAAGATGCGCTTGCAAGAACTGAAAGCAGGATTACCCCAAGGAGTGGAATTAGTCGTCACGTATGACCGCTCTGGCCTGATTAATCGTGCCGTCAGCACGTTACGCGAGAAACTAATCGAAGAGTCGCTGGCAGTCGCTCTGGTCTGCCTGCTATTCCTGTTCCACTTGCGTTCATCGCTGGTGGCGGTTGTAACATTACCCGTCGGCATTTTGGCTGCTTTTATTATCATGCAACAACAAGGCGTCAGCGCTAACATCATGTCGCTAGGCGGCATCGCCATCGCCATCGGTGCGATGGTCGATGCTGCCATTGTGATGATAGAAAACATGCATAAACATCTGGAGCGTGCCGGAGCCAAACCTGATTACTGGCAGGTGGTGAAAGCAAGCTCGCTGGAAGTTGGCCCAGCACTGTTCTTCTCATTACTAGTAATCACCGTCTCCTTTCTGCCGGTATTAACGCTGGATGGGCAGGAAGGCAAGTTATTCGCCCCTCTGGCCTACACAAAAACATACGCAATGGCCGCCAGCGCGTTTCTGGCGATAACGCTCACACCGGTGCTGATGGGATATTTCATTCGCGGACGCATTCGCCCGGAACAGCGCAATCCGTTGAACCGCATATTGCAAGCCCTGTATCGGCCAGTGCTGCTGGCAGCCTTAAGTAAACGCAAGTTGACCGTACTCGCCACGCTACTGCTATTAGCGACCGTGGTGTGGCCGCTGGCCAAACTAGGCAGCGAATTCATGCCACCACTGTATGAAGGAGACCTGCTGTATATGCCAACAACCCTGCCCGGCTTATCGGTAGACGAGGCGGCCAATATTTTGCAAATCACAGATCGCCTGATTCTCGCGATGCCGGAAGTCGAGCGAGTATTCGGCAAGGCCGGACGGGCCGATACGGCAACCGATCCGGCGCCACTTTCGATGCTGGAAACCACCATTCTGCTGAAGCCGCGTGACCAGTGGCCAGCGGGAGAAACAGTAGAACAATTGATACACAAGCTCGACGACCAAGTACGCCTGCCCGGGCTCACCAACTCCTGGGGTTACCCGATCCGCACCCGTATAGACATGCTTTCCACAGGCATCAGGACACCACTGGGCATTAAAGTCACCGGTCCGGATCTGGCTGGCATTGCTGAAGTTGCTCAGCAAATTGCGGCAGCGATCAAAAGCGTGCCCGGTACTCGCACCGTATTTGCGGATCGCTCCACTGGCGGACGTTATTTGGACATTGACATTAACCGGGCTCAAGCCGCACGTTATGGCGTTACCGTGGCTGACGTGCAACGTCTGGTGCAAGGCGCAATCGGTGGCGAAAACATAGGCACGGTGATTGACGGGCGTGAACGCTTCCAGATCAACCTGCGCTATCCACGTGCCCTGCGCGACTCTTTGCCGGCACTGGCGGCCAGCCGAATCATCATGCCTTCCGGGGCGCAAGTGCCGCTGGGCGAATTGGCTTATTTGCACTTCAGTGAGGGGGCTTCGGAAATCAAAAGCGAAAATGCGCGTTTAACCGCTTATGTGTATATCGACATCGCCGGGCGCGATCTTGGCGGTTATGTAAGCGAAGCCAAGCGCACACTGGAACAATCGGTGTCATTGCCGCCCGGTTATGCCATTGCCTGGTCGAGTCAGTACGTAAATTTACAACATGCCAAAGAACGCATGCAGTGGGTCATCCCGCTGACCCTGATACTAGTGCTCTTACTGCTGTACATGCACTTTCGCCATTTCGGCAAAGTGCTGCTGGTGCTGCTGTGCCTGCCGTTCTCCTTGATCGGCGGTTTCTGGCTGGTATTTGCACTGGGATATAACTTATCGGTCGCAGTAGCGGTGGGCTTCATTGCGCTGGCTGGCGTAGCCGCCGAATTTGGCGTAGTCATGCTGCTCTATCTCGACAATGCCATCGAAGACTTACGCCGCGCCGGGCGCTTGAACAACCGCCATGATTTGCACCATGCCATCATCCAGGGAGCACTGCTACGCATTCGCCCAAAAATGATGACCGTCTCGGTAATCGTGGTGGGCTTGTTGCCGGTAATGTTCAGCCAAGGTGCCGGTTCAGAAGTCATGAAACGCATTGCCGCGCCGTTAGTTGGCGGCATGCTAACGGCACCGCTGCTGTCGTTAATCGTTATCCCTGTGCTGTACTCGTGGTGGCAAGGGCGAGATATGGCTAAAGACTGATTAAGGGTTGCCGCTATACCTTGTAATGGATTGATTAAAAGAAAGACATCCGCATAACAATCTTCGCCAAAAGCTCATAGCAAACGTAGTAACTCGCCTGCAATCCTCCCATTCCAGGCAAATAATCCGACGGCCATTGGAGGTCGCCGTTTAAAATTCCGGTCGGGGCAGCAATCACCTGCAACCCTGACGTAGCGAATTCCTCTTTTGCCCGCGGCATGTCAAAGCTGTGTGTGACAAGCACGACATGCTGAATGTTCTCTTTTGCCAGCATCGCAGCAGAGAATGCCGCATTCTCGCGCGTGTTTCGTGATTTATCTTCACTCCAGCGAACTTTTACACCGAACTCATTTTCCAGTGTTTCCCGCATCAATTTTGCCTCTGGTTCGCCACTCAGTACCGAGCCACCGGCGACGAGTACCGGCAACCCGGTACTTTTCGCGACCCGCGCGCCATAGCGAACGCGATCGAGGGTTAGCCGCCCCACTGTATCTCCACCGTATTCCAATGCATTATTGCGAATGCCGCCGCCTAGGATCACGATGGCTTGGGCGTGCCGCGCTTCATTGAGGTCGAGCGGAGGCGATGTCTCGAGAAAGTGCATCAGTTGATACGAAGCGAAGGGGGTGGAAAGTGCAAGCAGGTAGACCGTCGCGATAATTGAGATCGCTCTGCCCGTTCGTGGAAATCTCTGTACCAGTAACAGGCCAAAGAGAATAGCCAATAGCAACCCTGTGGGAGGCAGAATAAGCGTCTTGGCAATGGCCTTGAGAAGAAAAATGTCGGGCATGTTTTATATGAGAAATAATGTGATTGAGATAAATAGTGAGAATGAATTTTACTTCTTTACTACAAAAGCTAGAGATGTTGCTGAATACGCTAAGCTGGCAAACCCCATCATTGTACAACCTCAGCCAGCATCGCTGGCCATCCACTCTTGCCAAGTTGATTTTATCCTCGGCCTGCTAGACGCTCGTGCTTATCCAGCTTATAGAGGTTCACACACATAACAAATTTGCCACATCGCCAGTAGCGGAAGATTTATCTGTGTCACACCCAATATTCGCAAGAAATTTTTGACATCCTCTGAACCCGAAATCAGCGTGCTGAAAGCAGACACCGCAGATTGCGGATTTTCCTCCATGATTTGCACTTTCCGTATGATCTTGTACCCAGCTTGCTGGCAGGCGTCTTAAAATGATCCTGGTGTAAAAAAACGGATATGCGTCACATCCAGCAAACCCATCAACTCATAATTGATTGATTCGAAAGTAGTCCGCCAATAATCGAACGATGTCCCATATTGGGAATTTGAAATACACACTTTCCACGCTCGGATAACAATTCCTTCGCTAAAACCATGGCTTCCCACGGGTTGTACATATGTTCAAGCACGTCAGCAAATGAAATAACATCGAAGCCACGCGGGTAGTCTGCCTTGATTCCGCCGATTGCTGCATCAAAGGCACTTGAATAAACGCGATCACAAACCTGCTCTGCGTTCCTTGCGGCAAACGCGTTCATTTCAACACCGACACAAACAACGCGGTTGTTAAGCCCTTTTTTGACCGCAGCAATCAACTGGCCGCGATTGCATCCCACGTCCAGGTAGGTCGACGGCGCCAACTCGACACATATTTTTCTGACATCTTCAGAACGAAATTTTTCTGGTAGGGCGCATCGCCAGACTCATGGACTCGGAGCATTTCGTAGGGGTTGAGTTTCTTGTTCATAACAAAATAGCACTTATATGCGGCAAGGTTCTCATTGTCCATTGAACCATCCATCCGGTAAACAGATAGACCGTGCCATCTTAAGAATATCAAGATTGCGATAGCTTTTCTTGCTTGACTCGGCTGTTTAAATAATTATCAATATTTTTTCAGGAGGTTGCGGCACTTAACCCCGAATGATTACAGCGTCGAAATAGGTTACGTTCACCGAAAATTTGGCATAATGAGTTCACACTACAGAACCAGTAATAGTTATTTATAGAGGTGTCAGGCAGCCAAACTGTCGCGGTAATATTTGAAAATAGAGGAAATTTAATGTCTATGCAAAAACCTGAAAGAAACTCTCTGTATCTTGCTTTAGTCGCAGCAATAGGTTCGGTTGGTATTGCAGGCGCAGCAAGTGCTGCCGTACACCTAAGCGACAATGGTCAGGGCCAGGTTCTGATTTACCCGTACTACACCACGCGCGCCGGACAGGACACCTATCTGTCCGTACTGAACTTGAATGCTTTGTCTAAGGCTCTAAAAGTTCGTTTCTCTGAAGGCAAAAACGGTCGCGCAGTGCTTGACTTTAATATCTACCTGTCTCCGTACGACATCTGGACTGCTGCGGTTGTGAACACGACTGACGGTGCAAAGCTTGTTACCGCCGACAAATCCTGCACTGCTCCTGCGATTCCTGCGGATGGCAAAGATTTCGTGAACTTTGCATATTCTGGTTCTGGGCTGTTTGAAGGCATTCTCAATAATGGTAGAGATGGCGAAACCGATTCGCTAGACCGCACCCGTGAAGGTTATTTTGAGATTATTGAAATGGGCACGATTACGAATACCGCGATCAACGCGTCAATAAAACACGTAAGTGGGATGCCCGCTAATTGCGGAGTGGTTCAGGCTGCGACTATGGACATGGGCCCTGCCAGCGAATTAGTAGTGGGTGGCCAATCGGCCCGCGCCTTCAAGGCAACCGGTGGTCTGTCAGGTACGGCCTCCCTGATAGGTGTTGCATCTGGAACTGATTTTGGCTATGACCCAGTTGTGCTGGAGGCTTTTTCTCCATCACTAGACGAGAATATTTGGAATCCTCCGGGCAGCATCTTTCCGGATATGACATTCGCAGATCTGACTAGTGTAGTGCGCCATTCTGTTTGGAACTTAATCGACTGTTGGCACGAATG
>NZ_CAKMLL010000059.1 GCF_927797785.1 Candidatus Nitrotoga sp. BS | reverse complement strand
TGTCACCCCCAGTAATCAATTGAATCTATTCGCGTATTAACCGGACAGCAGTGATATATTTTACTGTTTTTAATTGAATGAGGACGCAATTCAATTGTTGAGTGCGCCGAGTATTACTGATTAATGAATATATTGCGTTATTATTACGGATGAAATTTTATACAGTCTAAAATTTAATGCTTTTATTTTAATGGCTATGTCCTCAAAAAAACAAATTGGTCATTTTAGTGCCCCATTGTCTCTCGACTTTGGCGGCGGCAGGGTTTCCTCAAGAAGACTTGAGCTGTTGACTGCGATAGGTCGAGCAAACTCGATTAGTGGCGCCGCTAAAGCGGTCGGGATGACCTACAAAGGTGCTTGGGAAGCAGTTGATGCAATGAATAATCTTGCTGGTGTGCCTCTGGTAGCGGCTTGGCAAGGGGGGCGTGGAGGCGGCAAGGCAGAACTAACTGAGGCGGGGCAGCGATTGGTAGATGAAATCGTGCGTATCGCCGCTTTGCAAACCCAATTTTTCGCTTCGCTTAATGAAGATATAGCTATGGGTAATAGTTTTCAGCTTCTAAAAAGGATAGAGGTGAAAACGAGTGCGCGTAATGCTTTCATGGGAATTGTTGAAAGCGTGCAAATGAGTTCAGTAAATGCGGAGGTGACACTGAGGTTAGCTAGCGGTGAAGCCCTGTACGCTATCATTACCCGAGAGAGTGTGCGCTCACTTGATCTTGTGCCGGGCAAGGTTGTGTATGCCTTGATTAAGGCGTCATGGGTAGTTTTAACCTCAGCGGACGACAAGATCAAAATATCAACGCGTAACTGTTTGTGTGGGTTGGTCACCCACATTGAAGAAGGCTCGGTAAGTACCGAGGTACTGCTTGATCTGGGTAAAGGCGTTACCCTTGCTGCGATTATCACTAACGAGTCGCACAAAATGCTTGGGTTTGCTGTTGGTAGCCGTGCATGCGCCTTGATCAAGGAGTCTCATATTATTCTTGGTGTAGACTAATGAAAAATAATCGCATTTGCGCTTTTTTTAGCTTACGCTATATACTTAAATATATTTTGAATTTAACATATTGTGGGTGTATGACCGGAAGCTTTTGAAGCTAAATGAATTAATAGCAATATTCAAATTCATCGATTCGAATGCAAACTCCAAGAATTGCTAGCGAGCTTAGGATGTTTTTTCCAATCGTTATATAGTATACTATATAACTAAAATATGCCCACCACGAATAAAATTGGTAGCTTTAGCGCCTCTCTATCCTTCTACTTAAATGGTGGTGATTAGATCTCCCCGCGAAGGCTCTAATTACAGGTTGTGATTAGTAGAACAAAATCTTTTAGTCGGAGTGCGAAGGCGGTTGGGATGAGCTACAAGGGAGGCTTGGGTAGCAATCGAAATAATGAATAATTTAGTTGGAGTGCCTCTGGTCACGTTTTGGCAAGATCGACGCAGGCAAAAAACTGTGTTGATCAACAACTGATAGTTGGACTGAATCGTTTCTGTGTATCACAAACATATTAATTTCAGTTGGTTGCGGTATTCGATAAACTCAATGAAGAACAAACGTTAAAAGATTCTCATACGCTGTTAAGGCGAATTAAAATGAAAACAAGTGCGCGTAATACCTTGAAAGGTACTGTTGAAACAGTTATTCATGGAGTAATTAATTCAGAAATAATACTTAGGTTGAAAAGTGGTGCAGCAGTGTGCGCTATTGTAACAATCGAAAGTGCACGGTTACTAGGACTTGTGCCAGGCAAAGCAGCATACGCGTTAATCAAATCAACATGGGTAATATTGACACTGGCGGATGAAAAAATCACAACGTCGGCGCGAAATCGGTTGTGCGGGGTGGTCAGCCGAATAGAAAAAGGCGCGGTGAATACCGAGGTGGTAATGGATATCGGAAATGACAATACTCTTGCTGCAATTATCACCAATGAATCGCAAACTTTGTTCAAATTTTCAGTTGGCAGCCCTGCTTGTGCGTTAATCAAGGCTTCTCATGTTCTTCTTGCCGTAGACGAATAAATAGAAAACCGAAACTCAAGCGGTTTTTTTTAATTGTCGTTATATAGTTGACTATATTTTGAATAAGATGGTTCACTTAAAAAATTATGATCAAAACTTTTTATTACCCATTAGGAAAAATGATTAATAAGGTTGTAAATTTTAAGGAAGTTATAAACTTAATTGAGTTCCGATATTTAGAACTATTCAAAATTAAAATGACTGCATCAAGGATAGAAGTCGGCATTCTGGCGAGTAGTCTGTTAGTGGCATCGCCCTATTCAGTTGCGCAAGAAAATATGCAGTTGAAACCGCAAATTGAAGTGTCGAGCCAGGAAATACAAGCAATAGTAAAAGCAGCAGTGCAGTCGCAGGAGATTACCCAAGAGAACGCTGCCTTGAAAGAAAAAAAAATGACTAAAACTGAAATATTGACTATGAACGCTATAGCTCCCAATTATTACGTTGAAAGTCGAACTTTTGGGGTGGCGCATGAAACTGAACCTCCTCGCTATGTTAAGCAAATCAACAATACATGGCTAAGCAATACTGAAGGCCTGGAAAACATTAACTGGGTAGATATAGGTTTGCAGACCAGACTTCGCTATGAGTATCGTGACAATGACTTTCGTCGTAGTAAAGATGTCCTAGATAAGCCACTATTGCAGAGCACGCGTATTTATGCCGACGTTAAAAGTAAAATTGATCCGTTCCGCTTTACAGTGGAAATGAACGATTCTCGCGCATATGACAGCGCATTCCAGAGTGATAATCGTAATGTCAATAAAACCGAGATAATTCAAGGTTATGGGGAGCTATATTTCAATGATGCACTAGGCAAGGATGATCTAGGCAATAACAGACCGGTTAGTATTAAAGCTGGCCGTATGACTTTAGATTTAGTGGATAGGCGACTGATTGCACGCAATGAATGGAGAAATACAATCAATTCATTTCAAGGCCTACGTGCAACTTTTGGCCAGAAAAAAAGTGATTGGCAGGTAGACTTAATTGCCTTGCAGCCAATAATTCGCTTAGCAGATCAAGTGGATAAAGTTAATGATGCCCAATGGCTCTATGGCATAGTCGGCGACTGGCGCAAATGGTCAAAAAATATCACTTTACAACCATATTATTTGTTTCTTAAACAAGATGGCGGCAAGGTCACATATGCTTCGAATGGAACACTGGCAGCTGCAAGCGCTCACACAAACCGAGAAATTCATACGGGTGGTTTTCGAGGATTTGGTATTGTAGAAAATACCGGGCTTGATTATGACTTTAACTATGCTAAACAATGGGGTAATGATGGCCCCCTGATTCAGGATGCTTATGCCTATAATCTAGAAGGAGGTTATACCGCCCAATATTCCTGGAAGCCACGTTTTAGTGCCACTTTAGCTTTTGCCAGCGGCGACAAAGATTCTAAGGATTCTAGAAATCAGCGCTTTGATAGCTTGTTTGGTGCTTCCAGGTCGTCTCTATCTGCTAGCAACTCCATTCAATTTTCAAACTTATATGCAACAAAAATTCGCAGTCAGCTCGCCCCTTCAGATAAGTTAAAAATTGACTTTGGCTACAGCTGGTACCACTTAGCCAGCGCCACTGACCTTTGGAGTGGTGGCGCCAACTTACAAGATAAAGCTGGTAAAAGCGGCAAAAATATAGGTGAAGAGTTTGATGTTCGTGTGCGGTATTCAATTAATCAGTATATTGGGCTAAATGTAGGTTACTCGCACTTCATGGCTGGTGACTTCACTAAAAAGACTTCTCAATTAGTAGAGCCAGGACGCAAAGCAAATTCCAATTTACTGTATGTTGAAACTACCCTAAGCGCATTTTAATTCAACACATAAAAGGTACTGTTTATTATGGCTAAAATTTTTCATACCCTTGTTATCGCAATAGTATTCGCGTTTGGTGCCAGCATCTCAACTGCTGAGAATATAACCGTCGTCGCCGCTTCCAGTATAAAATTTGCTATGGCCGATATTGTAAGTAAATTTAATGCCGAGCACCACCATGATGAGGTTAAGGCTATTTATGGCTCGTCAGGAAAATTCAGTGCACAAATCCAGAACGGCGCACCTTTTGATATTTACTTCGCGGCGGATGTTGGTTTTCCGCAGACGCTGAAGAAAGAGGGGCTAACGAGTACTGATCCAGTAATTTACGCGATTGGCCGCTTGGTAATTTGGTCTTCAACGACTGATGCAACTAAATTAACTCTGCAAAAATTGTCTGAACCGGCTATTCGTAAAGTGGCCATTGCAAACCCCGAATTTGCACCCTACGGTATGCAAGCCAAGGAAGCACTTAAATCGACCGGAATGTGGGAAAAACTACAAGGGAAACTTGTCTTTGGTGAGAATATCGAACATACCGCACAGATGGTAAGTACCGGGGCTGCCGATGCCGGTATTATTGCCCTTTCACTGGCACTTAATCCTACCTTGTCTAAACGAGGAGGGTATAGCTTGATTGATGACGGTCTTCATGAGCCGTTGGCGCAAGCTTTTGTAATAACCAAGCGAGCGAAAAATAGTGCGCTGGCGCGGCGGTTTGCAGCTTACGTCCAGACACCAGAATCACGCAAAATCATGGAAAGCTATGGCTTTGTGCTACCTAAAAAACACTCTTTTTTAGTAAGATAAATTTTGGAGTTCTTAAGACAAAGCTTGAGCTTGACCGCAGAGGATTGGACAGCAATCTGGCTTACGATACAACTTTGTTCATACACCACATTAATTTTAATGGCGATTGCAACACCATTGGCTTGGTGGTTGACTAGCGGGCGCTCTGCCTTTCGAACTGCTGTGCAGGCTGTGGTTGCACTGCCGCTGGTGTTGCCGCCCACCGTGCTTGGATTTTATCTCTTGATTATGCTTGGTCCGCGCGGCTTCATCGGCGGAACGTTAGAGGATATGGGACTACATCATCTTGCCTTTTCTTTCGAGGGGATATTGATAGGCTCAGTTTTGTATTCCATGCCGTTTGCTGTGCAACCTTTGGAGCAAGCATTTTCTAATTTGGGGCGACGCCCGATCGAGGTGGCTGCTTCACTTGGGGCCGGTGCGATAGATCGTTTCATTAGCGTAATTTTACCTATGACAAAAAGTGGCTTCATAGTCGCTATGACGCTCACTTTCGCCCACACAATGGGAGAGTTCGGGGTAGTCCTGATGGTGGGCGGCAATATTCCCGGGGTTACCCACGTATTATCAACCACTATCTATGGCTATACAGAAGGCATGCAGTATGCCGCTGCGGGAAGACTTAGTCTGATGCTATTGATTTTCGCTTTTATCGTGCTTTTCGTAGTGTACTGGTTTAATCGAGGTTTCGAGATGATAAAGCCATGACCTTGTCGGTACGCGCTCGGATTACTCACCCGAACTTCGTTTTTGATGTTGATGTTGATTGGCCAGCAGATGGTGTTACCGTTCTGTTTGGACGTTCAGGCTCGGGTAAGACGACATTGCTGCGACTGATTGCTGGCTTAGAGCGCCCGAACGGCGCGCACGTAAGCTTTCGTCACGAAATTTGGATGAATGACCGTCACTGTGTACCGCTGCATCGGCGCAGGATCGCTATTGTTTTTCAAGAGGCAAGTTTATTGCCGCATCTGTCTGTACGCGAAAATCTGCTCTACGGCTATAAACGCACACCCGTTGCTGAGCGTAGACTTCATCTGGACGAAGTTGTCCGTATGTTGGCCATTGAAAACTTGATTGAACGTCATATTAGTAAACTTTCCGGTGGCGAGCGTCAACGTATTGCCTTAGGGCGTGCGCTGTTAACAAGCCCACGCTTGCTCTTAATGGATGAGCCGCTTTCGGCGCTCGATACTCAGTCCAAGCGCGACATCCTTCCCTATTTCGAGCGCTTGGTCAAAGAAGCGGATGTGCCGATTGTGTATGTAACCCATGCGCCAGCCGAAGTAGAGCGTCTTGCAGACAGAGTAGTGTTTTTGCGGGATGGGCGCATCGATCGAATTGAAACGCTCAAAAATACCTTATCGCGGTCTGATTCACCGCTATTTAACGATGAAGGTGTGGTGTCTGTCATTGAGGGCCAGTTGGGGCAGAAAGAGTATGGGTTAACTTCTTTTCATGTAGGCGAAGATTGTTTTTGGTTGAGCACCCCTATTTATTCAGGTAGCGTTGGCAAGTCGCAACGTTTGCGTATCCTTGCAAAGGACGTCGGCATTGCTCTCGCTATACCGGAGAACACAAGCCTGATGAATATATTGCCGGTGACGGTGCAGTGTATTGATCCCGCTCGCGAGGGGTATGTACTGCTTTGGTTACAGTTAAATGGAGGTCAAAATTTGTTTTCTGAAATTACTGCATGGTCACGTGATCGACTAGATTTACGCAAGGGACTTGTCGTATATGCCATGATAAAAACGGCTGCGTTGGCGGAGTAGTTACGCGGATTCAACAACGAAGTGCAACTTTTTCTAACAGAATGATGGGGCGAGATGCAGTAGCACCTCATTATTTTTCTTGATTAGTTTCATGCCTCAGCTGGGTACAATTTTTTACTTACAGGCTCATGTGGTGAGCTATGAGGGGGTAATAATAGGCACATCTATCCAAGGAGATGCGTCATGGCAATGAATCGAGTTCAGTTTCAAAAGGGTCTGTCGTTGTGTGAGTGTCTGAAGCAGTACGGGAGGGTAAAGCAGTGCCACGCGGCGTTGTTGGCGTCGCGCTGGCCAGAGGGCTTTGTCTGCCCGCATTGCGGGGAAACCCATCATAGCACCTTCATCCAGAACGGCAGGTAGCACTGGCAGTGCCGAGTGTGCCGCTACCAGACGACGGTCACTGCCGGTACGATCTTCCAAGCAACGAAGCTGCCACTGACACGCTGGTTTCTGGCGATGCACTTGCTGACCCAAGCGAAAAACAATGTTGCCGCGCTGGAACTTATGCGCCATCGGGGCGTGAGCTACAAGACCGCCTGGCTGATGAAGCTTAAGCTGCTGCAAGTCATGACTGAGCGCGAATCCTCCCGCGTCCACGAAGGGCGAGTCGAAATTGACGACGCCTACCTGGGCGGCGAGTGCTCGGGTAAGCGCGGCCGAGGTTCCGGAAACCAAGTCTTCTTGCGTTGCGGCTGTGCAGACCACAGAGGACGGCAAGCCGGTCGTAGCCTGCTTCATCCGCATCCCGTTCACCAAGCAAGCCGTCGAAGCCTGGGCCAAGAAGGCACGGGTGCCTGCCGCTCAAGTGCTGTCCGATGGACTCGGATGTTTCCGGGGCGTCACTGCCAGCGGCGCTACGCACTCTGCCATTATTATGAACGGTGGCACGGGTCGGGAAGCGGCGCAACACCCGGCATTCCGCGCCGTGAATACCGTGCTGGACAACCTGAAAACAGCTATCAGTGGAACCTACCATGCTTTCGACTTCCGTTAATACGCAGACCGTTTCCTGACCAAGGTTCAGAACCGTTTTAATCGCCGCTTCGATCTTGGCACCATCCTCAAGCGCCTCGTTCGTGGTGCGGTGATTACAACCCCGTGCCCTGAAGCTGCCATTCGGTCGGCTGAGGCATGTAACTAATCAGATATTTTTTGCAACCAATATTATTACTACACATCAAGATTCTTAACTCCCAGTGCATTCTGTTCAATAAACGCACGGCGAGGCTCCACTATATCTCCCATTAAAGTTGTAAAAGTTTCGTCTGCTGCAATCGTGTCTTCAATCTGTACCCGCAATAAAATACGGTTTTTTATATCCATGGTGGTTTCCCACAGCTGCTCTGGATTCATTTCTCCCAATCCTTTATAACGCTGAATACTGACTCCACGTTTAGCTTCTTCCAACAACCATTCGATGGCTTGCTTGAAATCAGTTACCGGTTTGCGCTGTTCCCCTCGCTTGATATATGCGCTTTTGCCCATCAATCCATCCAAGGCGAGTGCTGTTTGTTTAATTTGAGTGTAATCCCCGCTAAGCAAAAATTTCGGCTCAATGTAGCTTACAGAATAATTGCCATGCGAATATTTTTCCAAACGTAAACGGTTTTCATCATTGGCTGGATTAATATCCGCTTTCACAATTATTTCCTGACCACAAACCTGCTGCAAGCTTTTCGCACTTTGTTCTGCTTGTTCTGCATTATCTAATTGAATACTTGGCTGTTTAAGCATTGCATGCAGAACTTCCTTCGCGATAACTCGGGACAAACGATCTATTATGGCTTCAGCAAGGAAGTATTCCTTGGCCAGATGCTCGAGTGTTTCAATTCCCAACGCTGGTAAATCTTGATCAGTATGCAGCTCAGCATTAACAAGGGCTGAGCTAAGCATAAATATTTTCATTTCATGATCATCTTTTAAATAACGTTCATCTTTGCCTTGTTTAACTTTATATAGTGGCGGCTGTGCAATATAAACATGGCCGCGTTCAACTAATTCTGGCATTTGGCGGTAGAAGAACGTTAATAACAAGGTACGTATATGCGAACCATCTACATCAGCGTCTGTCATGACGATGATGCGGTGATAACGCAATTTGTCTGGGTTATATTCATCCCGGCCAATACCCGTACCCAAAACTGTGATCAGTGTGGCGATTTCCTGTGATGAAATAATTTTTTCAAAACGTGCTCTTTCAACATTTAAAATCTTACCTTTAAGCGGCAAAATAGCTTGAAATTTACGGTCACGTCCTTGTTTTGCCGAGCCCCCGGCAGAGTCACCCTCGACTAAATACAACTCTGATAGTGCCGGGTCTTTTTCTTGACAATCGGCCAACTTGCCAGGCAATCCCATACCATCCAGCACCCCTTTACGACGTGTAAATTCGCGTGCTTTACGGGCAGCTTCCCTGGCGCGCGCCGCTTCAACAATTTTTCCAACAATTACTTTGGCGTCATTAGGGTTTTCTAGCAGAAATGCCATTAATTGTTGACTAACCACCTCTTCAACAACAGGGCGAATTTCTGAAGAAACTAACTTATCTTTTGTTTGTGAAGAAAACTTGGGGTCAGGGAGTTTTACCGAAAGTATCGCCGTTAATCCTTCACGCATATCGTCGCCAGTTGTTTCAACCTTGGCTTTTTTAGCAATTTCTTCTGTTTCAATGTATTGATTCAAAGTACGCGTCATTGCTGTACGCATAGCTGTCAAATGAGTACCGCCATCTCGCTGTGGAATATTATTAGTAAAACACTGTACAGTTTCTTGATAGGAATCATTCCATTGCATGGCAATTTCTGCTGTTATTCCTTCTCTTTCTACCAGCGTATAAAAGATATTTTTATGAAGTGCATTTTTATTTCTATTCATGTACTCAACAAAACCTTTTACTCCGCCTGTGAATGCGAAAAGTTCTTCTTTGCCGTTGCGCTTGTCTATCAAGGAAACTTTTACGCCATTATTTAAAAAAGAAAGTTCACGTAGACGTTTAGCCAGAATATCGAAATGAAATTCGACAAGACCAAAAACTTCTTTACTAGGTAGAAAATGTAATTCTGTGCCGCGATTCTTTGTTTCGCCTATTATTTGCAGCGGCGCAACCGGTTCTCCTAAATGAAATTCCATGAAATGGATTTTATCGTCCCGGTATATTGTCAATCTTAACCATTCTGACAATGCATTCACTACCGAAACTCCCACCCCATGTAAACCACCTGAAACCTTATAAGAGTTTCCATCAAACTTACCACCGGCATGTAATACCGTCATTATTACTTCTGCTGCAGAACGATTTTCTTCCTCGTGAATATCTGTTGGAATACCGCGTCCGTTATCAATCACGCTAATCGAATTATCCGGATGAATAATTACTGATATTTCGTTGCAAAAACCCGCTAATGCTTCATCCACGGCATTATCAACTGCCTCAAAGACCATATGATGCAAGCCACTACCATCATTTGTGTCACCTATATACATGCCTGGTCGTTTTCTAACTGCTTCTAGGCCTTTGAGAACTTTGATGCTGGTGGAGTTATACTCATTCATTATTTTTTCTTTCATCTGTTTCACGTGAAACATTAAAAATGCATTCGTAAATATTATTTACTCCGAATTACATTTTGAATATTTTTCGTTAGCTACTAAGTTTGTATTTATCAAATACGCATTGGCATAACAACATATTTGAATTCTTCATTACCTGGAATTGTGATCAAAACACTACTATTTGAATCACCAAAAGACAATACTACTGTTTGCGAAGCAGTACTATTTAGTCCATCCATTAAATAATTAACGTTAAAACCAACATCAAGAGCAGTTCCTTGATAGTCTATTTCCATGTCTTCCTGCGCTTCTTCTTGCTCGCTATTATTACTAATAATTCGCAAATTATTTTCTGTCAGAACAAAACGCACTCCTCTAAATTGTTCATTAGATAAAGTTGCTGCACATTGTAATGCTTGTAATATCTCTATTCTATTTAGCGTAAGTTGATTCGTATAACTAGGGATAACACGCTCATAATCTGGAAATTTCCCATCAATTACCTTAGAAATTAAAATAATATCTGAGAAAGTCATACGAACCTGATTTTCAGCTAATTCAAATGTAATTTTTTCTTCTGTATCAGCTAAAAGTCTGATTAGTTCATTAACTGTTTTCCTCGGCAGGATAATTTCACGTTTAGGATATTCTTGGTCAAGCTTACTAATAACGTATGCAAGACGATGTCCATCTGTCGCCACCAATTTTAAAAAACTTCCATCAATAACTAGTAAAACGCCCTTTAAATAATATCGAATATCTTGCTGTGCCATGGCATATTGAACCATACCAAATAATTTTTTTAGTTTGCCCTGTTCAATTTGAATTTTTAAAGCTTGTTCTAATGTTTCTAAAACTTTCGGGAAATCTTGAGCAGGTAACGTTTGCAAAGAAAATTTACTTTTATTTACTTTTACTAAAAGACGGTTCTCATTAATATCTAATGTAACTTTACTTGCTTCAGGGAGAACCCTAAGGATTTCCAATAATTTTTTAGCGGCTACAGTAATTGCTGTATCAGGGCTTGTTTGATTGGGATCGGAAAACTGCGTTGAAATTTGAATTTCAAGATCAGTCGCTATAAAACGTATATTAGATTCCGTTTTTTCAATTAAAACATTTGACAGAATTGGGAGGGTTTGTTTGCGTTCTACTATTCCAATTATTTTTTGAAGGGAAATTAATAAATTGTCTTTTTCAATCTTTTCAATAAACATTCTTATATATCCTTAATAACAATAATAATAGATGTTACATATAGTGAATAACTTTATATTTTTGTTTGTTTATAACATATTAGAGTGTATAAAAAGATGTGAATAAACGTTGTTTTTGACTGCGTAATTTTTGTGTATAGTTTTCAAGAAAATATTTTTAAGGATAGTTATTCACAATATTAAAGTACAACTTCAACTAAAGTAATTAAGGCAATTAGTTTCGTAATGTTTGATTAAGCAAATTGAAATCTGCATTAAGAGGTGAGTCTAGATTACGTAAACTTTCGATGGTCTTACATGCATACATAACCGTTGTATGGTCACGTCCTCCAAAAGCAGCTCCAATTTCCGGTAAGCTCAATTGTGTTAATTCCCTTGCCAAACACATTGCAATTTGCCTAGGTCTTGCAATTAAGCGTGTACGCTTTTTGGAAAGAAGATCAGCCACCTTGATACGGTAAAAATCAGCCACAGTTTTTTGAATATTCTCAATGGAAATTTGTTTATTCTGTGAAGCCAGTAAATCTTTAAGCGCTTCTTTTGCAAGCTCTACAGAGATGGTGCGTTTATGAAATCTTGAATATGCATCAATGCGTTTAAGTGCACCTTCTAATTCACGGATGTTAGACCGAATATGTTTAGCAATAAAAAAAGCAACACCTTCACTTATCGGATTATTAGAAATAGCAGCTTTCTGAAGTAAAATTGCTACCCGCATTTCCAAGCCGGGTGGTTCAACAGCTACTGTTAATCCCCAGCTGAACCGAGAAGTAAGTCGTGGCGTCATTCCTGAAATTTCTTTAGGGAAAGTGTCGCAAGTAATTACAACTTGTTTATGTCCATCGATCAATGAATTGAGAGTGTAAAAAAACTCTTGTTGGGTTCCAGGCTTATCAGCGATGAATTGAATATCGTCAATTAATAGCAAATCCAATGAGTTGTAAAATTGTTTGAATTCATCAAATTTTTTAGTTTGAAATGCGCGGACAACATCTGAAACATAATTAGTAGCATGAACATAGCAAATTTTTGCTTGTGCATTGCCATGCTTCATATGGTTTCCAATAGCTTGGATTAAATGAGTTTTCCCTAATCCAACTCCACCGTAAATAAATAATGGGTTATACGTTGTGCCGGGAGTTTCAGCAACTTGTATTGCTGCTGCATGAGCTAATTGATTTGCTTTACCTGTAACAAAATTTTCGAAAGATAATAAAGGATTAAGCTTACTCTGATTTTTGTGCTTATTAAATGTGAGTTGCGGTACAGACGGGTCAATATTATTTATAGCAACTGGTAATTTTGGCGGAAGTAAATCTAAAGGCTTCTCTTCTATACGCAACTCGAAACTTGGTGGGCATGAAAGAAATAACGCTGCTTGTTTAGAAATTTCTGGTAAAAAACGTTCCTGTACAATTTTTAACGTAAAAGTATTAGGCGCAGTTAAGGTAATTTGATTACCTTTAATTTCAAAAGCCAGAGGTTTAATCCAAGAATTAAATTGTTGTGAGGTAAGCGTACCTTCAAAAAAAAGAAGACAGGTGTTCCATAAAGTTTCGTCTTGCATAATTTTTAGAGGACGATGCAAAAATATTTGAACATTCTACTACATGCGCGGTATCTATCACATTCAAAACGTCAATGATTATGATAGCCGACTCAATCAATGAATAGCGAATTTCTTGGTGTAAGAGTGCAGTATATCGAAAGCTATCTGGGCTGACCCAGAATGCTCGCTCAACACATCATTTCAACATATTGATGTTGCTAATTTATTTAAGTATTAAGATAGTTTCAACAGATAATTGCAATACAGCCTAAAATAAATTGTTGGTTTTAATGTACGTTTTTCGGGAATTCAAGTTTTTTTCTCAGAGATAATGGATTAGTCAACAGATCTGCAAGAGTGTAGCGATCCAAAGTATCAAAGAAATTTTTACGCGCTTCTGTAAGCACTGACTTGAGGATACATGCGGGTAGTAAGGGACAGCTTTGATTTTTTGTGTTGAAGCATTCGACCAGATCGATATTGTCTTCCATATCGCGTACTACATCCCCGATGTTGATTAACTGTGGTAAGCGGGCTAAGCGTATTCCTCCACCCTTGCCACGCGTGGTTTGAATATAGCCGCGGTTGGCCAGTTGATGTACGACTTTCGTTAAGTGGCTTTGCGAAATACCATAGCTTTTAGAAACATCGCTGATCGTAGTCAGCGCGCTTTGCTGTGCACCTAAGTAAATTAAGGTGCGCAATGAATAATCGGTAAAGTGAGTAAATTTCATTTGTGACTTTAAATTAAAAATTACACTTAATTAATTAATGCAATGGCACATTCTAATCAGAATTCTGTGCAATGCCTAGCAGACTAGAGGGGTTAGCACGGTGAATTTGTTCTTAAGTAATCTAATGTGCCGACTGGCGTGTTTTAACCGGTCAACATGACTTCCAAGGTTATTTCCTGTTATTTCCCTGGTACGTTACCCCGCGGATTCAACAACGAAGTGCAACTTTTTCTAACAGAATGATGGGGCGAGAT
>NZ_CAKMLL010000058.1 GCF_927797785.1 Candidatus Nitrotoga sp. BS | reverse complement strand
TATTCAAATCGCTTTGGCGGGTAAGGCTCTTGAGGGATGGGGTGAGTAGTTACGATTATAAATTATAATTTTTATTTAAGGTGGGTTAGTATTGAGCGTGAGCGAAGTTATCAAAACGTGTATATTCACCTCGGAACGTCAGCTCAACCTTGCCTATCGGGCCGTTACGTTGTTTGCCAATAATGATTTCCGCCTTACCCTTGTCAGGTGAATCGGGATTGTATACTTCATCACGATAAATAAACAGGATCAGATCGGCATCCTGTTCGATGGCACCGGATTCGCGTAAATCAGACATCATCGGGCGTTTGTTTGGGCGTTGCTCCAAGCTACGATTAAGCTGCGAAAGCGCCATCACAGGCACTTGTAACTCCTTTGCCAGCCCTTTTAGTGAACGTGAAATTTCGGAAATTTCGGTAGCACGATTTTCACTTGCCTTGCTCGAGGGGGAGGACATCAATTGCAAGTAATCAATGATAATCAACCCTAGGCCATTATTTTGGCGATGGAGTCTGCGTGCACGCGAACGTAATTCAAGCGAATTTAACGCTGCGGTTTCATCTATGTAAATAGCCGCATCGTTCAAACGTCCCAGCGCATGGGTAAGGCGCGGCCAGTCATCTTCCTGCAAACGCCCCGTGCGCAAATCATGCTGATTGAGTTTACCCACTGAACCTATCATACGCATGGCCAATTGAATGCCGCCCATTTCCATGCTAAAGATTGCCACTGGCTGACAACTTTCCAGCGCTACATTCTCAGCGATATTGATGGCAAAAGCCGTCTTGCCCATGCTCGGGCGTCCGGCAACAATGATTAATTCACCTGGCTGCAGGCCAGAAGTCATTCTATCCAAATCAGTAAAACCACTCGCAACGCCGGTGACATCGCTGGAGTTATCGCGACCGTAGAGTGTCTCAATCCGCTCCACCACCTTCGTCAGTAGCGGTGGAAGGGAGGTAAAACCCTGACGGCCACGTTCACCTGCCTCAGCGATTTCAAATACACGGCTTTCCGCTTCATCCAGCAATTGGTTCGCATCGCGCCCAGCTGGGTTGAAGGCGCTAGTAGCAATTTCGCTGCCAACTTCGGCTAGTTTGCGCATGACAGCACGTTCGCGCACAATTTCTGCATAGCGTCTAATATTGGCTGCGGATGGAACGTTTTGCGCCAAGGAGCCGAGATAAGCCAATCCCCCAGCTTTGTCGAGCTCAGCATTGCTTTCCAGCGATTCTGCCACGGTGATAACATCCACCGGCTTTGCATGCTCGATCAGGCGCGCGATATGCCGATAAATCAGGCGGTGCTCAAAGCGGTAAAAATCTTGTTCACTAATCAGATCGGCAATTTTGTCCCATGCGGTGGCGTCCAAAAATATGCCGCCCAATACTGACTGTTCAGCTTCCACCGAATGAGGCGGAAGTTTTAACGCCTCAAGCTGTGGATCTGGGGGGGTATTGTTAAAGTTGTGCATAATGCCGAGTTATTGGTCAAAAACTAGCTGTGGCATTCTATCACCGAGAAAATTACTGCCACCAAAAAATAAAACAGAGCTGTTGCCAGCTCTGTTTTATTAACAACAATGCGGGAAAGGACTACGCCTTGTGCTCGCCCAGCACCGAGACTGTAATATTGGATATCACATCAGTGTGCAACGCGATGCTGACTGGATAATCGCCAACTTGTTTTATATGTCCCGCCGACATGCGCACTTGAGTTTTTTCCACAGTAAAACCTTGCAGTGCCAACGCCTCAACGATATCGGCATTGGTCACGGAACCGAACAATTTACCGTCAACCCCGGCTTTTTGTACGATTTGCACAGTCAGTCCGCTATACTTCTCAGCACGTGCCTGAGCTTCTGCCACCTTGGCTTGCTCTGCAGCTTCCAGTTCAAGACGACGAACTGCAAAGTCAGCCTTATTTCCCTCAGTCGCACGCTTGGCCTTGCCTTGTGGAATCAGAAAGTTACGTGCATAGCCATTTTTAACATTGACTATGTCACCCAATTGTCCAAGGTTTACCAATTTTTCCATAAGTATCACTTGCATGTTCTACTCCTTAATGCAAATCTGTGTAAGGCAGCAACGCCAAGAATCTTGCACGCTTGATTGCAACGCCCAATTGGCGCTGGAAACGCGATTTAGTGCCTGTAATACGTGCCGGAATAACCTTGCCGTTCTCGGCAATAAATTCCTTGAGTATATTCAAATCTTTGTAATCTACCTCTGCAATTTTGTCTGCGGTGAAGCGGCAAAATTTGCGGCGTTTGAACAATTGACGCGAAGAGTTACTCTTCTTGTCATCTTTTTTCTTAAAAACACGAGCCATACTGTGCCCCTTATTCTAATGTAATGTTATCAATGTGCAGCACAAGTTGTGTGATGCGGAAACTGCGCTGAGCCAAAAAACCTTCTGCTCTTACCCGCTGCCCAAGTTGCAAACTGTTAGCTTGCTGGGCAGCTGCACCAAGAGCCAAAGCCGGGATATCGCACTGAACCTGACGCGCTATGCCAGCCTCTAGTTGCGTTGATGCATGACGAATTTTTAATACGACCCGCGCTACCCCAGCCGGGGTGTATCGCAAACCATCTATTTCGACAAGTTCTCCACCAACGGAAAGCCGATTACAAGCACCATTCAATCAAGCAACCGAAGCAACTTCAGCTGGGACAACTACTTCAACCTGAGGAGCCTGACCTGATCCTGACGCCGGACCGGTTATCGAACGCGACTTTTCATCCCTCATCATCGCAGAAGGATTTGTTACAGCAGATTTAATTTTGATAGTCAAGTGGCGTAGCACAGCATCGTTAAACTTGAATGCATGTTCCATTTCGTCCAAAACTTCCTGACTGCATTCAATATTCATTAGCACATAATGCGCTTTGTGAATTTTTTGGATTGGGTAGGCCAACTGACGGCGACCCCAGTCTTCCAAGCGATGGATCAAGCCATTCTTGGCCGTAACCAGAGCACGGTATCGCTCAATCATAGCGGGAACCTGCTCGCTCTGGTCGGGATGCACAATGAATATAATTTCGTAATGTCGCATTGATTCTCCTTTTGGATTTAAAGCCCCCCGTCATGCGTAACAGTGGAGCAAGGGTTTGAGGGAGCGTGATTATAGCGAAATAACCAGTCAGGTCAAGCAAAAGCCTTGTTTATAAGCTTGCTGCACCAATCTAAAATTTTTTAAAAAATGCATTATTTATCCATTTAATCTGCCGGAATAGATCAGTGGAGTGTAATCTTTGGAAACGTAATCTGTTAAATCGAGCGAATTATCGGACAAGATTGATGCATGTTAAATAAAAGATTTCAGCAATGACTACTATTCCCTCGTAAAGAAACGACCATTCATTTCTTCCAACCCCAGAGTGTGCAGCACCTCCTTTAATCGCTCAGTCGGACGGTTGCATGGCAAGTTTTTAAAATTCGCGATGATAAGTTCATTTTTCATCGAATGTTCCCAACCCACTAGCTCAGTCACAGTCACCTGGTAACCGTGAGCCTCCAATTGCAAACAGCGCAGTACGTTGGTAATGTGGCTGCCAAATTCTCGAGTATGGATAGGATGACGCCAAAGCTCTGTCAAAACATTTTTCGACAGATTATTGCCTTTATTTTTTCTTAGAACGGCTGCTACTTCTGCTTGGCAGCATGGCACCAAGACGATAAATTTAGCATTTTTTTTCAACGCAAAGCGTATGGCGTCGTCAGTAGCTGTATTGCACGCATGGAGCGCTGTGACCACATTCACCTTGACGGGCAAAAGCTCTGATTCAATAGATTGCTCTACCGATAGATTGAGGAATGACATACCTGTAAAATTTAGCCTTGACGCCAACTCTTGAGAGTATTTGATCAAATCATCACGTGTTTCGATGCCGTAAATACGCGATGCATCTTTCAGCGTCTTGAAAAATAGATCGTAAAGGATAAAGCCCAGATACGACTTGCCTGCCCCGTGATCCACCAGTTGAATGTTATGGTGATCTTGCCTGATTTCCTGCAGCAATGGTTCAATGAATTGATAGAGGTGATAAACCTGCTTAAGCTTGCGTCGGGAATCTTGATTCATTTTCCCATCTCGAGTGAGAATATGCAGCTCTTTCAGTAGATCAATTGATTGGCCAGGTTTTATTTCATGCATACCGTTCCTAATAGATCCCGTCAACATTAAACTAGAGAGGGATGTGCCAAATGAAGTAAAAAATACCTAAAGTGATATGCAGCAGAATTTCGAGAACTGGCGGCCAAGCCAGTAACGGGAAAAGGGTTGAGTACCCGAGAATTGGCACAATGTTGATTTCTGACACCTCCCACCTTGGCTAACTGAGTAAAAATGGCCTAGACAAGCAAGACACCAGCTACACCGTTATTATCGCAATTCATATGACCACTGACTATCCTCCTCATGCCCAGATGCCAGCAATTTGCTAATTTTTTCTGGAGTCATCGGTTTATTGAAATAATAGCCTTGCACCTCATCGCACTCCTGACGTTTTAGGAATGACAGCTGCTCTGCAGTTTCCACTCCCTCAGCGATCACCTTCAACTTAAGGGTACGCGCCATATTAATGATCGTACTGACAATCACAGCATCGTCCGAGTCAACGACTATATCGCGCACGAATGATTGATCAATTTTAAGCTTATCGATAGGAAAACGCTTGAGATAACTCAAGCTGGAATAGCCAGTGCCGAAATCGTCCACTGAAAGTTTCAGTCCCATTGCCTTTAGTTCCACTAACAGTGCAATTGATGCTTCGGCATTGTGCATGACAGCGCCCTCGGTAATTTCCAGTTCAAGAGCAGACGGATCGAGACCATATTCACATAAAATAGCCTTAATCATTTCGCCAAAGTCATTTTGGCGAAACTGCACTGTCGATAGGTTCACTGCCATAGTAATTTCTGGCAACCCTAACATGCGCCATTCACGGTTCTGCCGACAAGCCTCACGCAATACCCACTCGCCGATCGGAATAATCAAACCGTTTTCTTCCGCGATGGCAATGAAACGCCCTGGTAGAATCATCCCAGTCTCTGGGTTATTCCATCGCAGCAATGCTTCTACACCAATGATACGACCACTGCGCAACTCCACCTGAGGCTGGTAATGTAAACAGAATTCCTGGCGTTCTAATGCATGACGCAGTTTTCGTTCGATCGACATGCGTTCAAGCGCAAGCTGATTCATTTCATTAGTAAAAAACTGATAATTGTTGCGCCCATTTTTTTTAGCGTGGTACATTGCAGCATCAGCATATTTAATCAAGCAATCTTCATCGCATCCATCTTCAGGAAATATACTGATGCCGATGCTAGTGGTTATTTTGATTTCGTTGCCATCTATTATGCACGGATGAGAGATGGCATTTATCAGCTTAGCCGCAATAACGGCGGCATCGTCCACAGCTTCCAAATCCGGCAGTAAAATAACGAACTCGTCCCCACCCCGCCTGCTTACTGTATCGCTAACGCGACTCACATTGCTAATTCGTCGGGCAACCTCTTGCAATAGCTTATCGCCGACAAGGTGACCGAGCATGTCGTTAATAACTTTGAAATGATCCAGATCAAGACACATGACAGCCACTTTGTGATTCTCGCGGCCAGCATGGCAAATAGCCTGCACTAAACGATCTTGTAAAAGCAAAGCATTGGGCAGATTGGTGAGAAAATCATGCAGCACAACATAAGCCACGCGTTCTTCTGCCGCCTTACGCTCACTGATGTCAGAAAAAACGCCAACATAATAGCTGACCTCACCGAGTTCGTTCTTCATTGTGCTGATACTCAAAAACTCGGCGTAATTTTCATTGTTTTTTCGCCGGCCGACAACCTCACCCTGCCAGCTTCCGATTTCGTTAATGCTGCGCCATGTCTCATGGTTAAACGCGTCGTCCATCAAGTCAAGATGTAACAGGTTCAGGTTTTTGCCTATCAAATCATTAGCGCTGTAACCGGTAATAGTGGAAAAAGCTGGGTTAATAAACAACATGTTTTTGCCGCCATCGGTGACGATTATGCCTTCATTTACGCTATCGAATATATGCGCGAATAACCTGAGTTGCCTCTCCTTTTCACGCACACCATTGCTCTCTTGCTCGGAAACTGAATGAATTGGTTTGTTGTTTGAGGCATCTGGATAATTTTTTTGATCGGAGTTAGGTAAATCCTGCATTAATATCACTCATTATCTTGGTTAATTATCAAGTCTCACCTGCTTATAGATACGCCTAACATATAGATGTTCTTCTATATACCATTTATACAATGACCAGATGAGCGTCAGGTGATTCAAAGCACGCTGCTGGTGGGGTAGTTATAAATATTTAATAGAAAGTCTAAGCTGTTTCCAGTTCCAGCTATGTAACTGAAGTAAAGCGGGTTTACTTGACCAACCCGCTATGCGTCCATTGAAACTCTCCGTATATCAACCTTGCCCCGAGTATTCAAAAACAAATGGCTCCAGAGGCTGACGCTCACATGCATCGCGCAGTAAAGCGGCGGTTTCACTTAAGGCAAGCTCCTTCAAGCGGCAGCGCATGCTCCAGACCCCGTCACCAGATTCGGAAACCCCGCAGGAATGGTTGGCCATACCAAACTCTGCGTTTTCAGGCTTTGTAGGAGTACCCACGTAATTTAATGCCGCTATCGGCAGGTCTGGAAAGAGGCGCCTAGCCTCACGCACCCATTCCAGCAAACGCGCTTGCTGCGAGCAATCGTAAACATTACCATCTACCAACACCATGTCGTATTGTTCCAAATCTGGCTCAGACATATTTTCCCATGCTTGCTGGACTAACCGATGCTTCGATTTTTCCAGCAACTTATTCAAAACGCGACGGGTGCCTGATACTTCACCGAGTAACAGAATATTCATGCGGCTAGCCTATGTGCATGCTCGGGCAAGGTGCCGAACAATGCAAATTCGGTTATCTCGTCAATTTCTAACGCAACAGCTACTGTTAAAACAGTACCTATTTTTATGGGATCACCTAGTCTAATTATGCTGACTCCCAGCTTGCGAAACATACGCTCAACAGCCACACTAGTAACCGAAACATAACGCTCTATTCCATTTTTTTGAGCGAACCTCACAGCTGCCTGGATCATCTGGATAGGAGTATTACTGAGCCCAAAGCCACTACTATCCAATTTGCTACTTGATATTGCAAATCGACTTAATTCCCACACAGCAGTTTGTTGAGGGGCCGGCTGCCCATGCAAAAGCTGAGGAAAGGTATCTCTTAACATATTTGGACCGGTAGTAGGCAGTAATCGCCAGCAACCCCGTACCTCGTTCTCTTCATCTTTTGCCAGTACATATACAGGGTTTGCTTCGTCAAACTCGTCGTGTTCCATTCCGTTGTCACTATTAACATCCCATCCCAGTCGGTCATGAAAGACTTCGTGCCTAAGACGGTACATTCCCAGCGCCGCTTGATTGTCTAAAGACCCATCTCCATGTTGCGCAAGCATTATTTGACTCATTTTATTCCCTCTGTCGTTAGTGGATGACAGAAGCAATGAGACTACGTATCTCAACGGCTAGATAGCTGTAAAATATTACAGGGTAAAATAGCGATTTGTGGCTGCAAGCTTTAGTTGGAAAAGCTTCTAGAGTTAAGCGATGAGTATTGCTTTGGAATAGAAAGGGAGAAATGTGCCGTTCACGGCATCTAGTAGGTTGAACAATTTGATACACCCATTAAATTGGGTAAGTTCTGTTGGGTTCGAGTATAGCAACGATCACTTACCACGTGAATCCGCTGTCAAACAAAATTCAGGGAGCGATAAGTCCCATCGAAATAGCACGGGCAATTGCATGTTGACGGTTGGATGCTCCCATTTTGTTGCCTGCATTTTGTAGATGAAAAGTCACGGTACGCTCCGTAATTTTCAGTATGTCGGCTATTTCACCCCCAGTTTTTCCTTCAGCCGCCCACAGAAGACACTCTTTTTCCCGAAGAGTAAGCTCCATTTTTGTCAACAAAAGCGACCCCTTACTCAGGACTATGCGCTGAGTTGCCTCATGTAAATAGCATGCCAATAATTGAGACTTCCCTATGATAGAAACGATATTCTGTTCAGCTTTACTGGTATCTTGGGAAGAAGCAAGACTCAACATCGCAGCTTCACCGTGACCGCCGTGGACAGCAAAGCTTGCACCGCACTGCAAACCAAACTCTTTTGACTCGTTTCTCATTTTAGCTGCTTTGTCGCCAGTAAACACTCGACTGTCCCAAATAACGGGAATAGCCCGTCTTCTAGTTATACAATGACTGTATGTAGGATCTACTTCTTGATAATTATGTTCAACGTAACGAGCGCGCCATTCCTTAGGATATCCATTTAGAATGAATTGGTAAGGTCGAGTAAGTGAAGTGTTCACCTGCACCCCGTAAATAAAATGGTCGAAGCCTAGCTGGCCAGCAATGCTAGCTGTTGTGGTATGCAATTCTTCGACTGTGCCACAATTGAGCAATGGTTCAAACAAATCCAAATCAGACATGCTTTTTCTCCTCGCTTATTACTACTCAGTAGGTGCATACTTTTTACTCATTTAATCCACCGTTACAACATGGTATGCATAATGACGGGTTATTATTTTAAACCTCACACCCTGTAGATTACTGTACCCATATGTTCGGATAAATCTCAACTAGGCAAACGGTAGTTCTGCGGTGCCAGGGCCTATAGCAGCGATCTCATGGACGGCCTTCATAAATCCTGCTTGCTCATGCAATTGCACCAACGTATCGGAATGATAGTGGCCTCGCATCTGCAGGAGGCGCGCTTTGCTGGTCACTGGCATGTCCCACTTTAGTCCAACCAGCAATTCATCTGCCAAAGACGGCTGGTTGCATACCAGCACCATATCACAACCGGCCTGCAACGCCGCCTCTGCACGTTGCAGGATGCCGCCTGCTACCGTGGCACCTTCCATACTAAGGTCGTCACTAAAGATACATCCGCTGAAGCCCAACTCACCGCGCAGAATATCTTTCAACCATATTTTTGAAAATCCCGCTGGATGTTTGTCCACCTTGGGATAAATCACGTGTGCGGGCATGACCGCAGTCAGACCGTAATTCACCATTTGACGAAATGGAATCAGATCGCACAATTCAATGTCGGTATAGCTGCGCTCATCTATCGGAATTTCCAGATGCGAATCAGCATGCACATAGCCGTGTCCAGGAAAATGCTTGCCCACGGTAGACATGCCACCCTGCTTAAGTCCCAGCAACAGGCTATGCGCCAGTTCGGCTACTGCTTGCGGCTCGGAATGAAAGGCTCGGTCACCAATCACTTTGCTGAGGCCAAAATCTATGTCTAATACTGGGGTAAAGCTGAAATCCACGCCACAAGCACGCAGTTCTGCTGCCAGCACATAGCCTACCTGCTGCGCCAGATGCTTGGCACGGCGCGGATGTTCATCCCAAATATTGCCCAGCTCGCGCATCGCCGGGATGCGCGTAAAACCATCGACAAAACGTTGTACTCGCCCACCCTCATGATCTACAGCAATCAATAGCGGTGGAGAACGCAGGGCATGAATGCTGGCTGACAGCTGGGCAAGCTGGCGCGAAGATGCGTAATTACGCGCAAACAAAATCACACCACCCACTAGTGGATGACGTAAACGTGCCTCATCTTCCGCAGTAAGAGTAAGTCCTGCGATATCCAGCATGCACGGGCCGATTCCCATTCAATGTCTCCTAATGAAATTTACGTATGTCATTTCTGCGAAGGTAGAATCCGGAAGGTCTGAACCAAAAATCTTTAAATGGCTGACCTTTTCCCTTGGTGGAAATATCGAATTGGAGCACTTGCCTTCACAATTTAACGCTTAATCATCTTTTTCTAAAATCACGAATGCCACAGCAAGATCATGGTCATCACTGATAGTTAGATGGTGGCGTGTCAATCCCAATTGCATCAGGTGTGCAGCCAATTCCACATCAAATTCAAATATTGGTTTGCCAAAAGCATCGTGTATCACGCTAATTTTATGCAAGTTCACGGGATAACGCAGGCCACTGCCTATCGCCTTGGCTAGTGCTTCCTTGGCGGCGAAGCGTTTCATCAGTAGGCGTACAGGGTAGGTATGAACGCGATACTCCGATAATTCCTGCTGACTCAACACACGCTGTGCGAAGCGCTCGCCATAACTAGCATGTACTGCCTCAATGCGCGAATAAGCCACAATATCAGTTCCTATACCCAAAATCACGGTGACTGAGCTTCCATGCTTTAAGAATGAATACCGATCAACAGCGCTTTCATTTTTTTCACAGCTTGCTCCAGGCCGATGAAAAGTGCCTCGGCGATAATGGCATGACCGATGTTAAGTTCGCATATATTAGGGATAGCGACGATAGGTTGTACATTGTGATAGTTTAGGCCGTGTCCAGCATTAACTTGCAAACCGAGAGCATGGGCATACACTACTGTGCGCTGAATGCGCGCCAATTCTTGCGTTTGATGCGATACGTTGGCTGCATCAGCATATTTTCCCGTGTGTATCTCTACCACCGGAGCACCTGCAGACCGCGCTGCATCCAATTGTTTTTCATCTGCGTCCACAAATAATGAAACACGTATGCCCGCCGCCGCACAGCACTCACAAGCGCGCTTCACGCTATCAAAATGCCCCACCACATCCAGCCCTCCCTCAGTGGTCAATTCCTCGCGCCGTTCTGGCACAAAGCAAATATCGTGCGGCTTAATACGCAAGGCAATGGCCAACATTTCGTCGGTAATGGCGCTTTCAAGGTTCATACGCGTTTGCAGCATATCGCGCAGAATTTCTACGTCCCGATCCTGGATATGGCGGCGGTCTTCGCGTAAATGAAGCGTAATAACGTCGGCACCTGCAGCCTCGCCGATTAACGCCGCCTGAATCACATTGGGATAACGTGTGCCCCGAACTTGGCGCAACGTGGCAACGTGGTCGATGTTGAGTCCAAGCTTGATCATATTTTTTGTAGATCCCTTATCAATTCGCGCGTATGCAATGTCTTACCCGCAAGATGATGATTCAGTAACATACGCATCAACTGCTTGCTCTGCTGCGCGCTAACTGCATCGCGGTAATCATCAGCAGCCATATCTTGCAAGGTTTTGCCCAACATCAATATGCCCTCTGATATATTTGAATCATTTGGTGTGGCTCGAACCGCACCCCGTTCAAGCAAGTACCGATAGGGCGCAAAAGAATTAATCGGCTCGCCGCTGTCCGCTTCTTGTGCCAATAACAGTGCATAGCCTAACTCTTGCAGCAAATGTTTTTCAAAACAACGCAAGATGGCAGCATAGTTCGCTTCATTTGCTAGCCGTTGCAGAGTGTGCTGGTAGTAATCAAACAACTGTTCGTGCGGATCATCACGCACCATCAGGTTGAGCAGCAATTCATTCAAATAGAAACCGCACAACAAAGCCGTTCCCTGTAATTGCGGCTGACCACCCTGCCACTCGGCACGGTGCAAGGTACGCAACTCATGTTTGCCAAACCAGCTTAACAGTAATGGCTGAAAACCCATCAGTAATCCGCGTAACGCCGATCTCGGACGCCGTGCACCGCGCGCCACCAGTGCCACACGACCATGCTCCCGGCTTAACACTTCCAGAACTAGACTAGTTTCACGATACGGATAACTATGCAGGACGAAAGCGGATTCGTCTTCTAATCTGTGTTTGTGCGGTTGCAATCTGCTCCTCCCTACCTCTCCTTGTTACAGAAGAACAAACGCAAGTTGAGCAGCTTTGACCACCCAGCTAAGGAAGAATCGTTGCGTAGCCGTGAGGACAACACCAGAAAATCTCTTGTTGGTGCAGGAAGAAGCAAAGAGAGCTTAAGATTAAAATTATTCATATCCCAAACTTTTCAGCACCTGCGCGTTGTCTGCCCAACCACTGCGCACTTTAATCCAAACTTCGAGATAGACTTTTCCGTCAAATAGTGTCTCCATATCTAATCGAGCTTGAGTGGCAATTTCTTTCAGCTTCTCACCATTCTTACCGATCAGCATCGCCTTATGTGCATCTTTATCGACGAGAATCGCAGCATGAATTCGGCGCAGCTTTCCTTCTATTTTAAACTGTTCAATCACTACACTGACTGAATATGGTAACTCCTCACCGGTGAAACGAAAGACTTTTTCACGCACCAATTCGGCCGCGAGAAAGCGTTCATTTCGATCTGTGATTTCATCTTCGGGGTAAATTTTTTCACCTTCGCCCAGGTAGGGTCGAATTGCATTCAACAGGGTGTCAAGTTGCTTGTTCTGCTTCGCGCTAACTGGCACGATAGCAGTAAATTCAAACTCCTGGGCTATCTCCTGAATAAATGGCAATAATTCTGATTTATTCTCCATGTTATCTACTTTATTGATTACAAGTAGCACTGGCATATTTTTTGGCAATAGACTCATTACTTGGCGATCTCGCTCGTCAAAATTCCGAGCTTCAATCACGAACAGCACGACATTCACGTTTCGCAAGCTACTCGTCACTACACGATTCATACCTCGATTCAGAGTATTAAGGTGCTTCATCTGAAATCCTGGGGTATCTACGAATACAAATTGCGCGTGCTCTTCGGTCAATATTCCGGTAATACGATGGCGTGTGGTCTGTGCCTTACGTGAGGTGATGCTTATTTTTTGGCCAACCAGATGATTAAGCAAAGTGGATTTGCCCACATTCGGGCGACCGACAATGGCAATAAAGCCGCTGTGGAAATTGCTTGTTGCATTCATAACTGGCTCACAATTTGACGGTAAGCAACTTCTGCTGCTACCTGTTCTGCGGTGCGACGACTGCTACCCTCACCACACGTGATTAATTTCAATTGTTCAATTTGGCACTCAACTTGAAAAAGCTGCGCGTGCGCCTCGCCCTGAGTGGCAATCACGGTATATTTGGGTAACGCCAGACGTTTGCTTTGCAGATATTCCTGCAACAAGGTTTTAAAATCCTTACCCATCGTCTGCGCGTCTGCTTGCGCGATAAAGGGTACATACAAACGGAGTACAACTTTCTCTGCTGCCGCAAAACCAGCATCCAGAAAAACTGCGCCAAATAATGCTTCCATGGTATCGGCAAGGATAGATGGGCGACGAAAGCCAGCGCTTTTGCGCTCACCATCGCCCAACAATAATAACTCGCCCAAATGTAATTGCTGCGCCAAGATGAACAAAGTTTGCTGATTAACCAGATTGGAACGTAGGCGAGATAAATCACCTTCCGGCAAATCGGGATTAATGTCATACAGATGTTTAGCTATGACACAATTGAGTATGCTATCACCTAGGAATTCCAAACGCTCGTTGTGTGCTGCACTATAACTGCGATGCGTCAGAGCACGCTGTAATAATTGCGATTGCGTGAAAACATGGCCAATCTGATTGCACAGCGCATCACGATTCATCAGCTATTTTTTAAACCTTTTGGATTGAACTCAAGTAACAAGCTGGAATTCCCGATCAGTGGTATTTTGACTTGATAACTAATGCTCAGCGATAAGCCACGCTCATCCTTGACTATCTCAATATCGTCCGCCGTAACTACATTAATATTGTTCATCATGACGCGTTTACTGAACGACTCGCGAACACTTTTAGATTGAGCCCCTTGCATTTCAGAATCGTTCACTATGGTGGAAAGAATGCTTTTAATTTCGGCATCCTGAACATAAGCCGGAATAACCTTCATGCCGACAATCGCCGCTAGTATTAATAGAGTTGACCATATCAAAAGACCAGACAAACTTACGCCACGCTGCCTGCTTGCTATTGTTTTAATCATGCGCCTCCTTCGTTTGCAACCTCAGTCAATGGATAAGCCTATACGTTTTAAATCATTAAAATTCATCCATATCATGAACGCCTTACCAACGATCATATTATCTGGCACGAAACCCCAGTAACGACTATCTCGGCTGTTATCGCGATTATCACCAAGCATAAAATAATGTCCAGCTGGAACTGTACAGTGCATTTCCATTTCGCTGTATGCACAATTCTCCCGGTAAGGGAATTCCGCCACTGCACCAATATGCATGTTGGGCACTTCGGGGTTTACCAACATTGCATGGCTATGACCAGTCAAATTTTCTGTATAACGCTCTGTATGCACAAAGTTCAATGCAGTTTCCACATAGTTATAGTCACCCTCTGGCTGTTGTTCTTGCAGTACATCGTTCACAAACACCTTCTTATTGCGATATGCAACGTGGTCACCAGGCAATCCAACCACCCGCTTAATATAATCTAATGATGGATTTTCTGGATAGTGGAATACCATCACATCACCTCGACTTGGGGAGTTGATTTCTACTAGCTTCTTGCTGATGATGGGCAAACGAATACCATAAGTAAACTTATTAACCAAAATAAAATCACCTACCTGTAAAGTCGGAATCATCGACCCAGACGGTATTTTGAACGGCTCAACCAGAAATGAGCGCAGCAAGAATACCGCCAAGATAACAGGGAAGAAACTCTTGGAATATTCCACCCACCAAGGTTCTTTTGTGGACGATGTGCGTTTCGATTGCAGCACACAGCGATCCAGTAACCACACGCTACCGGTGATCAGTAGCAATACAAACATAATTAAAGCAAAGTCCATCTCAGTTTCCGCCTCTACGTTATTTATCGCCAACCTGCAAAATTGCTAAAAAAGCCGCCTGCGGAATTTCCACGTTACCTACTTGCTTCATACGTTTTTTGCCAGCCTTCTGTTTTTCCAGTAATTTACGCTTCCGTGAAATATCACCACCATAACATTTGGCTAGTACATTTTTTCGTAGCGCTTTGACATTTTCACGCGAGATTATGTTTGAACCGACAGCAGCTTGGATCGCCACATCGAACATCTGACGCGGAATCAACTCTCGCATCTTGGCTACGACTTCACGGCCGCGGAACTGGCTGTTGCTACGGTGTAGGATAATCGCCAGCGCATCTACCTTTTCACCGTTGATAAGTATATCTACCTTGGTCACATCGGCCGCACGATATTCCTTAAATTCGTAATCCATCGAGGCATAGCCACGTGATATCGATTTCAGCCTGTCAAAGAAATCGAGTACGATTTCCGCCATAGGTATCTCATACACCAGCAACACCTGCTTACCGTGATAACTCATGTCTAGCTGAATACCGCGCTTTTGAGTACACAATGTAATTACCGCACCAACGTACTCCTGCGGCATATACAAATTGACTGTCACAATGGGTTCACGGATTTCCTCGATTTTGGACGGATCCGGCATCTTGGATGGGTTATCTACTATCAGCATAGTTCCATCCCGCTGCACCACCTCGTAAATAACGGTAGGTGCAGTAGTAATCAAATCCATATCAAACTCGCGCTCCAGTCGTTCCTGCACAATTTCCATATGCAGCAATCCCAGGAATCCACAGCGAAAACCAAACCCCAATGCCTGCGAAACCTCCGGTTCATACTGCAAGGAAGCGTCATTTAGTCTGAGCTTTTCCAGCGAATTTCTTAGAGCATCATATTGATTTGACTCTACTGGAAATAATCCAGCAAATACTTGTGGCTGCACTTCCTTGAAACCTGGCAAGGCTGTGGTTGTGGGCCTGTTTGCCGACGTGATGGTGTCACCAACCTTGGCTGCCGTCAGCTCCTTGATACCCGCAATGACAAAACCGACCTGACCGGCAGACAATACATCACGAGGCTGTGATTTAGGCGTAAATACACCGATATGCTCAGCCAAATGCTGCGAACCAGTAGCCATCAATAAAATTTTGTCCTTGGGTTTTAAAGTACCGTTAAAAACCCGAACTAGCATCACTACACCAACATAATTATCGAACCATGCATCTATAATCAGAGCACACAACGGCGCAGTCGGGTCACCTGTAGGCGGCGGCACTTTAACAAGCAAAGCTTCCAGTACGTCCTGTATGCCCTCGCCTGTTTTGGCCGAACAGCGTACTGCATCGTGCGCGTCGATACCGATTACTTCCTCAATTTCTTCAATAGCGTTTTCCGGGTTGGCAGACGGCAAGTCAATTTTGTTCAACACCGGCACTACTTCTACCCCCAGATCGAGAGCGGTATAGCAGTTCGCTACTGTCTGCGCTTCCACCCCCTGAGATGCATCTACGACTAGCAACGCACCTTCGCAGGCAGACAATGAGCGTGAGACCTCGTAAGAAAAATCCACGTGTCCCGGCGTATCAATCAAGTTGAGATTATATATCTGGCCATCACGAGCTTTATATTGCAACGCAGCTGTCTGAGCTTTGATGGTGATACCGCGCTCACGTTCCAAGTCCATGGAATCGAGCACCTGCGCTTCCATTTCGCGATCTGAAAGTCCTCCGCACAACTGAATAATGCGGTCGGCTAAAGTAGACTTGCCATGGTCAATGTGGGCGATAATGGAAAAATTACGAATATGTTGCATTTTTACAATCTCAGATTATCTAAATATTATGTTTCATGTGCTACAACATGCGTACGTTTATTAAAACTTTTAACTTATCTGCGCATATCTCTTGCATCTTGCAATAAGTTTAACTAACAGGCTGCCTTACTTCGGTATTATAATTATAACATATTGAATATAATATAATATTTATTATAATAGGCAATATCAACGTTAATATAACAAATTACGAGCATAGCAAGACCATGCTCGTAATTAACATTCAGGGCGTAATTATACCTTGTAGATACGTCATCCAGCGGTAAACACTAGCTAATTACATTTCAGCGTAATCACGCAGCATTTCTGAAAATAGCATTAAGCAGATGACTAAAAATAGTGAAGATGGGAAGCGTGAACTTCAGGGTTTAGAGCATAATATCGAAAACTGAGGCATGAGTATTTATTCAGAAATGATGAAACGACGTGCCCCCACCCCCGATTTAGTGAGGGACACGCTTAATTGCATTGATTATTTCTTCTTAGCTTTTGCGCCAGCAACTGCGTCTTTCAACTTGCTGCCTACTTTAAATTTCGCAACTTTTTTGGCAGGTATTTTCAACTCTTTTCCAGTAGCCGGGTTCCGACCTATCCGAGCAGCACGCTGTTCGACTGCAAAGGTACCAAAGCCAATCAACTGTACATTATCGTTTTTTACCAATGATGCTTGTATAGCAGCCATCAAAGCATTCAGTATCTCCTCAACATTTACCTTTGTATTTTTTGTGGATTTAGCTACTACATCGATCAGCTCCGCTTTATTCATAGTGTAACTCCCTTTAGTTGAAAAACACTGTACTGTATCAAGCCATTGTGTCAATGGCAATCATAGCGTCACAAATTAATAGATATACTTAAAAAATTTTAATCCTCAATCTTGGTTCATGGACAGCTTTGCTCTAATGTAAATGCGCACTGTCACATGAGAACAATGCTACCGCCGACTTCAGACATTGTGTGAAACCACATGAATAAATCTGCAAACACTGACCTAATATTCAATTATCTCTACCGAGCGATCCCACCTAAATTTCGATGGTGAAATCGAATATGCTCTTCGACGAATGTTGAAATAAAGTAATACCCATGGTCGTAGTCGGCATGCCTGCGTAGCTCCAAGGGCTGTTGCGCTTTTTTGCAGGCCGCTTCGAACGCTTGCGGAAACAGTTGATCCAGAAGAAATTTATCGCTCAAACCCTGGTCAATCAGTATCCCGCTTGGAAATGGCGCGTGCCTTTGCTCCATGAGTGCACTGGCATCATATTGCTGCCAGCTCTCCTTCTCGCTGCCCAGATACGCAGAAAATGCCTTTACGCCCCAAGGACATTGACTCGGTGCGCAGATCGGTGCAAATGCTGATACTGTTTTAAAAAGAGCAGGGTTGCGCAACGCCAGGACAAGCGCCCCATGCCCACCCATTGAATGTCCGGTAATGCCAATACCGTAAGGCAGCACTGGGAATTTCCGCACAATCAAGTCATATAGCTCCAGCACGTAGCTGTACATACGGTAATGCTTGTTCCATGGTGCTTCAGTTGCATCAAGATAAAAACCTGCGCCGACCCCGAAATCCCAGCTATCTGCTTCGCCTGGAAGTTTGGCATCGCGTGGGCTGGTATCAGGCGCAATCAGCATCAGCCCCTGCTGCGCAGCAATACGCTGAGCACCTGCCTTGATCATGAATGTTTCTTCCGTACAGGTCAGGCCGGCCAGGCAGAACAGGGCGGGAACATTGCCTTCCTGCGCCTGTGGCGGCAGAAATACCGAAAACCGCATCGGCAAGCCAATTTCTTCGGAATGATGTGTATAGGATTTCTGCACTCCTCCGAAACATGCGTTTTCACTGGTCAGTTCAAGCATGACGCAGTCCGTTCAATACAGAACGACGGAACGAATCGATTCGCCGCTTTTCATCAAATCAAAACCCTCGTTGATGCGCTCCAGCGGCAATGTATGGGTAATTAAATCATCGATATTCAATTTACCTTCCATGTACCAGTCAACAATTTTAGGAACATCGGTACGGCCGCGTGCCCCGCCAAAAGCGGATCCTTTCCATTCGCGACCGGTGACCAACTGAAATGGGCGAGTGCTGATTTCCTGTCCAGCTGCGGCAACGCCAATGATGAACGACTGACCCCAGCCTTTATGGCAACACTCAAGTGCCTGCCGCATGGTAGTGACATTACCAATGCATTCAAAGGAGTAATCAGCACCACCGTCGGTCAGTTGGATTACGTAATCAACAACATCTCCAACTTCTTTCGGATTCACGAAATCGGTCATGCCGAACTTGCGCGCCATCTCGATTCGATCGGGATTGATGTCAACTCCGATAATCTTGTTGGCACCCACCATCTTTGCGCCTTGAATTACGTTCAAACCAATGCCACCCAGTCCGAACACTACTACATTCGCGCCGGCTTCGACTTTAGCTGAAAAAACTACGGCACCAACACCAGTCGTCACACCACAGCCGATGTAACATGCTTTGTCAAATGGCGCATCCTCACGAATTTTGGCCAAAGCGATTTCAGGAACTATGATGTAGTTGGAGAAAGTTGAAGTTCCCATATAGTGATAGATGGGCTTGCCGTCGATCGAGAAACGTGAAGTAGCATCCGGCATCAAGCCGCGCCCCTGAGTCGAGCGGATGGCTTGACAAAGATTGGTCTTGCGCGACAGGCAGTATTTGCATTGACGACATTCAGGGGTATATAGCGGAATGACATGGTCGTATTTCTTAAGAGAGGAAACGCCCGAACCGACATCTACTACGATGCCCGCGCCCTCATGCCCCAGGATCGAGGGAAAAATACCTTCCGGATCGGAACCAGACAGCGTGTAATAATCGGTGTGACAAATCCCGGTCGCTTTGATCTCGACCAGCACTTCACCCTCCCTTGGCCCTGCCAAGTCAACTTCTTCTATCGTCAGCGGCGCACCAGCCTTCCATGCAACTGCAGCTTTTGTTTTCATCAGTGAGCTCCATAATATAGCTGTGCAGTATTAACTGCGCTCTAACAATTAGCAAATTTTCAGCCAGCCTAAACCTGAAATTTTTGGGTAAACAATGATCAATCACTTATTAAAAAATATGGAGTTGGAATGACTACACCTCAAAACAGCAACCAATTGAATATAGTTAACTAAATTGCCGGACACTACTGACATCTACCATTAATACTCAGGGGCAACTCGTTTTCATCCTTGAAATAAACTGTTATGTATCGCTTCATTCACTGAACAATCCAAGAAAAAGATTGGCTATCAAAAGTACTAAACCAAGCAGTAATCCACCAACTCCAACATAGGTAAGCATTTCTGTCACCGGGTGAGTATGTGCCGCGCCTGTTCCTATAGATGGTGCAACGACGAACATTGTAAACCAAGCGAGCGGATAACAGCCGCCAAGGCCTATGAGTAAAGCGACGATCTTCTTGAGTTGTTGCTTGAGACTAGACGCTGCAACAAGCAGCAATAAACCAATAGAGAAAGCGGCTATTCCTGTCGCGTGAAAATGTGCTCGTTGGGCATAGCGCCAAATCTTTTTAGGGCTGTTCGCATCATGAAGTTCTGGGTGCGCAGCAATCCCTTGAGCTACATACGTTTCGAAAAAAGCCTCGTTGACTCCGAAGGTTACGCCAAGACCAATACCGAAGAGCAAACAAAGCATTACTAACGCAAGGCCAGCTTTTATACTTGTGAGGTTGTTGATCATTTAATTCTCCAATTTGCATTAACAAGTGGAGATTATGCGCCGCTATTTCCAAACCTACTATGACCAATCTGGTTTTATAATAGTAAGCAAGTCAAGCGTAATCTGGGGGGTTAAAAATATAATTCGAGACTAATATATACACTCAGAATCCCGTAGAATTAATTCAGAGTGATAGTTTAAGAACTGCATCAGCGCTACTTGCTGCCTATGATGTAGTTTGATTTCTGCTAACATTAGTCATTGGCTGCGCCACAAGATAAATGCACTTCTTGACCTCAATAACAACACCAAGTGCTCAGCGCAGAACAAGCATTAACTTAATTAATTAAAAGGAAGCATCATGCCTAGCAACACCAATAGTAAAGCCATCACACAAGGGGTGCAGCGTTCACCTAACCGCGCCATGTTGCGCGCCGTAGGTTTTGGCGATGATGATTTCAACAAACCTATTGTAGGCATCGCCAATGCGTATAGCACAATTACTCCTTGCAATGCGGGGTTGGGTATTCTAGCAACAAGGGCTGAGCAAGCGGCTCACGCCGCTGGTGCAATGCCGCAAGTATTTGGGACTATCACGATATCTGACGGCATTTCGATGGGGACCGAAGGGATGAAATGCTCGTTGGTCAGCCGTGAGGTGATTGCTGATTCAATCGAGACGGTCTGCCGTGGTCAAAGCATGGACGGCATACTCGCCATCGGTGGTTGTGATAAAAATATGCCGGGCGCCATGATCGCCTTCGCACGTTTGAATATTCCAGCTATTTTCGTTTATGGTGGCACCATCAAACCGGGTCACCTCAACGGGCGTGATTTGACCATTGTCAGCAGCTTTGAGGCAGTAGGACAATTTATCGCACATCGAATCGATGCCGCAGAGCTTCTAGCCGTCGAGCGCAAAGCCTGCCCCGGAGTGGGTTCGTGTGGTGGAATGTTTACCGCTAACACCATGTCCTCAACATTTGAAGCGATGGGCATGAGCCTGCCATATTCGTCCACCATGGCGGCAGAAGACGCGGAGAAATCGGACAGTACGGCACGGTCAGCAGAAGTTTTGGTACAAGCCATCCAGAAGCAAATACTACCATCTCAAATTTTAACGAAAAAAGCTTTCGAGAACGCAATTTCCGTAGTTATGGCGGTAGGTGGAACAACTAATGCGGTCTTGCATTTGCTGGCTATCGCACATGCGATGGGTGTTGACTTAAGCATTGATGATTTTGAAACGATCCGAAAACGCGTCCCTGTTTTCGCCGATATGAAACCATCTGGACGCTACGTGGTAACCGATCTTCACAAAGCCGGTGGCATTCCGCAAATAATGAAGATGCTCTTGGTACATGGCTTGTTGCACGGCGACTGCATGACTATCACCGGCGAAACTATTGCGGAGGTACTGAAAGACGTTCCTGAAAAACCACGTTCTAACCAAGACGTGATTCGCGCTTGGAGTAACCCAATTTATTCGCAAGGACATTTAGCAATTCTTAAAGGCAATCTGGCGACGGAGGGTTCAGTGGCCAAAATAAGTGGCATTAAAAACCCTAAAATCACTGGCCCTGCGCGCGTGTTCGATTCAGAGGAAGCTTGCATGGAAGCGATTCTTGCAGAAAAGATTAATCCCGGGGAAGTACTCGTCATTCGTTACGAAGGTCCAAAAGGAGGACCAGGAATGCGTGAAATGCTATCACCCACTGCAGCATTGGTGGGCGCCGGAATGGGCGAAAGCGTCGCGCTGATTACCGACGGCCGCTTTTCAGGTGGCACATACGGTTTTGTAGTTGGGCACGTTGCGCCCGAAGCAGCAGTGGGCGGTACCATAGCACTAGTAGAAGAAGGAGATTCTATTACCATTGATGCTGAAGCCCGCCTGATACAGCTAAACGTAAACGACCAAGAACTTGCGCGGCGACGTGACCTGTGGCAGCCACCGGCACCACACTATAAACGCGGTGTATTGGCAAAATATGCACGACTGGTGTCCAGCGCAAGTTTAGGTGCAGTGACAGATGCAGACGCATAAATATGCGAATACAAATTCAACTTTTGCTCAACAGATGAAGTATTTTTGTGAAGAGTGCCGATCTTCGAAAGTGTAATCAAGAAAAAATGTGGCGTGATGTGGGAAGCGATTTATATACACCGCACATCACACTGCTTTTACCTCTTACGCAGTACCGCCCACTGTCAGCCCATCTATTCTTACTGTTGGCTGACCTACGCCTACCGGCACGCTCTGACCCTCTTTGCCACAAACACCAACACCAGGATCAAGCGCCATGTCATTGCCTACCATGGAAACACGGGTTAATGCCTCAGGGCCATTGCCGATCAAAGTTGCACCTTTCACTGGATAGGTAATCTTACCGTCTTCAATCATGTATGCCTCAGCGGTGGAAAACACAAACTTTCCGCTGGTAATATCCACTTGCCCCCCGCCAAAGTTCACGGCATACAGCCCACGTTTGACTGAAGCAATAATATCCTGTGGGTCTTTATCGCCATTCAGCATATAAGTGTTGGTCATGCGCGGCATCGGCAGATGCGCAAAAGATTCGCGCCTAGCATTACCGGTAGTTGGCACGCCCATCAGGCGCGCATTCAAAGTGTCCTGCAAATAGCCCATGAGAATACCGTCCTCGATCAAAACCGTGCTCTGCGTAGGGTTGCCTTCATCATCCATTTGTAGCGAACCGCGCCTGTTAGCAATCGTACCATCGTCCACTACCGTCACACCCTTGGCTGCTACCCGTTCACCGATGCGGCCGGCAAAAGTGGAGCTGCCTTTACGGTTAAAATCGCCTTCCAGACCGTGCCCTACAGCTTCATGGAGCAGAATACCAGGCCAGCCGGAACCAAGTACAACGGTCATATTTCCCGCCGGGGCTGGCTTGGCATCCAGATTAATAACTGCCTGATGTACCGCTTTGGCGGCATAATCGTATAAAACTTCGTCCGTAAAATAGGCATAATCGTAACGTCCGCCTCCTCCAGATGCACCCTGCTCTCGCTTACCGTTGCTTTCTACAATAACTTGCACCGAAAGACGCACCAGTGGGCGAATGTCAGCATTCATCAAGCCATCGCTACGCGCCACCAACACCACCTCATATTCGCCTGCCAGCCCGGCTATTACTTGGGTAACACGCGGATCCAAGGCGCGCGCATGACGCTCCAGGCGTTCCAGCATCGCAACCTTGTCAGCATCTTTCAAACTGGCGATAGGGTCATGTGGTAGATAGAAATGTTTGTTGCTATTCGCGCGTAACAGCGGCACAGTTTGCGTCCCGCCCTGCCGGGCAATCGCGCGCGTCGCCAGTGCTGCACTTTCCAAGGCGGCCAAACTGATGTCATCGGAATACGCGAAAGCAGTCTTTTCACCGCTCACCGCCCGCACGCCTACACCTTGATCTATACCAAAGCTGCCAGACTTGACTATACCTTCTTCAAGCGACCAGCTTTCGGCACGACTGTACTGAAAGTACAGGTCAGCGTAATCCACTTTGTTCGCCAGCATTTTGGAAAACGTTTGCTCCAGATGGCGAGATTCAAGCGCATGCGGTACCAGTAGTGACTGCTGGGCAAGGGCAAATACAGTATCGTTATTTTGCATTGTCAAACCTATAGAAATTTAAAAGATCGTTACAAAAAATCAAGCTCATTCATGAGGTGCGTATTTAAAGCTGTAAAAAATTACTCGGACTTTTTTATCCTGAGTCATGTAGGGATACACATAAGGGGAACCCCCCTTTATTAGCATAACGTTTCGATGAGACAAGCTGTGCGTAAAACCGTTCCTCACTGCCCCATAGAGGAGTCAGTGATCTCACTGGCCTGTCGTTCACCTAAGAGATGAGGTAATCGTACGGTGTGATAGCGCTGGCAAGCTCGCGCGCAAGCTAGCGAGATAGGATGGATTAATTTCCGCAACCACGACGCCTGAACCGCGTGGCAATCGATCCAGCACTTTACCCCACGGATCAACAATCATGCTATTGCCGTGTGTTTCGCGACCATTGATGTGGTAACCGCCCTGCCCTGCGGCCACTATATAAGCCAGATTTTCGATAGCACGCGCGCGCACCAACACCTCCCAATGCATTTTCCCAGTGGTCTCAGTAAAGGCGGAAGGTAGCACAATAATATTTACATTGTGCATAGCGCGAAACAACTCAGGAAAACGCAAATCGTAACAAACCGCCAAACCAAGGCGGCCGAACGGACTATCCACCACCACTACCTGCTTACCTGGCTCAATAGTCCGACCCTCGTCGTAATGTTCGTTGCCGAGTTCGAGATTAAACAAATGAATTTTGTCATAGCGCGCTACCTGCTCTCCATTATCGTCATACACCAGGCAGGCATTACGCATTTTGTCTGGCTCATCCGCCACCAGAGGAATGGAACCGCCAACCAGCCATATTTTAAGCTCGCGCGCAATCTTACTCAGAAAAGTCTGGATCATGCCGCTACCCGGTTGCTCGCGCACTGCCAATTTATCCGTATCCTTTAGTCCCATGATGGGAAAGTATTCCGGCAATACAACCAAGCGTGCACCCTGATCCACAGCTTTTTCGATCAGGCGGCGTGCCTCGCCCAGGTTAGCCGAGACGTTTGGCCCCGAAGCCATCTGTACGGCAGCAACCTTGAAAGTCTTAACTTGATCTTGAGCCTTGGCATATCGTTGGGTGGCATTACTATTTTGCATCTTTAAATCTTTCATAGTGTTACGTCTACGGTGGCGTAACAGACTTGTTCACACCCACCTTTTCTACATTTGGGTTAGCCCATGCACCCGTAACATTGTATTCAAACGACGCCAACTTATCGAGTGGTTCGCGCAATATCTTGCTGGCAATGAAGACTCCAATACCCACTACCGGACCACCGGCAAACGCGCTCAGTAAGGCTGCAGTGTTCCCAACAGTAGGCAGAACGCGCACTCGTAAGTTTTGCGTTTCGTGGTTTAGATCCACCTGCCCTCTCATCGTCACTTTGGCGGCCGAACCTTCAATTTTAAAATCATCGGTAAACAAAACCCCTTTCCTGACTTGTGCCACTCCTTTGATATGATCAAACTTAAAACCTGCACTGAACACATCCGTAAAATCCAGCGCAATGCGTTGAGGCAGAGCTTGCAAGCTCAAAATACTGAGCAACTTACCCACGCCCGGATCGATTTTCAGGAACTGTCCTTTGTCAGTGTTCAGCTTGAGCGTACCATCCAGCGTGGCATAGCTGAATTCGGCTGGCGCACCGGGCCAGGAAAACGTCCCTTCCAGTTTTCCGCTGCCATCCTTCACACTATTTGGGTAACCGAAACGACCAAGCATTTTCCCTGAATCACTGATTTCCAGCTTGAGGTTGACTTGAGCCTGCTCTCCACTAGGGGTCATCTGCCATTTTCCATCCGCAGTCAACTCACCATCTGGATTCGTGATAATTAAGCGCTCCAATAGCCAGTCGCGCTCGTGTTGTTGCGCAAGTAAATCAAGCTTGCCCAGATTCTTGCCATTTAGTGTGATGCTATCCACGGCCAAATCGAGCGCAGGATGATTTATGCTAGCAATATTTTTTTTTAAAAAATTAGATTGAGCTACAGCATTTTTCTTTTTTCCACTTTCATCTCGATCCAACTCGAGAGACACATTTCTCAAGCGAGCAACAAATTTGCCGTTACCTTGCGGATGCCAGCTCACTTCACCATTAATTGACTTGGCTGCTAGTAGGGCAACCACCGTACCATTAACATTACGTGCATTGATACGAAGATCATTTGCCATATAACCATATCCACTGACTTTCTGGATCAGCAAGTCGGCACCTGCGATACTGACCGGTGTCGATCCATCCGATGCGCTAGCCAATGCTCCCCAACCTTCCAACGATATCTGCGGCACCGCGCCGACTAGCCACACGCCATCTTGTTCCACCCATTTACCCGTATTGCCAAAGTCTACCGTGCCGCGCTTCACGAGCCGCTCACCCCCCTCGTCGTCCCTACGCAAAAATTTCGCGCTGAAGAGCTTGCCATATTGCATCGATAACACGTCCTGATCCGCAGTCAAGCTATTCATATCTAAGCGCAGCGGAATAGTCTCGTTAGCGCGCTTTGCAAATGGTGCAGGCAGGTCAGATGTCAGCCCGATCAAATTGGATGAAAGTTGCATACGGATCTGTTTATTCATCACTGAAATTTCTGACTTCCAATCGCTGCTACCATGCAGATGATTCAGCAACGAATTCGGCGCTACCCCACGTAGGACGTCAATATTTGCGCGACCAGCCACCTTGGCATTTATAGCGCCGCCTTTAAAGCTCTGCACTGTCAGGGTAGCAGGTCCTCCAAGCACTTGCATAATGACGCCCTGCGTGCGTATCGATGATTCACTGAACAACAGATCACCACTAACTTTATGTAATACTGGCAAACTCTTACCTAAGCTCACTTCATTATCGAGAAAATGATAACGACCGGAAACTCTTGCTGACTTACTACCGCGCAATGGAATATCTACATGTAGCTTCAGATTGCCATTACCACTCGACGTAATGTTGTCGGTGAGTCCATCGATATACCCACGCACCGGACTTAGCTTTATAAAATTCAGACCATACTGCGTATTCCCCACTGACTCACCGCTCACTTGCAATAGTAAGTCAGGGCTTACTATATCCGGTAGAACCACGCTAATATTTTCCAGAGACCCACCCACAGTCATAGCAGTCGGAGCAGTCACCTCAAGCCGTTTGCCCTGCATCACCAATTCCGCAACGGCATTTTCCACACGAGGCCATTCTTTCGCGTATTCCACCACCACCCCAGTTGCACGCGCCCGGATCTGGAACAAACCATTACGATTCCCATCAAATGGAAAATCATTTAAATTACCCTTCAGGCGCAGATTAAAACTATCTGCCTGACCGTCGACCAGCGCATTGCGTACCCAATCATGGGCTTCGCTATTCAACGCAACCAATGGAATATAGCGAGCTGTATGACGCACTGCGGCGCGCGTCAAATGAACTGTCAAGTCAATCAAGCCAGGGCTTTGAGGTAGTGACTGATAGCTACCAAAAAAATTCCCGGCTAGGTCGGCATTCGCAACGGAAACCTTTTTAAAATTGACTTCCATGCCATGGTCATGTTTTTGCCAACTCAACTGTGCTACGAGCGAATCAAAGGCCAAAGGTTCCGGCATGATCAGTGGCGCATCCACCGTCGAATTGCGCGTATTGAGAGACAGCGTGCCGTTGACATCGTTACCGTTCACTTGGCCGCTCAGTCGAGTAAATCCTGGAATATTGCCCGCACGCAGTATTGATAGTCCGTCGAAACGCGCTTTAATCTCGTAATTTAATAACTTGTCAAAATTACCCTGCCATTTTGTTTGTACATCTGCTATCCGTCCTTGTGGCGAAAATTTAGCAAGCTGCTGCTTCAGGCTAGACGTCAACGGCAGAAAATGCATCAATCTGGTGAAGCTGTTCATATCCAGCGTATTGACACGCACCTCACCGACAGCAGCTTTCTTACTTGTAGAATCTGAAAAATTAATATACAAATCAATTGGCTGTATCACAAGACCATCATTCATTTGCAATGATAATTTTCGCGTAGAGATCTCAAAACCCCGAGCTACGTCATGCCATTCAACACGACCACGCAGCTTAATCATATTGAGTGGCGGCAAATCATCGGCCAATTGTGTCTGTATACCAGCCAGCGCCAGATCAGCAGTAAACTGACTGATCTTCCCCTTGTCTACACCCAACCAACCACGTAGCGCACCTCTGCCTCGTTTGGGAGAAATGGGCAACGGCAACCATGTATTCCAGGCAGCAACATCAACATAATCAAGCTCGGTATACACCTCTCCGCGCCAAGCATTGAAGTTATCAAAGCTGGCACCGACAAAATCACCGCGCAGATCCAGTTGCGCTGACAATTCCGCTGGCGGTTTCGCTAACAGCGAAAACATGTGACGATGCCCACTGTTCTTAATGAGCATGTTTACTTGATTTAATATCAACGGGGGCGCAGCGCGCTGCTCATCCTGCCAAGTAATGCGCGCGTTACGAACTACAATATATTTTTGGTGCAGTAACCAATCCGACAGGCCGTGATCCGCAGGCTGTCCAGGAATATTACTCGACATCGCCATGCCAGCAATATGCAACGCGCCCTGCGCGTCCCGCTGAATCAGCAAGTCCGGCTGGTTAATCTCCAGGCTATATAGACGTAACTGCCCCGTCAGAGCGGTCATCCACGACACCACATTGTCCACTTGCTGCAATGCAAGCAAAGTTTTTCCCTGTTTATCCAGAATTAGTACATCGGTAAACAACAAATGCGGGCGCATGCCCTGCCAGTCTGCCTCAATCTTGCCAATAGTCACTGTCTGACCGACAGCGTGACTGACCATAGCGCTAATATTCTCGTGATAGCGTTGGATATCAGGCAATATCCAGTACCGCAATGCCAACATCAATCCCCCGCCAATAAACAACAACAACACTGCACCAAACAGCGCGAATCGCGTTAATTGACTACAGCAGCGCCAACAAAACCACGCACAAGCTCTCAACATATAAGGGGATTACCACATAACCATGTAAACAAATAAACCGAGGCACGCATAGCAGATTTATAATGAACAATTAAGTATAAACAGTTTAACCTTAAGCCCCCTCTATGAATACCGTCATCACACCCATCTCCGATAATTTCGACATTACTTTACAGCGCGTCCGGCGCTGCAGTCGATACGCACAGCGCCTGCTCGACAGCGAAGTCGAATTACTGCCGTGGCTGCGCGCGAACTATGCTCAACCCTGCAATATGGATGAAATGACGGCATGGCTAGCCACCATGCCAGTCACAGACGAAGATTCGCTGTCATGCGCGCTGCGCTGCTTACGCAAGCGCGTCATGCTCAAGCTATTAGCGCGCGATTTGGGCGGACTGGCCAATCTAAAAGAAGTTACGACCTGCATGTCAGCACTAGCAGAACTGACCGTACAGCGTGCGCAACACTTCATTATGGAAACACTGGAGCAGCAGTATGGCCAGCCGATAGGTGAACTGTGCGGCACGCCGCAGCAATTGCTGGTTGTAGGCATGGGCAAGCTGGGCGGCATGGAGCTCAATGTTTCCTCTGATATTGATCTTATTTTTGTCTACCCGGAAGACGGAAACAGCAATGGCTCTCGCAATATCAGTAACCACGATTTTTTTTCCCGCCTGGGTCGTCGCCTCATTAACCTGATTAGCGAACTAACCCAGGATGGCTATGTATTCCGCGTGGACATGCGTTTACGGCCATATGGTGACAGCGGACCACTGGTGATGAGTTTTGCAGCGGTAGAGGAATATCTGGTAGAACAAGGTCGAGAATGGGAACGATATGCCTGGATTAAAGCTCGCGTAATCTCTCCGGCAGATTATCCCGCTACGCAAGAACTCATGCAGCTCGTACAGCCATTCATATTCCGCAAATATCTCGATTTCGGCGCATTCGAATCCATGCGCAAACTGCATGCACAAATTAGCCAGGAAGTTCAGCGCCGCGATCGAATTGATAATATCAAACTGGGATCAGGCGGCATCCGCGAAATCGAATTCATAGCTCAAGTTTTTCAATTGATACGGGGTGGGCGCGATGACAGCCTGCGCATCCGTCCCACTTTACAAGTGTTGCAACTTCTAAGCGAAAACGGCCAACTTCCACCAGGCACCGTAAAAGAGTTGAGTGAAGCTTATGTATTTTTACGTAATCTGGAGCATCGCCTGCAATATCTGGATGACCAGCAGACTCATGATTTACCGAAGAACAGTGAAGAACAGGCAGTAATAGCCGAAGGTATGGGTTACCCGGATTACGGTGCCATGTTGAAACAATTAAAGCACCACCGCTCGTTGGTAAGCGGACAATTCGCTCTGATTTTCAACACGCAAGAAGACAGCACAGTAGCAAGTGCGCTTTGGAACGAAAATTTAAATACGGAAGAGTTGCAAAATGACCTTGTCAAATTAGGATATACAGACACAACAACCTTGGCTGAACGGCTGTTGCATATCCGTGACAGTGGCCGTTACCGTCAACTGCCGGACACAAGCCGCCAACGTATAGACAAACTGATTCCGCAGTTCATCACACTATGTGCAGAGCCGAACAACCGTGACCAAACCCTGCCACGCATACTGAATCTGTTGGAAAGTATTAGTCGGCGCGCCTCCTATCTGGCCTTTCTGGCCGAATATCCCGTGGTTTTACCACGTTTAATCGGACTCGCCAGCGCCAGCGAGTGGGCGTGCGAATACCTGATTAAACATCCCATTTTGCTGGATGAATTGCTCGATGCACGTGAAATCTACCGTGCACCCGATTGGAATGCTCTTGACGCAGAACTACTGACGCAACTTGATCAATGCAATACGGATACAGAACGCCAGATGGATGTGCTTCGCCAGTTCCAGCATGGCCAAACATTCCATTTATTGGCAATGGATTTGCAAGGGCTGCTGCCGTTAGAAACGCTTAGCGATCATCTCAGCAACCTGGCCGACCTGATTTTGCGCCATGTGTTGCAACTGTGCTGGCGTGATGCGCGCAAAAGGCATCAAGAGCAAGCGCAATTTGCCATTATCGCCTATGGCAAACTGGGTGGTCGCGAACTCGGCTATGCTGCCGATCTCGACCTGATTTTTTTATACGATGATCAGCATCCCGACGTAGCAGAAATTTATGCCCGACTGGCTCAACGCATCAACACCCTGTTAAGCAGCTATACCTCAGCGGGTCGTTTGTATGAAATAGATTTGCGCCTGCGCCCGAATGGCGCCAGTGGCCTGATGGTTAGCTCCATTCCCGCATTCGCTGAATACCAGCAGCAGCACGCCTGGGTGTGGGAGCATCAAGCGCTGACACGAGCGCGCTTCTGTACCGGAAATCCACATGTAGGCAAACAATTTGAAACCATACGCAATAACGTGTTGTGCAAATCGCGTGACCTCAATGAGCTGCGTCAAGAGATTGTGGCAATGCGTCAGAAAATGCTGGACTCTCATCCCAATGACGGCGACTTGTTCGATATCAAACATGATCCCGGCGGCATGGTGGATATCGAATTCATAGTGCAATTTTTAGTACTGGCACATGCTCACACCGAGCCCAAATTAACTGCTAACAGTGGCAATTTGGCACTGCTAATGCTCGCCAGTAAACTAGGATTAATAAAAGTGGAATTAGCGGAAGCGGCAAGCAATTGCTACCGCACCCTGCGCGCAATGCAACACAAGATGCGTCTGAATAACCAATCACCCTGCCGCATTGACAGGAATGAAATTGACACTGCATCGGTAATTACGCTATGGGAAGAATTATTGGGGCCACGATGTCAGGAATAAAAGTGGCACTCGCGTGATAAAGACCAAACATGGCAACAATTCAGCTCCAAATTAGATTTTAGAAATAGCGACACTCACGACCAAGCTCGTACGTTATCGTAATCTATTCGTAAGATGCTTCTATGAACCATAGGAATGGAATAAGGAATAAATGGGGTAATTAAATCGAATCCAACCCTGAGGTCTCTCATAAGCCGACGGTCATTGTATGATCTAACATGTTGGGTGTTGCGGTTCATGATTAGCAATCTACCACATGATTTTCAAAGAGCTTCCTATGCTAAACAAATCCCTTTTACTTGTACTTGGTGCCGGCGCTAGTAATGAAGTCGGTCTTCCAGTTGGCGCTGATCTAAAGCATCAAATCGCAAAAAAGCTAGATTTTAAGTTTGATGATGTTGGCAGACCAGAAAACAGTGGTGACGATGAAATTATGCGAGCCTTTCAAGTTGCCAATACTGGTCCTGATGTGTATCCAGCGAACAAGCAGTCGCTCATCAAAGCTTCGTGCCTGATTCGAGACGCAATGCCTATGGCCATATCAATTGACAACTTCATCGACTCTCATCGAAATGATGAGTTAGTTGCGTTTTGTGGCAAATTGGCGATCACACGATGCATATTAGAGGAGGAGGCTCGAAGCAAGCTATTCATCAATCCTAGCAATATCAATAATAAACTTAATTTCGGCGGCATCCAAAACACGTGGTTTAACGCATTTTTCCAACTACTCACAGAGAATTGTCAGAAAGAGAATCTACCTGAGCGACTTCAAAAGGTTGCCGTCGTTAGTTTTAATTACGACCGTTGCTTCGAACATTGTTTGTACTTCTGGCTCCAACAATACTATGGCATATCAAAGGACGAAGCTGCGAGCATTGTTGCACTTTTAGAAGTACATCACCCCTATGGTAGTGTTGGCGCACTTCCTTGGATGACTCAATCCAAGAAGGAAAAAATTGAATATGGAGCTACACCAAATACTCACCAATTGATCACAATCTCCAAGTTACTCAGGACGTTTACTGAGGGCACGGATCCTTCAGTGAGTGACATCGAATCTATAAGAGCCACCGTTGCTAACGCCGAACGGTTACTCTTTCTCGGATTTGCTTTTCATCGGCTGAATTTAGATTTGTTATTTTCTGGCCTAACGTCTAGAACAACATCCGTATTCGCAACTGCTTTTGGCCTATCACAGAGTAATTCCGATCAAATCAAAGACGGTTTCAGTGATAAAGCACAATTCATACAAATACGGAACGATTTGACTTGCTCGAAACTCATTAGCGAGTATACGCGACGACTATCGCTAAATCTAAGCTAGAGAACGAAACACGGTAAGCTGGGCTACCGTAGGCTGGTGCTAAGCTTGCGAAGCCCAACATTTTTAAAACGCCGGTGCTGAAATTTTCCGCGCCGGTTTTTAATTTCCTACTGTCCTAATCTGTGGCCTGTTTAGCATATTCGTGCCAGCCGCCAAGCAAACGTGAGCGCAGCATCTTGCGGCGACGGTATCTAGAACATCAAATCTGGAATGTTTCAATCAATGTATTGACAATAGATACACGCATAGTCATTATTCGTATAGCTATTGTCAATACATTGAGAGGAAAAGTCCATGCGCGACGCCGCCATCAACCTACGGGCATTGCCCGAGCAACGAGATTTAATTGATCACGCTGCAACTCTGCTAGGCAAGAATCGTTCGGACTTTATGCTCGAGGCTGCCTGCTCAGCCGCCCAGGCGGTAATACTTGACCAGGTTTTTTTCAGCCTGAATACCGACAAGTTTCAGCAGTTCACGGCAATGCTCGACGCCCCGCCTAGCCCAAATCCAGGACTTGAGCGCCTTATGACGGTGACAGCTCCCTGGGCCGCAATCAAGGCATGAGTTTACAACTCAACGCACCTCAGCCACTCGCGACCATCCACATTCTGGATCAATTTGAGTGCAGTGAGGGCGTTCTCGACGAGTGGCTCAAGCGCCGCGCAATAGTCAACCAAGTAAGTGGAGCCAGCCGCACGTTTGTAGTGGCGGATCAGGATAGTCGTGTTTACGGGTACTATGCCATGGCTGCAGGTGCTGTCTCGCACCAGATTGCAACCAGTTCTGTACGTCGGATCATGCCCAATCCCGTTCCGGTGATGGTTCTGGCTCGGCTCGCGGTTGACCGCCATGCCCAAGGCATTAAGCTTGGCGCATCCCTATTGCAAGACGCCGTCAACCGGGCGCTTGTAGTTTCTCAGAATGCCGGTGTTCGAGCTCTGCTGGTAAATGCACTTCACGACCGCGCCAAGAAGTTCTACGAACACTACGGTTTTCAGTCATCGCCGTTGCAACCGATGACGCTGATGTTGAGATTGAATATCGGCAAGTCATGAACAAATGAATTCAGCACTTCTTGGCTTGACGCGCGAGCTCGGTAGGCTGGGCTGAAAGAAATGAAGCCCAACATCACAGAAGGTAGATAAAAAGATGCGTTACCGACGAGCCAATGCAGCGGGAGGTACATACTTCTTCACAGTTAACTTGGCTGAACGGCGCTCTGATTTGTTGGTCTGACATATTGATGACTTGTGCGCAGCCATGAAAATGGTGAAAGACGCGCATCCATTTGCTATTCTGGCGATGGATGTGTTACCCGAACACCTGCATGCGATATGGCGCTTGCCGCCGGACGATGCCGACTATCCACTTCGCTGGTCGCTCATCAAGGCCGGATTTTCCAGGTGGCTGACAAAAAGCGAGCATATTCGTGCCAGCCACCAAACCAAGCGTGAGCTTGGCATCTGGCAGCGGCGGTATTGGGAACATCAAATCCGGGATGAGATTGATCTTGTGCGGCACGTCGATTACATTCATTACAATCCTGTAAAACATGGGCGGGTCACTCACCCTGTTGATTGGCCTCATTCAACATTGCATGGCTTCATTGACCCGGGAATGGCAGCATCGAATTAGAGTGTTCAAATAGGTGATGAAGTCAAGTAGGGTGGGCACGTCTTTGTGACCGCCCAGGCAGCGTCTATCATACCCCAGCACACCATTCTCCATCGCAACAGCCCATTCATGCGCACATAGCGATGAAATGTTGAATGAGGCCAATCAACCGCACGTTGCACATGCCCGTGTTTAACCGGGTTGAAATGAATGTAATCGACTTAGAATTCACATGGGCACTACATGGCTCGCAGCGCCCAGGAGAAACCGACATGCCATTTCTATCGCACGAGGAGTACTTCATCAGTCAGACAGCTGAAGCACGCAGACGACTTGAACTCATTCAAAAGGTGGTCGAATCACAGATTCCTGGAGCAACAAGGACTATCAGCTACAACATGCCGGCGTTCAAGAAGCAAAACACCTTCATCTACTTCGCCGCTTTCAAGACGCACATCGGTATCTATCCCCCAGTGACAGACGATTTCGCGCTAATCTCAGAGACTGAAGCCTATCGAGGCCCCAAGGGCAACCTGTCTTTCCCGCACAGCGAAGAGCTACCTTTGGCTCTCATCGGAAGGGTCATCGCAGCGCTTGCATCCCAGTAAAGTGCGCAATGAATGATTACAAGACGGTATCTCCTTGCGATTTGAAGCATGGTTATGACGATAAAAATGGGATTGGTGAGGGGATGTGGAAAGAAGTTTATTTCAACTTGTGCGGTTGAGTTCCCCATTCTTTAATCTTCAGATAACTACTGGCCACATGCTTTTCAATGTGTTAAGGTAAAAAAGAATTTATTAACCCGACCCACAAAGGTGTTGGAGGACATGTTGTCTTTCCATACCGCATTATTTTTTGGCCAATCAAACAGATAGAGAAAATTTAGCGGTTCACGAACCCATCCCATTTGAATTTCGTCCCCTTGCGCCGACCGATGGTATGGCGCTGCACCGGCTGGTGCATGACTGTCCCCCACTCGATCCCAATTCCACATACTGCAACCTGTTGCAGTGCAGTCATTTCCAGAATACTTCCATAGCCGCCATCAGAAACGGCGATCTGGTCGGCAGCGTAACCGGCTATTGCATCCCGGATCGGCCTGACACTTTGTTCGTCTGGCAAGTGGCGGTGCACCCCTCGGCGCGCGGACAGGGTCTGGCACGCACGATGCTGCGCAATTTGCTGAAACGGACGGCAACGCAAGGTATCTGCTACATCGAGACATCAATCACCCCCGGAAACGACGCTTCATTGAAATTGTTTACGGGATTTGCGACTGAGCAAAACGCAGACATGGTTCGCTCAGTCATGTTCGAGCAGGCGTTGCATTTTGCAGGCGCGCACGAAACAGAATACCTGTTTCGGATCGGCCCGTTTGCAGCAGCAAGTGGCTCACATATTCAAGATTAAGGAGAAAACAGAATGAAGATTTTTGACGAGTTGGAATCGGAAGTGCGCAGCTATGCACGGGCTTTCCCCAGAGTGTTCAACCGCGCACGCGGCGAGTATTTGTATGACAGCGATGGAACAGAGTTTCTGGATTTCCTCGTCGGTGCGGGGACGCTGAATTACGGGCACAATAATCCGCTGTTCAAACAGGCACTGCTGGATTACATCGAGGCGGACGGAATCACCCATGGGCTGGACCTGCATACCGTGGCCAAGCAACAGTTTCTGGAAACGTTTCAGGCCAAGATACTCAGACCCAGGGGGCTGGATTACCAGGTGCAGTTCACCGGGCCGACCGGAACGAATGCCGTCGAGGCCGCGATGAAATTGGCGCGTAATATCACGGGACGCCACAACATCATTGCTTTCACCAACGGATTTCACGGTGTCACGCTGGGTGCATTGGCGGCGACCGGGAATTCACACCATCGCGGTGCGGCCGGGATTAATATGGGCGGCGTCACGCGCATACCCTATGACGGCTACCTGGGCGAAGGTTTCGATACCACCGAGTATCTGGACAAGGTGCTGTCCGACGCCAGCAGCGGTGTGGATAAACCGGCTGCGGCCATCGTTGAGACGGTGCAAGGCGAAGGCGGGATTAATGTGGCGAGTTTCGGTTGGCTGAGATCCTTGCAAGAAGTTTGCCAGCGCCATGAAGTCCTGTTGATCATCGATGATATCCAGGCAGGTTGCGGCAGAACCGGCACGTTCTTCAGCTTCGAGCCGATCGGCATTCAGCCGGATATCGTCACCATGTCCAAATCACTGAGCGGGTACGGATTGCCAATGGCGGTAGTGCTGATGAAATCAAAACTTGATCTGTGGAAGCCAGGCGAACACAACGGCACATTCCGGGGCAACAATCATGCCTTCATTACTGCAACTGCGGCGATCAACCACTATTGGTCGGACAGCACGTTTTCCAAAAGTATCGAGTCAAAAGGGCGAGTGATAACGGAGCGTCTCAATCATTTTGTGGCGCAATATGGCGACGGGAATTTCAATGCCAAAGGTCGGGGGATGTTCCAGGGAATCAACTGCGTGAGCGGAGAATTGGCCAGCGACATTTCGCTACGTGCCTTCAAAAAGGGGCTGATGATAGAGACCAGCGGTGCCGAAGACCAGGTGATCAAGTTGCTGTGTCCATTGACGATCTCTGATGAGGCACTCGGCAAGGGACTCGACATGATTGAGGAGAGCATCAACGAATCATGCAATCATTTCAGGAGAATACCGCGCGAGAAAGATTTTTTTCAGTCGGCGTTGCGCGCGCGGAATAGGCTGGGGCACATAAAAAAAGAAATGGAGATGAAATGATAGTCAGGACATTGGAGGAAGCGGAGCAAAGTAATCGGCGCGTGGTTAGCAATGGCTGGGAGAGCACGCGTTTGCTCCTTAAAAGCGATGCGATGGGTTTCTCTTTTCATATCACCACGATCTTTGCCGGCGCCGACTTGGACATGCACTATCAAAATCATCTGGAGTCGGTTTATTGTATTAGCGGCGAAGGCGAGATCAAAGACCTGGCTGACGGAAAAGTCTATCCCATCAAACCCGGCACGATCTATGCGTTGAACAATCATGACAAGCACAAATTGCTGGCCACAACCGAGATGAAGATGGCTTGTGTGTTTAACCCCCCGTTGCATGGTAAAGAAGTCCACAACGCCCAGGGCGCTTATGAGTTGGATGCTGAGGCGGTACAGTGATCGGTCCCGTAATATATGAGAGGAACCGAATTGAAACAGGAGAATATAAAAATGAGTGAAGCGGTAGATAAATATCCTTCACGCGCCGGACGTGCACCGTGCCTGGAGCCGCGTCTGGACCCGGTGGTTTATGCCTCAGCACCACAGCAGCTGTTGCCGTATTTGTCGCCCGAACAGGTAGCGCAATATGAACGCGATGGCTATCTGGTACTTCACGATGTTTTCAGCGGCGAGGAGGTTCAATGTTTCAAGGATGAGCTGGAGCGCCTGCGCAAGGATGCAAGCTTGGCCGGAAACGACGAGGTAATCTCTGAACCTGGAAGCGGCGACATCCGCTCGATATTTCGCGTGCACCGTATCAGCCCGGTTTTCAAGCGTCTGGCATCAGACGTTCGCCTTGCCGGAATCGCGCAGGGTCTGCTGGATGACGAAGTTTATATCCACCAGTCCAGACTGAACTACAAGCCCGGTTTTCGCGGCAAGGAATTCTTTTGGCACTCGGATTTCGAGACATGGCATGTAGAGGATGGTATGCCTGCCATGCGCGCACTGAGCATGTCCATCACACTGACCGAGAATACTCATAATAACGGTTCGTTGATGCTGATACCCGGATCGCATAAAGCTTATGCAGTCTGTACCGGCGAAACGCCCGCCAACCACTTCAGGGCATCACTGAAAAAACAGGAATATGGCGTACCGGAGGATGGGCTGCTTGAGCAATTGGCCAAGCACAACGGGATAGTAAGTGCAGCGGCCAAACCAGGCTCGGTGATCATTTTTGATTGCAATACCATGCACGGTTCCAACAGTAACATCACGCCAGACCCGCGCTCCAATGCGTTCTTTGTCTACAACGCGATCAGCAACCGGGTAGTGCAACCGTTTTGCGATCAATCACCCCGGCCAGAATACATCACTACCCGCGAGCATGTGGAGACAATAAAACTGCAACGCTCTGATTCGGAAAGTTATCGCTGCGAATTGCAGGCCGTCTAGTTTCCTGCAGGCATCCAAATGTATTCCGAGCTGCAGATTAGTAAGCGCACATGATATTGACCTTCATATTGTTTATGGGCTTGTTCCTGCTGATCGGCATTGCATCGATTTTCAGCAGCCGTAACACCAAGCAGGATTATTATCTGGCCAGCAAGTCTGTGGCTCCCTCACTGGTTGGTTTGTCGGCAGTCGCCACCAACAACAGTGGCTTTATGTTTATCGGCGTGATCGGCTATACCTATGTGACCGGACTAGCCTCCATATGGCTGATGCTGGGATGGATCGCGGGTGATTTTCTGTCATCCACTTTCATCCATTCCCGTTTGAGATTGACAACACAACAAACCGGAGAAGCAAGTTTCGCGGGGGTGCTGAGCCGCTGGAATGGCGGAGAGGGGCGCATGCTACAGCGCGTGATCGGCGGTATATCGCTGCTCTTCATGCTGGCTTATGCCAGCGCGCAATTGGTCGCCGGCGGCAAAGCGCTTTATGTGCTGCTCGATTGGCCGGCATGGTCGGGAGCTGTTATAGGCGCGGTTCTGGTGATGGCGTACTGTTTTTCAGGCGGCATTCGCGCATCCATCTGGACGGATGCAGCCCAGTCGGTAGTCATGATGCTTGCGATGGGATTATTGCTGTTTACCGCGGTATCCAATCTTGGTGGTGTGGGGTCGGCCATTATGCAGATGAACGGCGTGCCGGGTTTCATGGACTGGTTTCCCAAGGATCTGGTGGTGCCGGGTTTTGTCGGCGGGGTGATATTTGCCGTCAGTTGGGGATTCGCAGGATTTTCAGTTGTCGGGCAGCCACACATCATGGTCCGATTCATGGCACTGAATGATTCTGCGAAAATGAATACGGCGCGGTTCTGGTATTACCTGTGGTTTACTGTGTTCTATTTGATGGCTACAAGTGTTGGCATGTTGTCCCGGATTTATTTGGTTGACCCTGGTTCGTTCGATGCGGAACTGGCACTGCCGACGATGGCCATGCAAATACTGCCGCCTGCCCTGGTTGGCGTGATTTTCGCAGGGATTTTTGCCGCTACCATTTCAACTGCGGATTCACTGATACTCAGTTGCTCTTCCGCGCTAACCCATGATCTGCTCCCCCACAAGATTGAAAATACAAAAATATTGAAAGCCGGGACAGCCGCAATCACCCTGGCCGCATTATTATGGGCATTGCTCAACCATCAGAGTGTATTCAGCCTGGTCATCATGGCATGGTCCGGCCTTGCGAGTGCATTTGCCCCGTTGCTGATCGTGCTGGCACTGGGTGGCAAACCGGGCACCAGAGCAAGTATCATTGCAATATTCACCGGACTGGCAACTGCGATATTGTGGCGTTATATCGGATGGCATAACGCTGTTTACGAGGGGATGCCGGGAATTCTGGCGGGATTGCTTGTGTTATCCCCCACCCTGTTCAGCAGTCTGCCAAAACGGGCAGTGACAGCTGGATGACTCCACGGTCGAGCAAGGCTATCATTAAACGGTAAAAACATGAGCGAACTTATACAATCTTCATTGCTGATGCTGGCTTTGCTCAATCCATTTCTGGTTATCATTTACCTTGTTGATCTGGTCGAGAAGCTGGATCAAAGGCAATTCGCTAAGGTGTTGATCCATGGCAGCCTCATCGCCTCGGCGGTGTTTTGCAGCTTCGCGATACTCGGCGATGTCATATTCTCCAACATAGTTCAGGCGCAATTCGCCTCGTTCCAGATATTCGGCGGCGTAATCTTTCTCCTCATCGGGTTACAGTTCGTTTTTTACGGACCGAAGGCGATCACTGCGTTAAGAGGAGATTCACCGGGTCTTGCGGCTGCAATTGCGATGCCTGTATTGATCGGCCCCGGCACTATCAGCGCCAGCATGGTCATCGGCAAGAGGCATGAAGCACTGTATGCTAGTGCCACGATCGTTGTTGCTACAGTCATCTCTGTGGGTATCATGCTCGCCCTCAAGGCAATACACGACTTCGTACGGCCACGCCATGAACCGATCATTAAAAAATACATTGAGATCGCCGGGCGCATTACGGCACTGTATGTTGGAACTATCGCCGTGGAAATGATTATGAAGGGGATACGGACATGGGCGGAAAAATTCTGACCATGCAACTGCTGAAAGTCGGGATACATGGCAAAATCGAATTGAAACAAAGTCCGGGTATTTATTAAATCAGATATCCGGCTTTGCTTTTGACATGCCTGAACATCGTGCGTATGTACTTTTTTGATTAAGTGTTGCTTGTCATTCGTACTGAATTCTGCCCATGAGCTACGAAGCAGGGATTTGTTGGGGAGAGTTAGTTTCTTCAGCAAATACAGTGAACAGCAACGGCAGTAATAGCAAGGTGAACAGGGTAGCGGAAACAATCCCGCCAACGATGACCACGGCGAAAGGGCGTTGTGTTTCCGAGCCTATCCCGTGGGAAAGAGCTGCGGGTAATAGACCGATACCGGCCATCAGCGCGGTCATCAGGATCGGGCGTAGGCGTGCAACCGCACCTTCCAGAACGCTCTCAGATATCTCTTTGCCATTTCGTAAGCCTTCCATAAATTGCTCTACCATGATCACGCCGTTCTGCACCGAGATGCCTGCTACGGCAATGAATCCGACGGCAGCCGAAACGGACAGGTGCAACCCGGCGAAACCAAGTCCGGCAATGCCGCCGATCAGTGTGAAGGGCACCATCAAAATTACCAGTAGCGCTTTACGCATGGAACGAAACGCCCAGAATAGCAGTATAAAAATCATCAGTACTGACAACGGTACAATAATTTTGAGACGTTTGATGGCGCGTTGCTGATTTTCAAATTGCCCGCCCCAAGTCATGCTGTAGCCAGGTGGAAGCTTCACCTGTGCATTCACTTTTTCCATTGCTTCGGCCACAAAGCTGCCCTGGTCGCGGCCGAGTAAATTAGCTTTTACTGCTACTAATCTTCCACCTGCTTCACGCCCGACACGAGCAGCTCCCTGACGCACTGCAATTTCTGCAATTGAACCCAATGGCAAAGTTCCGCCAGCAGGCAATGTAATCGGCAAATCAGCAAGGTCATCTACCGCGTCCCGGTATTTCTTATCCAGACGCAGTGTCACATCGAAACGCCGGCTTTCTTCGTAAAAAACGTTGACTGCGCTGCCCGCCATAGCGATGTTTATAATGTTATTCACATCATTGACATTGATGCCATAACGCACCATTCGATTACGATCGAGCGTAATGTTTAATTCAGTTTGCCCGCCGACCTTAATTGCGGCTACGTCAGCCGCCCCACGAATACCATTAAGTATATGGGCGACTTGTTCAGATTTATCTTCAAGAATTTCCAGATCAGGACCAAAAATCTTAACCGAAATTTCGCCCTTTACACCAGACAGCGCTTCTTCCACGTTATCTTGAATAACTTGCGAAAAATTTGTAGGTACGCCAGGTATAGAGCGAATTTTTTTGGTCATATCCGCAATTAATGCTTCCTTGTCTACGAAATGCCATGTGTCATGCGGGTTGAGATCAGCCATAATTTCCAGATTATTTGGCCCTTTCGGATCAGTACCATCATCGGGGCGTCCAACTTGAGTGGCGACATTGTTCACCTCTGGATAGGAATTCATGATAGCCCGCACCTGTCGTTCGACATCCTTGGTTTTATCTAATGCGGTCGCGGGTGGCAAGCTGATAGTTAGCCAGATGTTGCCTTCATCCAGCTTGGGTAGAAATTCGCTACCCAGAAAGGGTACGACCATGAGTGTGATAGCAAGCGCACCGATAGAAGCTGCTACGATGCTTTTGCGCCGATTGCCTGCCCACAGCAGCAAGTTGCGATAGTGCTCTTGCAATTTGTGCATCCAGTCACTGTGTTTTTCGGCAAGATCTTTACTTTTCACTGCATAGCTCAATAAGGTTGGCAATAATGTCAGTGTCAACAAAATTGCACCTATCAATGCGAAAGTTAGGGTAAGCGCGACGGGTGTAAAAATCTTTCCTTCCACCCGCTGAAAAGTAAAAATAGGCAAAAAAGCCAATATAATTATAGCCTTGGAGAATAATATGGGAGACCCCATCTCAATACTTGTTTGCTTTATGAGATGTAAGCGCCAGCCGTAAGTTTGATGCTGCGGCAATCCATCCGCCTTTGCTAAAGCGAGCTTGACCATCAACGCTTCGATCAAAACTACTGCACTATCGATGATGATTCCGAAGTCCACAGCACCGAGTGAGATCAGATTGGCTGACACGCCACCCTGATCAAGCAGGATAAATGCAAACAGCATTGCCAGCGGAATAATCACCGCGACGGAGAGCGCCGCATACCAGTTGCGCAGAAATAAAATAAGGATGGCTATAACTAATAGCGCGCCAACAATCAAGTTCTCGCTCACAGTGTGAACTGCGTGGCGTACCAAGTCAGTTCTATCATAGTAGGGGACAATTTTCACACCTTGCGGCAATTTGGATGACACTTCTTCAATACGGAGTTTTAACGCCTCCACAACCCTGGTAGCGTTTTGCCCTTTGGTCATCTGTACAATACCTTGCACCACATTATCGTAATCATTAAAGGCCACCATGCCTGAGCGTGTCCGATCACCGATAACCACCTCGCCGACATCACCAACCAGAACGGTCTTGCCATCTTTGGCAATAATCACTACACGCGCAATGTCACCTAACGTTTTAAATAATCCAATACTGCGTAATACTAATGCCTCATCACCTCGCACTAGTACACCACCCCCACCATTGTTGCTATTGATGTTGAGCGCTTGAGCTACTTGGTCAATGGTTACATTGAATTTACGCAACATGAAAGGATTGATACGAACTTGATACTCCTTCACCGTGCCGCCGAAACTGACTACATCTGCGACACCTCGAACTTGGCGTAGGGCGGGTCTCAGTACCCAGTCCTGCAATGCGCGCACCTCCCTCGGGTGCATATCATTCGGTACTTCCAGCACATAACGATAAACTTCTCCGACTGCATTCGTGAGTGGTGCCAGACTAGGTTGTATGCCTGGAGGCAAGCTGATGTTCTGTAACTTTTCCAGCACTTGATGACGTGCAAAATAATCGTCAGTACGATCTGAAAAGGTAAGAGTGACTACAGACAAACCGGTAATAGATACAGAACGCAATTGTGTCATGCGGGGAACGCCGCTCATTTCACGCTCAATTGGTAAGGTTATGCTGCGCTCGACCTCTTCCGGAGCTTGACCCAAAGCTTGGGTAACAATCTGCACCTGGACATCCTGCACATCAGGGAATGCCTCTATCGGTAGATTTTCAATGGCCTGCCACCCGGCAATAATCAATACCAATGTACCAGCGAGCACAAACACACGCTGCTGCAATGCGAAGGTAATTAACTTATCTAACATTTAACTAGAACCGGTATTTAGTTATGAGCAGCATCACTCGTTGATCCGAGTTCAGAATTCAGCAACAAGGCTCCGCTTGTGACTACGCGCTCGCCTGCTTGCAAGCCCTCTTTGACATAGGCATATTCACTTCCCTGCAGGCTTAGCGTAACCCGACGACGTTGCAATACGCCGGGAGACTGCTCGACAAATAGGTAGCTGAACAAGCCTTGAGTGACTATTGATGCATTTGGTACACGGGGTAATTTAGATTTATCACTTGCAATTGGAGTGACGCGTGCAAACATTTCCGGTTTTAGTTTAAGGTGTGGATTGTCCAGCTCGCAGCGCACTTGTATACGTCGCGTTAACGGATCCAATGCGCCACCGATGACAGTCACTTTACCCTGAAAAATTTCGCCAGGATAAGCATCTACTTCAACAGAAACCAAATCACCAAAGTTTATTTTGTCGAGCTGTCTTTCGGGCAGATCAATCTGCACCCAAAGATGAAGTGGATCGGTGATTACAAACAGTGGATTGACTGCATCCGGTCTTACCTCACTGCCGGCATTGACCTGCCGCTCACTGACAGTGCCAGTTATAGGCGAACGTAATATGAATTGGCCCGCCAACGTAGGCACATCGGCATTCAGGTTTTTCAACCGTGCCTTGGCGCGAAGGAATTCTGCTTGCGCTTGTTGCCAGTCGGCTGCGGCTGCCTCAACCTCTTTGCGAGCAATTCCCTTAATTTGATATAACTGTTTAGTACGCTCGTAAACTTCTTGTTTACGTAATACGTCTGCATTTGCCTTTGCATTATCAGCTATTGCAATAGCGAAATCAGGTGAATCCAGCACTAATAGATGATCGCCTTTTTTTATTTGCATCCCTACTTCGACAGGTATTTTGACGACTCGGCCGGCAAGCGGGGAAAAAACACGGGCTGTATTATTGTCATTGTAAGAAATACGCCCGTTCAGCGGCTCTACCAAAGGCTCGGGGAATGCTTCAACTGTTTTTATTTTCAAAAATGACAACTGTGGCGCGTTCGCAGCAAACCGCAGCTGGTCAGAGGTCGTAGGGATGGAAGGTTTTTCTGGGCTAGAAGCCAGGTTGGGAGAGCTAAATTTATTCCATCCCCAATAGCCTGCAACAGCCGCCAAGACTATGACAACAATAGGTAGCAAAAATTTTTTATTTAATTTGATCATGGAGCGAGTGTTTCATTTGATGAAGCAAGCGACGTGGTTAAATTAGTGCCTACTTGTGCATCGGAGCGATTCCACCACCCTCCCCCAAGCGCTTGGTATAACGCTGCCGCATCGCCAAAGCGATTGGTTTGAGCCTGAATCAAATTAATTAATGATTGCTGGTGGCTTTGTTCGGCTAGCACCACTGTTTGATAACTTACATAGCCCAGCTTGTATTGCTTGCGGGTAATTTCAGAATTTACTTTAAGGGCTTGTTCAGAACGCTCAGCAGCTTTCAGGAAATCCGCATCTGATTGAATAGCATGCAGCGTATCCGCCACATTTTGGAAAGCAGTAATCACCACATTTCGATAATCTGCACTGGCCTGAACCAAATGCTCTCTTGCGGCGCGCTCCTTAGCTTTTAATGTCCCGCCATCAAACAGCGTTTGAGAGATGCTTCCGAGCAACGAAAAAAAGGGACCACCTGTCTGGAACATCCAATTTGGAGTTGATGCCATTCCACCAATCGCACCGGTAATTGCAAACTGCGGAAGCCGACTAGCTATGGCCACACCAACTTCCGCGCTGGCTGAGTGTAATTGTTCTTGTGCGGCTCTAATATCGGGACGCTGTTCAACGAGCTGTGATGGAAGGCTTAATGGAAGCTCTTGCGGTAAACGGAGCGACGCAAGCTCAAACTTTTCTGGTACATCTTCATTAGGTAAATTTCCCGCAAGGGCACGAATCAAATCGCGGGTTTGTTCAAGCTGCTTCCTCATTGGAATAAGCGCTTGTTCTGCCTGTGCCTTCACTGACTCTTGAGACGCCACTTCAAGCTCAGCAATAAATCCGAGCTTGAGCTGTTTGCGCATAACCTCAAGATTTTCATTGTGAAAACTTATAATTTTTTGCATCACCGCAATTTGACTGCGTAGCGACGCTTCCTGCAAAGCAGCTGCCACGACATTCGAAGCAAGGGTGATGTAGGTCGCTTCCAATTGAAAATGCTGTGCATTTAATTGGGCTTGAAGAGACTCGACCTGCCGCCGGTTGAGACCAAACACGTCCGGCACATAACCAACCGTTAATTGCGCGATATGATAATTGTAATAAACTGGTGCAACAAATATTGGTCCCGCAGGGTTTGAAACGGTTTGGATGTCCCGACCATTCCCTTGTAAGCCCAATGAGTTTCCCCCATTGTTACCACTAAGTTTGTTACGAGATGGCGAATAACTGGCACCTAGGGTGGGGTAGAAAAATCCCTTTTGCGCAATAACGTTCTGCTGCAACTGACGCAACGCTGCTTGAGCAGATTGAATCGACGGATTAGTCTTGAAAGCCCGTTCAATTAATGAATTGATTTGCGGTGAATGAAACATCGTCCACCAGTCAAAAGGAATAACCGCTGTTGCATTATATTTTTGCAACTCTCCCGCTGCCACAGCAGTTCCTTGATGCAGGGATTGAGGGGTATAACCGGTAGCCAGAGGAGCTTCAGGTTTTTTGAAATCAGGGCCTATAGCACAGCCATTTAAGAGTGCCGAAAACGATAACGTAACCCAGAAAGACGAGCTTTTCGTTAAAAGTTTTCTGGTTGCTAGCTTAATCATTCTGTGCTGCTTAAATTGCCAAGGCCGAACTAAAATAAACGAAGTGGAATGTGATGGCTAACGATAATCTGTGCACTCTAACCATTTCCGAAAGAAAACCAGATCAAGCAAAATTTATTTAATCGTTAATTTTAACTCAAATACTATAGACCATCAGTACATTTTTCGTTTTTCCAAATTCATAGCAAATTGAACCCTCCATTTGATACTGGAAGAGGCTGTCAATCTTAATGAATCGCGGATTCAACAACGAAGTGCAACTTTTTCTAACAGAATGATGGGGCGAGAT
>NZ_CAKMLL010000057.1 GCF_927797785.1 Candidatus Nitrotoga sp. BS | reverse complement strand
TAGGGTTCTTGTACACACATATAAAATTTCTAAGCTGCCTGCGCGGCAGCGAACCTGAAGCAAGTCGAGATCCGGCAACGAGTAGATTTCTAAGCTGCCTGCGCGGCAGCGAACAATCAGCGATGGTGAAAAAGAAGAATACAGAATTTCTAAGCTGCCTGCGCGGCAGCGAACAAACACTTTCATCATCACCAACTGGAGTATTATTTCTAAGCTGCCTGCGCGGCAGCGAACAGCAAAGCTAAAGAATTATTGCTTGAATGCAATTTCTAAGCTGCCTGCGCGGCAGCGAACTGTATGACCGTGAATTCCGGCAAAATGCTAAATTTCTAAGCTGCCTGCGCGGCAGCGAACTGGTCGATAAAGATAAGTGTACATCACGACAATTTCTAAGCTGCCTGCGCGGCAGCGAACGGGGCATAGTTGCAGCAATGATCGCCGTTTATTTTCTAAGCTGCCTGCGCGGCAGCGAACTTGCATATCTCGGCATATTGTCGTTGATTCGTTTTCTAAGCTGCCTGCGCGGCAGCGAACTTGATTAAACATGTAGAAGCTGAATCATCACATTTCTAAGCTGCCTGCGCGGCAGCGAACCAATTAATAATTCCGGCCCCAGTTACGCTTAATTTCTAAGCTGCCTGCGCGGCAGCGAACATTCTTTGAATATCTCCGTCCCCATCTCGTCATTTCTAAGCTGCCTGCGCGGCAGCGAACAACTAATGCAACGCTTGCTACTTCAGAGAATTTTTCTAAGCTGCCTGCGCGGCAGCGAACAATCAGCCATCGCAAACAACATCCACCCTGCTTTTCTAAGCTGCCTGCGCGGCAGCGAACGCCACATCAAAAAACCTACTGGGCAGCACTTATTTCTAAGCTGCCTGCGCGGCAGCGAACCGGCCCTTAGTACTCGGATTATCGGCGATTATTTTCTAAGCTGCCTGCGCGGCAGCGAACAAATGTGGAGGTTTCAGACATGGGAACACTTATTTCTAAGCTGCCTGCGCGGCAGCGAACGTTGATTAAGTATACCGATCGCAAGTTATTTGTTTCTAAGCTGCCTGCGCGGCAGCGAACTTGTCAACGACCAGCGACTCCCTCACCTCAGATTTCTAAGCTGCCTGCGCGGCAGCGAACTACGAAAACCCCGTCATCGAATTTGATTTTTTTTTCTAAGCTGCCTGCGCGGCAGCGAACGCGTAGGGACATCACACGATGGAGTTGCAACATTTCTAAGCTGCCTGCGCGGCAGCGAACTCGTTGTTTCTGTTCCTGAACTAACAGTTATGTTTCTAAGCTGCCTGCGCGGCAGCGAACACGGCCAAAGCCAAAGACTTGATATTGGGATGTTTCTAAGCTGCCTGCGCGGCAGCGAACTGGATGCTGACACATCGCCTGATATGGATACATTTCTAAGCTGCCTGCGCGGCAGCGAACCAACAATTGCAGATCCGGATGCGCTTTGGCAATTTCTAAGCTGCCTGCGCGGCAGCGAACTATCGTCATAACTTTTTCTCGCTTTGCCGACTTTTCTAAGCTGCCTGCGCGGCAGCGAACTGACCATAATGAAACTTAAAACCAGTCCCATAGCGGTTTACAGGGAATTTTGTTTAATTTACCAATCCCAAAAGCATGATACGCAACTGGCTGATTTATATTTTAATTTTTAAAGAGTATAAAAAATGGGTTTAAAACTCGGGTACAGTGGTTGAGGTGCTTAAACCGTAACTACTAAAAACGCCATTTGAAGGTTCAGAAGCCATTGTTTTTCTGATCCACAAACAAAACGTTTTATCACTGCTTAAGCTTTTCAGGCGAATAAATGGAGTAGATATTAACTTATGCTCCATGCCGCTATAACGTTGTATAGCTATGTCGTAGTCAATATGGTGCCGGATAGCATAGCGCCTGGCTAAGCGTTCTTTGTTAGTTTTAGGTTGTTCGCGCTGATATAGTGCGTAACCCTTGAGCTTATCAGGTACGGAGCGGATACCGGTGCAATGCACATAGTCACTCAAGCGGATCAACCATTTCGCGGCATCAAATCGATTTAGTGTAGATTCATCCTGCGCAAACAATCGCAACTTGCCGCCGAGCACGCTATATTTTTTACCAATGATGTATTCCGGAAATGAAACTCCAATCGGTACTCGCTTCTGGTTATCCTGCATTTCAACTAGGCCTAAATGAATTTGTTGGAAGACTTTTGACCAGAGAGTCAACAAATTAATGTCAGAATTGGTCAATAAGGTTATTTCAAGATAATGTTTCATGAATTTTCCCTATATCCTAAGACTATCAACATACGCCAACCCCTTTTTACCCAGATAAAAGCTTGAAACACCAGCTGCCTCGATCATATCTTTAAGTTGCTGTGCTTTTTCTTGGGGAATATTTAACTGAATTTCGAGTGTTCCACTGGCTTTGGTTAACAATGAGGTCACTTCACCTTCGCCTTTGCGTTTTTCTTTCAGCAGGTAGGGATTACCCCAAATCAGCTTCTTTTTGCCAGTGGTATAACGAACCATGAAATCTTTTTTAGTAAAGCCTCGCTTAGAAATACCGCTTAATCCGCCCCTTTCCGTTAATATTGTCGATAAATCATGACCATTTTTTAAACGCTCAATTTGTAAATAAAGTGCTGAACAATAAAATGTAATAGGTGTGATTTGCCCTTTGGCAGTTAATTTGTAATCAACATCAGAATATTTTAATTTTAAAAAATCTAATGTAGTTTCTACTTCCCCTGATACATCAATGGCTTTAAGGCTGTTGAGCAGTTCTAGTTGATTAATAATGGTTAAAGGATCAAAACTATCACTGTTATTGATCGTAAAATTTGGGTCATTAATAAATTTCAGTAAATCGTTTAACTTTAATTGAAGTACCCCCCAAAGCTGACTAGAAAAAATAGAGGTAAAAGCAGGATCGGTTACTTTAATCATGCCAGTAAATGCGTTCTGATCTTCATTGCCTGAGATATTGCGGATATACACCATTTCTGCATTACTGATTTTGCTACGGTCAATAATGTCTGTGTCAGTTAATTTTTCTTCAATATCCTTAAAATAATAATTGGGTGACTGTCGTGCCTGATACAGTTTATGTTGATCGCCAATTAATCGATTCAAGATACCCATCACAGTGTCTTTGCTTATGGTTCGGCGAATAAAGTTACCATCACTCTTCATTGTAGTCATAGACCCAACAAAACCCCGGCCAGCTTTAGGTAAGGGCTCATTGTTAGAGCCATCCAAAAAAGAGTTTTGCCATGCAGCTTCATATTTAATCGTAATACGCATATTTCACCTCTATTATTTCGCGTAGAAGTAAACGGCATAGCTGGTTTCTGGCGTTTCTGATATTTCGCTTTCTGAGCGTTTGATACGCATCATTTTATGACTATCGTTGTAGTCCACGAGCACACTATCCACGTACATATAACCTTTGGCTTGGCGAATGCTTAATTCGCTAATCATCCGAATGGTTTCCTGAATTAAGATATCAATGGCTTCGTTATCCAATAAAATGCCGACTTCACCTTCTTCAAATATGGTGCCGCCACGAACATAGTTTTGATGGAACGTGGCTTTTGGATTACGTGAAGGATCAAGGCTTTTGATAAAGTTTTGCACAGCTTCGGCAATTTTTTCGCCTTCACCCTCTTTGATAATCATAGCTGCGCGATCGAATTTTTTATCAAGTGAAATAAATTCCAACTGCTCAATGCTGATGGAGCCATAAGCAAGGTATTCGGTCTCTCCAAAGGTGGTTTTGGAGAAAAAGGAATTGCTGGCCACATCATCGCCTTTATCGTCTTTGCCTTTTTCTTTCGAGCCTGAGCGTCCCATTTGTTCAAAATTGCCGTTGCCCAATTGGTCAATAAAGTCCTCAAGCAATAAGGGGCTAGTACGTTTGCACTGGCTTGAAGGAACAACGTAACCACGTACCAAGCCTGTTATTGAAGCCAGTACAGCTTGTAGATTTTTATCTTTGGCATAATGCAAATCAAAGGCTTGATCTCTAAATAAGTGATGGCGAATGCAATTCTGGCTAATATACATAGGTGTTTCTTTAAAATTTATATCTTCTGCCTGCTTTTTATATTTATAGCCAGTTTCCTCTTTTACCTTGCCGGTTAAGTTGCTGTAACCCCTTAATTTTGGCAGTGTATGGTTGTCAACTGTTTTGCCATCGTCACCCGCCAACGTCGTCGGCCCATTCCAATTAACCACTCCGTGGCCCAATGCAACCACTTTAAAATCCACACTTTTAATGCCGGTTATTTTTTGCATAAGTTATTCCTCATTTGAAGTTAATTGCTTAATTGAAATTGCGCCGATTGGCTGTTTGTCACACACGGCATAGTAAATGGCGTAGCTATGTCGTGCGCTTTCTCCGCCAACCTGAACCAAATCGCTAGGCGTATAGCTCAGGTAAACAGGAAATTCTGGATCTCTTGCTTCATTGAGTAAAATAAAGTCTTTAAAAGCTTTGGTACCTCCCATGATGTTGTGATGTTTACTTTTCATGTATGCCAGCAAGTTTTTATCGCTATCACCATAGCCTTCGATTTCATCTTTGGAAGCGGTTAAATTGTCAAAGCCGTCCCGTTCATTGTTTGGTATCTGGTAGGCATATTGATCCGGAAATTTGAATTGATTGGGGCCACTAACCTCACATACTGCCATCTGCACAAAGCGATTCTCTCCGCGTAGTGAGTTTTTACTGATTTTAGCTCGGCCTTTCACCAGTGCTTTTTTGGGTGGAATAGTTATCGGGTCAATAACTTTCTGACTGATTAACATCACACTGGCTTTGAGCGAGGCAATTAAATCCGACTCAATGAATTTTTTACCATTATCAGAGTGATGGAATTGTTTATACAACTTGTATATTTGAGGCAAAGTAACTGTCTTGTCATCCAGCTCTGCTCGTAACAATTGATACCATGCTTTGGTCGCCCCGAATGTGAACATCCGGGACAGGAAACGAGCCGCTGAACCCGTACCTTTACCTTGGTGAATCGGCTCAGGCGCAGCTAAACAATACACATTGCCTTCTTTATTTACACCAAAGCGGTCGAGTCGACCTAAGCGCTGCAGGCAATCTTCCGCATTGGTAATTTCTGCCACCATATAATTACAAGTAATATTCAACGATGCTTGCACAATTGGCCCACTGCGCAAGACTTCAAATTTTCGCATGCCGTCTTTTTTGAACGATTCGTAAACTTCTCCAAACCATTTTTGTTTATCACTCTTCTTAAACTTTGAATGTAATAGCACAGCATTTTCTTGATGCTGATTGCGAATAAAACTTTTTTGTGCAGTTAATGCTGTATTACTGATAACAATAGTGTTGGAATTTTGGCTTTGATACAAGGGATTAGTATCGTCTTGCTTGGTTTCATCAAAGACTTTAAATTCAATACGGTATGTGCTTGGGTTAAAAGACGGCATAGCAACAATATCTTCTGGTTCAAGCGCCAATACTTGTTTGAGATAAAAATAATGCGGTGTAGCAGACACGAGCAAGGTATTGGCTGCGTGCTCTTGCTGCTGTTTGCAAGCGATTAACTCAGCAAACAGCAAATTGAAGGCTGGCATGTTGATATATTCGTGAAACTCATCAAACACTACATGCGCATTGAGATATTTAATCAACGTATTGACTTTATTATGGGTAATGATGCCGCTGAATAGTTGATCTATGGTGGTGATAACTATATCGCCAGAGAAATAATCTTCTTCTGGTGTTGGGTTACCCCATTTGCTCGTAAATTTAAATTCGCCTGTATTAATTTCTATTCGAGCATCCGGCAAATATTGCTCAGAGGTTAAGTCATAAAATAGCCCTTGGCAGACTTGCACCCTCGGACATATCCATATCAGTTGCTGGACATTTTTCAGTTTGGCCCATTCCAAGGCAATTTTGGTTTTGCCGCATCCGGCAGGGCCCGCCAGGACGCTAACGCCTTGGGCTTTGGTCAGTTGGTTGGTGACTTCACTTTGTTTGTTGCTACGATCACCGGCTGGAAATTGAGTTAGGCAAGTCTCAATCTGAGAGCAAAGCGTAGATTCAAGCAAGAGAGTTTCATCTACCAAACTATCAAGCGAACCGCCTTTTATATGAGCATGTAAATCGACTGTTGGCAATGCGGAAACCAAACGGTCGGCGGAAATAACACAAGTCCGCATCGTGTTATTGTCGGCATTGTGTTTGATTTGCAGTTGATATTTCTCAATGTTGTCCAATGGTTCATATTTTTTATAATACGGTAACAATGACCCATCTAGGGTTTCGATAGTATCTAAATCAATTTCGGCATTGTAAATTTTGGATAATACGGATTCCTCAATCGTCCGATACTTTGCATCAATAGCACAGACGCTGTTAAGTAGTTTAATGGCCTTGTCTAATAACTCAGTGAAAGTGACATCTTTTAGGTTGTTGGTTAATTTGGTGTAAACATCACCATAATTGGTAAAGTCTTTTTCTTTGCGAAAAGGCTTGGCGTGATGCCAATAAATAACGTGTTTAATGGATTTTTTATTGTCAGCATTGATTTGCTTTAGGCTTATATGATCGAGCAATTGATACAGCAAGACTGAAACTTCGTTATGTCTTGGATGCTTGTCAAAACTGAATTTTGCATCGTCAATATGTTGGCCATCTTCAGCCACAAAGTCTTTTCTCTTGGGGTTTCTTACCCACTCTTGAAAGCAAGGGTCGATTTTGCCTAAATCATGCAAACAGCCGGCAACAAAGATAGCCGTTGATTGCTTCTCTTGGTTTGGCATCAACCGTCTATGCAATTGCTCTGCGACATACCCCACAGCAAATAAATGTTCAGCTAAAGACTGCAAATGAGTATTTGCGTATAAAAAATCCGGATTGGGCTTATCGCTTGTTATATCCATAATTAACTCTTTAGAAGTGGCATTGACGGGCACGATGCCTTGTTGATCAAATTGATCTCGATTCCCCACAATCCAAACCAATTCACTCCGGCTTCTGGAACGAATCCAGTGGCAAGCAACAGCAGTATTTTTGGTCGCGGTTTTACGCAGCAAAGTTTTGACAGCAATTAAGCCGTCTTCTGTAATCACTGTTTGCCAAGTGCGGCTACCGATGCGGTTGGCAAAAGCATCGAGTACCCGACGGGTTCTATCCAGTGCCTTTTTCTCACATTCGGATACAAAAGTGACCATCATGTCGCGCCACCACGCAAACTGACTTGTTTGACGGTATCAAACATAAAATCCAGTGCTTTATGTTCAGTAAATTTTTGTAAGATTTGCTGGCGGAATTCCTGTTCGGTTGTATTCTCTTTGGCGCAAATGAACGCCCAAGGCAGGATCAAAGCATCTTTGACCAGGTCAGCCACATCAAACACTAAAGCGCCGCGCCGGGTTTTGCCATGCATAACGGCAAAACCGTGGGGTATGCCCAATACCCAGAGTGTGCTGGCTGCCAAGCCGTAGGCCAGGTAATTGCCGTGATTGAGAAACAAGTTTGCGTTATCCGTATTGTCATAGTTGCGGACAAAGTCTTCCTGTTTCGTGCGGTAGACGGCGGCTTTATAGAGATTTTTAGTGAGCTGGGCCTCGATCAATAATAATTCGGTGACATTCCTTGCACGCTCCACTTTGTCCGGATAACCGGAGAATGATCGAGTAATATCTTCGTCGTCAATAAAGAAGCCTTCATTCTTCAGATCCTTATCTTTGCTCCATACAGATTGCAGATAATTGATGCGTAATATCTGGAAGTGCTTGGCGACCTGCAAACGCTTTCCCTCATCAAACCAGAAAGATAGCCATCCCTGAACGTATTCTGTGGGTCGATATTCGCTTTGCGGCGTTAGCCATTCAATTTCACTGCCCGCCAGCAGTGGTGTGCCACCACCTCCACTGAAAGCAATTAGAACACCCGCCGATGCAAGCATGCGCACGGCTGCTTGGGTAATAGAAGTGCCGGTGCCTAATAAAATAGCGGTGGTATTGGCAATCGGGATATTCCAGTAGAGATGCTCGTCTTTGGCTTCTGTCAAATAGAGGACGCGGCCATCTTTCTGCATTACCCGGCATTTCTCCAAGTAGTAAATATTTGCTCGTTTGGAGTGCAATATTGATTTTAAATCAGTTAATTGATCCATTTAAATATGCTCCATAACTTTAACGATGATTCAAATGTGCCACCGCACTGCCACTGAGAGAAGCAATACTTGGAAAAATGAACACCAACGTTTTTGAAGAGGAGGTGTGAGATGAAATAGGCATATGCTCATCACCTTCACCACTCAATACCTCAAATACACAACAGCCAAAACAATCCCCCCAAACATACATCCAAAAAACACCACCCGGTCTGGGTTGATTTTGATTTCTTTCCACATGGGTTTCTCCTTATTGAATTAATTTGGATATACCTATGATAATGGGGGTAGTAGCTCATGGCGTGAGCTACTGAAAAATAAATTTCAGGTTTTATATTTCGCCAAAGTGGATTCGAGTATTTTCTGGACGTACCCTCTCAGTGCCATAGGTTCTATTACTTCGACCTCAGTACCGAGCTTGAGTATGTCCATCAATAATTCGCAGTCATCGGAATAAGGGACTTTCAAGCAATAGTATCCATCTTTATCAAAGCTGGATCGTTGCTCGGGATGCTATTGTTTTGTTTATGATCGGCATTCAGCATTGCAGAGCAGTAGCGTTAAACCCAGGTAATTCATGCACTCGCCTATCACGGATTTTAAGAAATAGAACATTTTTCGTCGTCACAACCTCCGCTCCCTGCAGCAGATTGCTCTTGATGTTGATTGCTATTGAGATCGAGTGCAGTCTCACTAATCAGTTGGCCAATCGTTGCGCCAACGCGCAAATCATCCAAACGACCAAAGTGATTGAGCCGGATGCGTCCTTGTCGGTCTATAAGTATCAACGTTGGTGTGCCCCTCATACTATATGCTTCCATCGTATGCGGAATATTGCCTGTTGTAGATGGGCGATCTATCGCAACTGGAAAACGGATACGGTATTCATGAATGAATGCTTCTAACGCGACGGGGGTCATTGCATTGTGATGCTCAAAGACAGTGTGTATACCGATCACGGCAACATCTGCTGCCGGGAAAGCTTCATGGATAGCCGCAGCCTGTGGCAGACCATGCGATACACAACCGGGGCATAGCATTTGAAATGCGTGCAGTACAACCACGCGTCCGCGCAATTCCGCAAGCGTATTGGGACGGAGTGTATTGATCCATTGGGTTACATCTAGTTCTGGGGCTACTGGGTAGGTATTAGTCATAGAATTATTCCTGAGCTAGGTTAAATATTGCCGGGAGAGCTTGGGCCACTCCCGGCAAAGTTGCCATCTAAGCTGCGAGTAGATTTACTTTAGGGAAATCAACCGGCACATTAAAAGCTACGTTGACATAATTGGTAAAAATGTTCAATGCGACGTGAGCCATTATTTCGACGATCTGTTCGTCGTTGAACCCCACTGCTTTCAATTCGGTGATGTCGGCATCGGCGATTTGCGCACGGTTGGCAACAAGCTTTAAAGCGAAACGCAAAGCGGCGGCGGTTTGTGCGTCATCTGATTGGCCGGCTTGAGCGGCTGCCATCTCATCTGCTGATACGCCGGCATTTTGTCCCAAGGCAGTGTGCGCTGCAAGGCAGTACTCACAGCGATTTTTGTCAGCAATTGCGACTGCAATTTTTTCCCCCAGCTTGGCACCCAGAACGCCGGAACCCAGTGCGCCAAATGAGCCCCACATACTCTTGAGCGCTGCGGGTGAATTGGCCACGGCGCGGAACATGTTTGGCACAACGCCAAAGGCTCCGTGGATTTGATTCAGAATAGCCTTGCGATCTTCTGTGGCTTCGTTGGCGTTGACTAGTTGAACTCGAGACATGATAAGTTTTCCTTAGTTTATAAATCGGTTGAGATAAATTTGCGGCGAGGCTCCAATAAATTGAGAACATGCCGTTTTAACAATGCAATCTGGCAGTTAGAACTGACCTTCACGGACGTACGGATAGCTCCATAGTATGGTTTGCAATAAAACAGATTTCACCCACGCTGCATGCATTTTTTCGACATCGGCCGTGCTCGCACCTTTCTTCGCAAGGAAAGGCTTGAGTGTTGTCGTCACGGGTATCGTGAGTGCGGGCAGGTAGCGGAAATTAACTTGAGGCACGCTTTTAACGTGATCCGTTTTATTCTTTTTAATCTTGGTGTGGCGAAGACCAATCTCGTATTGATAGTCGAGCCAGGCTTGATCATAGTTCGCATCAGCCGTATCTAAAATCCATTGGCTGAACCGTTTACGAACTGCTGCCAGGTAATCACCATCTGGCTTTCCTGTCTTGATATTTTTGAAATACTCGACAAGTTCCGGCGTAGATGCGACGAATCCGTACCAAACATCCAGAACTGCATCTGTTTGATCAGCCAAAATTTCTTTGCTTTTACGCAAATAGAGCACATCCTCATCGGTGAAGAGGAGTGTCTTCTTTAATGACTCTAAATCCTTGAGCGTATAAGGTGCAATCGCAACCGATTTCTGGCCATAGGTGTAGCCGGAGATTTGTGACTGCGGAATGTTAGCTGATCCGCTGTTTGCGTATGCGATCGGAACGACTGTACTCAGGCATACAGATGCTGCGAGAGAGAATAAACTTTTTTTCATGAATAAATCCTTTAGATATTGTTAACAGCAGCATTCGATAAAATGGATTAAATAATCGTTTTAGTTAGTTCAAGGTTGCTTATTCATATAGGACTCCTAAATATTATAGTTAAAAAAAACAGTACCGCACTCAGACACTCTCCAGTTCTCGCCAATTTTGAACTGCAACGGCTGCTTGAGCCGGATCATGTTCGGGACAATCAAGCCGTAACAAGCTGACAGAAAGTGGCGCGTTGACCAATGTGCAGTGGTGCGGCTCTTCAGAATCAGGATGCCTGTTAATAGCAAAGTACTTGCATGTAACGCAGGCGCGAATCTCAGGGAATCGATCAGACTGCTGCAATTTGCCAATCAATGCCAGCAGAGATTCGAACAAAGCTTCCTGAGTAGACGGAGGAAGATCAGAAACAGCGTCATGCGCAAAATTGACCGAGCTGGAAATTCTTGCAGCCAAGTCATGCCCTGATCCCGTCAGCCTCAATGCGACAGCACGGCCATCAGCAGAATCACGTCCCTTCTCAATTAACCCTTTAGTTGTGAGCGAAGTGATGGAGTCGCTCGCGCTGGCGGCCGTTACGCCCAAATGTTGGGCTATCCATGATAAACGCACACCTTCTCTCCGAGATTGCAACGCTTCGAGAATACCCACTTGTGTCGGGTTGAGCCCTTCAGTTGTCGCAAACTGCCATGCTCCGCTACGCAAAACCGAAGCAATCCGTGTAATTGCACAGACAATACGTTCACTTTTCGCAGGTGTGTCTTGCCAAGTAGAGGTGTGTTTCGTTTTCATGTTTGCAGTATCCGCAAAATTAAATCTACTGTCAAGGAGTCCTAATTAAAATGCGGCGACATATTTGGTTTTAAATTTTTTTCAGGTAGCATGCCTTGAGCATAAAGCTGCCGGAGTCCATTTTGCAGTCCACTTCGTGATCTCCTGCAACCAAGCGTATGCTCTTGACCTTGGCACCCATTTTAAGTGTGATAGACGACCCCTTGACTTTCAGGTCTTTGATCAGCGCCACCGAATCGCCATTTTCCAACACGTTGCCATTGGCATCCTTCACCTCCGGTTCTGCGTTGTCATCTGCATGTACTGCCTTCTCCATCGGCCACTCATGGCCGCAGTCGGCACAAATATAGTTGTCGCCATCCTGGTATGTGTTTTCCATAGCACATTGGGGGCAGGCTGGGATAGTAGACATAACTTCTTTTAATTATGGTGGCTCAGATACAGCCTGCTAAGGCTGCGGCAAAATTTCCAGTACCGTTTCAGTTGGTCGACACAAACGTGTTCCCAAAGGCGTTACGACGATCGGGCGATTGATCAGAATTGGGTTCGCGATCATAAAATCGATCAGTTCATCATCACTCCATTTCGGATTATCCAAGTCAAGCTCTTCAAACAGCGAGTTTTTATTGCGCATCACATCGCGCACCGGCTTACCAATGGCTGCAATCAAAGCCACCAGTTCGGCGCGGCTTGGCGGTGTTTTCAAGTACTCGATAACAAGTGGTTCAATGCCATTATTGCGGATCATCGCCAGAGTGTTGCGCGAAGTGCCACAGTCAGGGTTGTGGTAGATGGTTATGTTGGTCATGAGGTTACTTTACTAAAAAATTCAGACCGGATCATACCAAGACCTGGCGTTGTTGACGACTACTGAAGGTCTGATTCTGATCATGGCTGGACTTTTGATGAGGCCCATCAATCGCACAGTAGCTCATGGGATCATGATGATGTAATTCATGATCAATCTCCAGAGTGTTTGCTGTCTTTTCCGTGGTCTTCTGCCTTGTGAGTCAGAAACAGAGACGCGCCAATCAGGGCGATGGCACCGCCAAGATAAAGCAAGTCGAGCGGGGTCGATATCTTCATGTTCAGCGCTTCTTCAAACAGAGTGACTATCAGGATCATCAGGATTACCTTAGCCAGCCGCGCTTTAAGGTCATCCAGACTTTCGATAACCAGAATCTTGCTGGAGGCCTTGCTGCCATGCGCGTCATCAATGTCACTGACAAATAATTCATACATGCCAAGCGCAAAAATCAGCATAAAGGTTGCTAGCAGGTAGCCGTCCACCACTTCCACCACATGGGAGATGGTCTGATCGTGAAGAATTTTGCGTGCCTCTTCGGTCAGAGATGGGTCGGCGTAAGGAAGCATGTGGCCGACAAGGTACACCACGTCCACCGTGGTCATGTAGAAAATCGCAATAGCAGCGGCCATGCTCGCCACAACCGCTACCACAACCACAAAGCGTCCGTTCCAAAGCGCGGATTCGAACCATTTTTCGATAGTTTTTAGCATGTCATATTTTATTGTTTGGGAGATAAATGCGAAGAAGTATGCTCATGGGGTACTGTCTGGCTCTACCTTCTGCACGCGGATTGGGGCTATTTTAGATTTATTCATGGCTTCTCATTTCAGTGAATTGATTGTACATAAATTCGATGTATTCTTATTTAATTACATAACAATCAACGCGTTACGATCATGACGCGAAACTTTCTCTGATTATAACGACTAAAAGGATAGAACATTCAACCCCACAAGTCAGCACACTTCGCTCCCCCCTCGCCAATCCGATTTTCATTGTTAAAACCACGACAGATTCAGCATTTCGCCCATTTCCACGGCAAGAGTTAGCCATTTCAACGCCAAACACAGCACTAAACGTAGCTAAGGTGAGCAAAAAATTAGTAGAGGATTGTCTTATAAATTTTTTTGAAAGAATCAAGCTTCATCGGTACTTCATCTGGGATCAACGTTACAACATCGGGGCCTTGCTATACGTCCGTCATCAGAGCGACATACATATAGCAAGGCCCTGATGTTCAACGCGAGTTATACGTCACATGGAAAACCTTTTCCTGTAGCTGGGTTATACCTTTGTCGCGAAAGCGTGGTTCCTTGTCGAGAATATTCGCGCTATACAACAGACGTACCTCACCTGTGTTCCCATAAAGCGCCCTTACCTCCGGCTCCTCCACGCTAAAAGGTGGCCCTTGCATTTCTTGTTGGGAGTAGTCGAAGGTAACCAACAAGGCGTTTACGCCGGGAGCCAGGATGGCCTGCATGTGCGCTGCGTAGGCACTGCGCATTGATGGTGGGAGCGCAATAAGCGAGGCGCGATCGAAAACTGCGCTCACGCCAGCCATATCCTCTGATGTCATCTGGAAAAAATCGCCGCAGTAAAGTCGGAGTCCTTCTGCCTGGTAGATGCTAAAAGCGCCGTGTTTCGTGACTGTCGCGTGCAGGCCGCTTTCGGCAAAAAATGCCTCGGCCGCCAATGGACTGATTTCCACTCCAACCACTTCATGGCCTTGCCCTCGCAACCAAAGCATGTCGCGGCTTTTACCGCAAAGTGGCACGAACACACGACTGCCAAGCGCAAGGTTCAGTGTCGGCCAGAATCGCTGCAAGTGCGGATTGATTTCATTCTGATGGAAACCCGTTTCACTTCTGGTCCATCGCTCGCACCAATAATTTTTATCCATATTATCAACCTGCTAGAAAAGTGTAGTCGGAATCGTCACACCCGCCGCCACTGCTGAAGGTCGGGTTCTTTAAGTATGAAGGGCACCTCTAAAAATCCAATTTTCGTCACAATACTGCGTTACTCGAAAAAAATTATCGCTTACATATCAACTATATGCCGCGCTCAAATTTTTTACTCGCGCCTTGTATTGTCTAGAAAATTGAATTTTTAGAGGCACCCTGAAGCGATTATAGCCGGACTTTTGATGAGTTTCATCAATCACACAGTGACTTATGGGGAGCAGCACAATGTAATTCGCGATTCAATCTCCAGGTATTCGCTATCTGTTCCGTGGTCATTCCGACTTGCGGGTCAGGAACCGCGAAACACCTTTCGGGGCGATGGCGCCACTGAGATAAAACAGATCGAGCGGAGATAAGATCTTCATGTTCAATACTTCCTCAGACAAAGTTGCATTCGGAACAATTTTGCCTGCTTGGGCTGAGCGCAAGTATCACCTTAAAGTATTTCTGTAACTTGCCGTAAAACTACTATCTTAAAGCGCATGAGAAGCGAAAGGCGGGTTTTTATATTCGCCCTTAAAACTATGCAATCAATTCAAGAAAATTATTCTAATTTCATTATGCTGGCCTTGCTGGCGACTGGATTGTTATTCTCACAAGCAACACAAGGCGGCACACAAACCTATCAACCTCTATCCGCTAGTGTCCAAATCTCTTTAAACCACGCCGTTTCGGATCAAGCGCCACTCAAGCTGACGTTTGCAACGCAACAAGAGTTCGACACTTGGTTGAACGACACATCGCCCCGCTTAGAGAAACGCATACCGGACGCAGGCTATCGCGCGGACTTCCTCAAGACTGTTTATTACGAAGCCACGCGTGCCGGATTAGATCCTCAATTGGTATTGGGACTTATTCAAGTAGAAAGTGGTTTCAAAAAATATGCCGTCTCCAGCGTGGGAGCAAGAGGATATATGCAAGTAATGCCGTTTTGGTTGAAACTTATCGGCCAACGTGAGGGAAATTTGTTTCATCTGCGCACCAACCTACGATATGGTTGCGTCATTCTTCGCCACTACCTCGACATTGAAAAGGGTGACCTATTCCGCGCTCTAGGACGCTATAACGGCAGCCTAGGTAAACCGAATTATCCCAATTTAGTCAATGCAGCGTGGCACAAACGCTGAGCCATATCGCACCACATTTTACGGTATCAGCAATTTCTTCAATGAAGGGCCGCCAGGATCAGGACGGTCATCATGGATGGTAGCCATCGGCAATACCACGCCATAGGGTTTCAGCCTTGGTCACACAGGCTTCGCGCAGGCTGCGCGGCAATCGCGACAAGTCCTACTTAGTGGCTACAATCACCATCGGCAAAATCAAGATTACCAGAATTAACGAAACCCACGGGATGCCTTGGCTACCAAAAGTGGGCGCTGGAAGTAACTTTTTGAAAAAAAAGGGTCGATGAATAAATAACGCGGCATGTCGCGCCCGACTCAGGAAAAAACAAGTCCAATGAATTCGCCTACTTAATTTCTGCGTGTGCATTGACTGGATAATCCGAAATCACCACCCCTCTCCTACCTTATGTAATAATTATGTAACAATGCATAGGCATAATGATTCGCGCTGGCAAACGGCAAAATCATCCTAAAACAACCTGTCGGTTTCGGGAATTCATACTAAATAACACATCAACATTCATAAGCAAAAGACACATTAATACAATCAATTGGTTGCAAGCGATGTCCGACAGACTTTCAGCGAAACTTATTCAATTTTGGAGAGACCATGAACAAATCAACCCTCCTCTTCTGTAGCATCAGCTTGGTTACCTCGCTGCTTGCCGCAAGTAACGCATTCGCCGCCGGTATCACCGGCGCAGGTGCCACCTTCCCTTATCCAATTTACGCCAAATGGGCAGACACTTATAAAACCCAAACCGGTATAAGCGTGAACTATCAATCCATTGGTTCCGGCGGTGGCATCAAGCAAATCATCGCTAAAACAGTCAATTTTGGCGCTTCCGATATGCCGTTGAAACCTGAAACACTGGAAGAGAACGGACTGATGCAATTTCCAGCAGTAATGGGCGGTGTAGTGCCAGTCATCAACATACCCGGAGTTGCAGTCGGACAACTAAAACTGGACGGCAAGGTGCTGGCCGACATTTTTCTCGGCAAGATTACTAAATGGAATGACCCGGCGCTAAGAGCACTGAATCCGGGTGCTAAGCTGCCCAATAAAACCATCATCGTTGTGCATCGCTCTGATGGTTCAGGCACCACCTTCATCTTCACCAACTACCTATCCAAGGTTAGCCCGGAATGGAAATCTGCGGTTGGCGAAGGCACTGCCGTCTCTTGGAAAACGGGTACCGGCGGTAAAGGCAATGAAGGCGTGGCATCATATGTACAGCGCATAAAAAATTCTATCGGTTATGTGGAATATGCTTATGCTCTGCAGAACAAAATGACTTACGCGCAACTAAAAAATAATGACGGTCAGTTTGTGAAACCAAATGACGCCTCGTTCAAGGCGGCAGCTACCAATGCTGATTGGGAAAAAACTCCAGGTTTTTATGAGCTGCTGACCAACGAACCGGGCAAAGAAAGCTGGCCCATCACCGGCGCCACTTTCATTCTGATGCACAAGGAGCAAGACAAATCTGAAAGAGCTAAAGAGGCACTAAAGTTCTTCGACTGGGCCTACAGTAATGGCGGCGAAATGGCTGAAGCTCTGGATTATGTTCCCATGCCGGAGAAAGTTCAGCAATTAGTGCGCGCAGCCTGGAAAGCACAGATCAAGGATAACAAGGGCAAGGCGATTTGGAAATAATAGTTTACTTAAGCGCTCTGGCAACATGTGTTTGCAAGATATAATTATTGCTGGATAAATTTGAGGGGGCTGGGCTCCCTCAAATTTTGATCACTTTTAAAAATCATGCCTACGTTTTTACGTGAAGTACATATGAAGCGACATAATTTGCTGGACATTTTGTTCCGCAATATCACTCGTTTGTCTGCATTTGCCGTGCTTTTACTGCTCGTCGCCATTATTGTTTCACTGGTAATCGGCAGCATACCCTCCATTAAGTCGTTCGGTTTCAAATTTTTAACCAGCGCTGAATGGAATCCGGTCATGGAAGAGTTTGGCGCGCTCATCCCGATAATTGGCACGCTTGCAACATCTGCCATTGCCTTGCTGATTGCCATCCCGGTCAGTTTCGGCATCGCGCTTTTTCTCACTGAACTATCGCCGCGCTGGCTACGCCGTCCTCTGGGCATTGCCATCGAACTGCTGGCTGGTATCCCCAGCATTATTTATGGCATGTGGGGTTTATTCGTATTTGCTCCGCTGTTTGCTGACCATGTTCAGCCTTGGCTTATTGAAGAACTTGGTCCGCTACCGATTTTTGGGCCTTTATTTCAAGGCATTCCTATGGGTATCGGTATGCTCACCGCTGGCATCATTCTGGCCATCATGGTCATTCCCTTTATTGCCTCGGTGATGCGCGATGTATTCGAGGTTGTTCCCACTCTGCTCAAGGAATCTGCCTATGGCTTGGGCGCAACCACTTGGGAAGTGATGTGGCATGTGGTGTTACCCTATACCAAAATCGGTGTAGCTGGCGGCATTATGCTCGGTTTGGGACGCGCGTTGGGCGAAACCATGGCAGTCACCTTCGTCATTGGAAATGCGCACGAATTGAGTGCCTCGCTACTGATGCCGGGTAACAGCATCTCCTCCGCGCTAGCCAACGAATTCAATGAAGCCGTGGGCGAGTTATACACCTCTGCGCTGATCGAACTAGGACTAATTCTGTTCTTAATAACTTTCATCGTGTTGTCGCTGGCACGCTACATGCTTTACATGCTGACGAAACGCGAAGGATCCACAACCTGATTATGCTGACACTCTACGCACGCCGCCGTCTGATTAATGCCATGGGTTTAGGAATTTCAGCCTTGGCCATGCTGTTCGGCCTGTTCTGGTTGGGCTGGATTTTATGGACACTACTGGCAAACGGCCTGCCTCACCTGACCACGGCAGTGTTTACCCAGATGACGCCACCACCCAACAGCACTGGCGGCTTGCTCAACGCCATTGCCGGAAGCCTGATGATGACTTTCCTCGCCGCATTGATAGGCACGCCCATCGGCATACTGGCAGGCACCTATTTGGCGGAGTTTGGCCAGCGCGGTTGGTTGGCGCCGACCACACGTTTCATTAACGACGTACTACTTTCTGCGCCATCTATCGTAATCGGTCTGTTCATATATGAGATGTATGTCCTCAAGATTGGGCACTTCTCCGGTTGGGCCGGCGCGCTGGCTTTATCTATTTTAGTTATCCCGATCGTCATCCGCACTACCGAAAATATGTTGCGCCTGGTGCCGAATACCTTGCGCGAAGCGGCAGCAGCGCTGGGCGCACCACAATGGAAAGTGATCAACATGGTTACGCTGCGCGCTGCACGCGCTGGCATCATTACCGGCGTGCTGCTAGCTGTGGCACGCATTAGCGGGGAAACCGCACCACTACTGTTTACCTCGCTCAACAATCAATTCTGGAGCAACGATCTGAATCGGCCCATGGCCAACCTCCCGGTTGTAATTTTCCAATTTGCCATGAGTCCTTACGAGGACTGGCAAAATCTCGCCTGGGCTGGTGCACTGCTCATCACTATCAGTGTGCTCACGCTTAATGTATTGGCGCGAGTTTTGTTCCGCCAAAAATCAACAACTTATTAAGGATTTAGACAGATGAGCGTTGAAAAAACTGTTACTCCAAAGTTAGTTGTACGCGATCTGAATTTTTACTACGGGGCAGAACGCGCCCTCAAGGACATCAACCTTACTATTCAGGAAAAAATGGTGACCGCCTTTATCGGCCCCTCAGGCTGCGGCAAATCCACCATGCTGCGCACTTTCAATCGCATGTATCAGCTCTATCCGAAACAAAAAGCTACGGGTGAAGTTCTGCTGGATGGTGAAAATATTCTCGACAATAAACAAGATCTCAACACACTCCGAGCCAAGATCGGCATGGTATTCCAGAAACCCACTCCGTTCCCCATGTCTATATATGACAACATTGCTTTCGGTGCCAAACTCTATGAAAACCTTAGCCGCCATGATATGGACGAACGCGTGGAGTGGGCACTTAGGAAAGCAGCGCTATGGACAGAGGTGAAAGATAAACTGAAACAGAGCGGCACCGGACTTTCGGGCGGCCAGCAACAGCGCCTGTGTATCGCACGCGCCATCGCTGTCAAACCGCAAATATTATTACTCGACGAACCCACCTCTGCGCTAGACCCGATTTCCACCGCACACATCGAAAAGCTGATCGATGAGCTGAAAGCAGATTTCACCATCATCATCGTCACCCACAATATGCAGCAGGCAGCACGCGTGTCAGACTACACCGCTTATATGTATCTGGGCGACCTGATCGAATTCGGCGAAACCAGCACGGTATTCACCAATCCTAAGCGCAAAGAAACGGAAGATTACATTACAGGCCGATTCGGATAGGCTCCAAGCCTTATTGACCCTTACTCAGGACAGGTATTAATTTGTCTATTTATCTAGTTACTTGATTAATAATAAATCTAAAAACATTTTCTACCTCATTCGTCAATTCGATATCCTTGCTCATATCTACTGATCAAACGACTTGACCTGTTACTTTAATTACTGCAATCGCTCCTTAACAGGTGCCCGCAGTAGGAATCAACACTGTTGAAATCATTTTTTTGCTGACACAATGCCAAGGCACCCATTCGTTTGATGGATACCTTGCTCAGAGTTAGCGTCGTCATGCCAAGGGCAGTAGTATTAACGTTTGGTCATCCAGTCATGAAAAGTGACTGGTAGCAAGCATTCACAAAAGTGGTTAAACATTTTGCGTTCCATTTCTTCATTGGCGTTACTCAAATAAACACGCATTTTTGATGCGACTATTTGGTATCTCAATCGATGTGATTCCCTCACGTCTGCTTTAATGATTGCTGCACTCAAAGCTTGCAAGTTGTTCGGTTGTCCGGGTTTCCGAATCAGGTTAAGCATCGTCGTCTCCTGTGAATGATTTGGCTCAGGATAATGAAACAATGTTTCAGGGGGATGACAGGAAAATGAATAATTTATTATTGAAGTGATCTGGCTTTTGATTGGGAAAGCTGGTGATTACATTCTTACGTGAATTATCTCCACACGACGGAATAAAAACTTCAACTCAAGTATTATTGCGCAAGGTAAACTCCGCAAGAATCAAGGTCGAGATTGGCATAATCAGCCCCTAAATTGCACCGCCAAGTTGACGGTAAAGGGCAATCTTCTGGTGCAGCTAATGCCTGGGTCAACAGGGAATTTTCGACCTGATTTGGCACGGTTGCATCCCAGAGCAATGAAATGCAACGAGTATTTAGAAGTCGTATAAATGGATTAGTCTAAAGAAACTCCGGCGACATGACCGCGCGCAGTGTTATTTCCATTTCGCCACCTTGCACACGGGTGCTGAACCACCACACGCCGCCTTTCTTGACGCTCAAGTCAGCCTCGGCACCGGTAAGCAACACAGCTGCAATGCGCCCCAAGGTAGGCTGATGGCCAATGACAAGCACAGCACCCTTAGCATCCGGCCAGCCTGCTGCTGCCATTACCGATTCAACCGATGCCCCCGTGCCGAGCTCACTTGTGGTTTCGAACGCCAAGCCTAAGGCGCTGGCCGTCTGCTGCGCACGCTTTGCCGGGCTGACCAGAATGCGCGCACCCTCGGGAAGATGAGATTTTAGCCATCGCCCCACCTGTTGAGCCTGTTTATCGCCTTTTGCGGTCAGTTTGCGCGCATTGTCAGGCACGCCGTCCTCGGCGTCCGCATGCCGCCATAATATAAGATCCAAAGTCCTATCCTCCGATGATAAAACAGCCATTCTATACCCCGGTTATTAAAGCAAGCCTAATCTGGGCTACGCGTAGGTTGGCGCTGAACTGGTGAGACCCAACATTCCACCTCTCACCACAACCCTCTACTTCATCATCTATTTGCTAGCCCTACAATCCGATGTTGCCAAATGCAGCACTCACGCTTGGCTTGTAGACTGGCACGAATATGCTCTCCTTTTGGCCAGCCGCCGCTAGGAACCAGCCTTGATTAGCGAGCAGCGTAGCGTAAAGTCAGCATCTCCCGAGGACAAGCGCCATATCGCATGCAGATGCTCGTGTAACACCACCATCGCCAGGACAGCAACGGATGCGAGTCTTCCATGGCCGCACGCAAATCATTGAATGCCGCGCCAATACGTCGGAGCGCCGTTCAACCTACTGGGCTTTCTAACGATGGAATTCACCAGATCTTTCTGGCTGATATGCAACCTCGTGGATTTGAACACGCATAACACCGCCACCGGGTTTCGGCCACTCAATTTCATCTCCTTGTGCAAGTCCAAGTAATGCGCTTCCAACGGGTGCCAAAATTGACAATGTCCTACCATTCAAATCACTGTCTTTCGGATAGACAAGCGTCAACTCGAACTCATCACTCGAAGACTCAACCTTGAATCGCACGGTTGAATTCATGGTGACAACTGTAGATGGAACATCTTTTGGCTCTACTATTTTAGCCCTTGCCAACTCGGCCTCCAACTCAACTTTACCGATAAAGCCATTATTTGGTAATGAGTCCAAGAGTCTTTCTAGCCTTTCGAAATCTATAGTTGATATTACTATTTCTGGCCTTGCTTTCATTTCCATCCTCGTTTTCATTTCAACTTTATGTAACGCTTTCGCAATTCGACTGTAAAAGTATGCGGCCCAACGCCTCAACTAGCCGACGCGTCAGCGGTCGACTGCATTGACTTGTTAGCATTTGATATTTCGGGTTCTTCTACAAGCGCACACATGCGCGGAGCATTTCTGACATTAAATCATTTTTTCTCGCTCTTCTTAAAGCTTCTCGCAGAGAGAACCAAGCCTTATGTGCCACACACTGCATCGGTATATCGATAAAGTATCTGTGCATCCACCATCTATGATGCTGGGCTTCATCTCAATCGGACCAGCCTACCGAGCTTTGAGTTCAGATTTAACATTGATGTCTCCATGGAGGGAAATGAAAACAAATTTAACGATGACCTGTTGCAGTAGCATGACAGACAGATTAAAGATTGATGAAAGGCAAACGTTAATTGCGTGCGTAATTTTGGGAAGTCCGTATTGAGCAACAGCGGGGGGCGCAACGGAAAAAGCGCCAGATGGTGCTGGCGATTGTGAGGCTATTCTATTTTTGGCCGGCCAGAGCCGCTTGAATTGTTTCTCGTGCCTCGAAGGCGAGCATACGGCGGTTCTTTCCTCTGCATGAGATTGCGGGTAAATAAACCAAAGTGATATGCAAAGAAGGGCTGCACAGAATTTTCCATAGCGACTCAATAAATGTCATGTCGCCCACAAAAGCTGCATCGCTATTAGCAGTGCCAGCTCCATCGTGATAGCGGATAGCAACCGGACAAATAGTGGATTCAATATCAACCGAGCCTTGCAGCAGTGACGAATGAAAATGGCCAAGATGAGTGCCATCGGTGGTAGTCCCTTCCGGGAACACAGCGATGCGATCTCCCTGTTCAAGCATTTCTTTAATTTGACAGTTCATGCGTGCCGTCTCCTGTCGGATGTCACGACTGATAAAAAGCGTGTTTATGCGGCGAAATATCCAGCCTAGTAATCGCCAATCGCCTATTTCAGATTTAGCGACAAAGTAGGCTGGAAGCACTGCGTTCATGGAAACAGCATCCAGCCAGGAGACATGATTGGCAACAATCAGGCGACCCTGTGCAGTTGCATGATGGTAACAACCATAAGTTTCCAAACCAATGTGTAGTAAATCCAGAAAGCGGCGTGACCAATATTTCACGATACGCTGTTGAGTCGATTTCTTCAGTAACGGAATTACACCAGCAAGCAGCATGCCATAGATTATATGAAACACTATGCGAACACCCCGGAAGCAGGCAGTCGGGATGCTTGTTGATTGCTGTGCTTGATATGGCGTTTCACAACTGTGAGACGTGGGGTTCATGATAGTCATGTTGTTCCGTCCAAGTATTATAAAGAATGGTTTTGTAGCATTAAGCGCGCTGAATATTACACGTGTATTAATTACGTGTTTTTTTGGAAGAATAATTTTTGTTACGAACGAACCCAGCTCGCTTAAAGATGTGATCAAACAATCATAATAAGGGTAATGTCGACTGAGGGAGCGCTATATTGCCCCGTAGTTGGGCTGATTGAAATGACGCCCAACATCTCACCGCGCACCCTAACCATCTACTACATCATCTACTTTCTCACCCCACAATTCGATGCTGCCAGATGTAGAACTCACGCCTGTCCTGATGGCACGCACAAATGTGCCTGCCTTTTGCCAGTCGCCGCGAGCAGATAGTTTTGTGTGCCTCTCACTACAGAATGAAATTCAACTCAGGCATTCTTTATTTCAGCCCATAACGACTCATAAGCCAGTGCCGCCCGACACTTTGGAGCATAACTGGCAAGGGCTGCACGATTTACCCCCATCCGTTCAACATCGCTGGCATAGGGAATCGTGGTATTCAGCAATCCGGTTAACGTTTTCGGTGGTTTTTCTACGATAAGCCGGTGCATTTGTTTACGCATGTCCACCATGGAAAAAAATGGAAGTAGCAGAAGATCATCCAGATTATTTTCTTTGCAAAACTTTAGAAGCTGGTCGAATGTTCGCAACGATAAAATAGTAGGGATGGTCGGCACCAACAAGATGTCAGCCGCCTGAAAGACATTTTCGGATACGAGTGAAATGCTGGGCGGACAATCCAGAAAAACAACGTCGTAGTCATCATCCAGACTTTTGAGCAATTTTCGTAATTGCCGCGTTGGTTTTTTTACTTCTTCCAAAAACAGATCCATATTGCGGAAGGAAAAGTCCGCAGGAATAAGGTCGAGATCGGCATAATCAGTTCCCTTTATTAGCTCCTCCAAACCTTGCTTACCATCCATCAGCGTTTTTAAGCCTCCTTTTATCTTGGGTTTAACTCGAAAGTAGAAAGAAGCCGCACCTTGCGGATCCAAGTCCATAATCAATGTGCGGGCACCTTCACGACTTGCCAGATAAGCCAGATTGACGGCGGTTGCGGTTTTACCAACCCCACCTTTAATGTTGTAGCAAGCAATGATCTTCATTGGGGACACGCATCCTTTTGGATTTGGGTTTAAATAGTCTCCTGAAAGCAACTCGGTTCTTATTTTCTGCAAAGCTTGCAAAGCGAGACTTAAACATTTTGCGTACCTGGCTTTGGCGTTGTTTGAGTGTCTGCATAACAATATCAATTGCTACCAAGGTGCGGTCTGCCGCTTCGCGTTCAGATTGCATCTGGGTTCTGAATATTGCCAATGATGCGATTTGAACATGAATATCCTGGTACTTTCCGAGTTGATTTTGAAGCAATTTCAGCGCCTTGATTAACTGCTCGATATCATCTGACGGATAGAGACTTTGAAAAAACTCCATCAAGTACCGCAGTTTTTTGCATGATTTGCGTAGCTCATGCAAATCTTCAGGGGGGCTGCTCGTATTGATCGCTTCACCTGCTTTAATGACACGTCGAGCCATGCGCCATATTCGCTGATTTGCCACATCAAACGTTGGGCTGCGGGCAGCAGGAAGTGTCGTTCGTGCTGATAATGGCGCTTTCAAGTACGCTAACATTGATACAATTGTGTTCCTATAACGCGCTGACTTCAGCCGTACAACCAACTTCTTATGTTCGATTGTCCGATGTTTTCCCAAAAAATAATAAAGCGGGTCAAGATCATCCCTGACAGGTAACGGCAAGCTATTTTTGTACGCGCCTAACTTCAACAGATAGACATCAAGGTCACGGGTTGGGCCGGTTATTTCTCCTAGCCATTCAAATTTTCGATTAAATTTATCCCATATTTTATGTGGTAAAACACCTTTAATTTGCCCTAAAGCCGAACGACCCCGGCGCACAGCGACGCGAAAATCATGGAGAAATTCTGTATCCAAATCAGCTCTTATGCCCCTCTCATTCACTTTCATAATCTCAAGCAGGCGCAACAAAATGTTGCGCATCACCACCTCGATAGGTGTCTCCGGACTCAGCTTTAAATTCAAATTGGGTAACTACTCACCCCATCCCTCAAGAGCCTTACCCGCCAAAGCGATTTGAATAG
>NZ_CAKMLL010000056.1 GCF_927797785.1 Candidatus Nitrotoga sp. BS | reverse complement strand
CCCTAAAAACCTGTCAAGTGTTTTCTTGATTATTTATAGGGGTGAGTAGTTACACTTAAGGTATGATTTATGCTTGATATTTTTGATCGTTGTTCAACGTGCTGATGAGAGACGTATAACAAGGGATTTGCGTATGCAGTAATCGTATCTGGCCTTATGCATTAGCGCACTTCAGCACCTCATCTCAAGGTTTTTAAAGTATGGCAGTTTCTATCAATTCAGGATATCCAGATGGCGAATTACTTACGCACAAGCACAGATAAATGCTCAATAAATACTTATCTTACTGGAGATTCCGTGTCGCAATTGCTGAAAAGATTTTTTTACGCGCTGCCACTTGTCTTTATTGGATGTCTGGGGAGCACTCCAGGATATGCAGCTGAGACCAGAGTGGTGGCTATCTCTGCAGGATCTGATCACACCTGCGCGATCACCACGGCAGGCGGGGTCAAGTGCTGGGGGAGTAACAAAGATGGCCAGCTCGGTAACAATTCGACAGTCGATAGCTCGATTCCGGTGGATGTAACGGGTCTTTCCAGCGGCGTAGTGGCCATCTCCTCAGTGGCTCATTTCACTTGCGCGCTCACCACGGTAGGCGGAGTTAAGTGTTGGGGGGCCGATAATTTGATACCGATAGATATACCGGGGCTTACCAGTGGCGTTACAGCTATCACTTCATATGGTACGGACACCTGCGTGCTCACCACAATAGGCGGGGTAAAATGTTTTTTTATCCCCTTCCTCGCCTGGTTCTCCTATACACTGGAAGATCATCTAGGGCTTAGCAGCGGCGTGACAGTTATTGCTGCTTCATTTTCAACCCATACCTGCGTGCTTACCACGGCAGGCGGGGTAAAGTGCTGGGGAAATAATTATTCGGGTCAGCTCGGTAATAATTCAACTACCGCAAGTTCAGTTCCGGTGGATGTAACGGGTCTTTCCAGCGGTGTAGCAGCTATCGTTACAGGGTTCAATTCCACCTTTGCACTCACCAAGGCCGGCGGGGTAAAGTCTTGGGGTAATAGTGACATTTTCTTGGCTTATATTCCCTCCTATATTTTCCCCTCTAGTTTGACGCCAGTAGATGTAGCCGGTCTTACCAGCGGCATAGTGGCCATCGATACAGATGGTCTTAACTTCTGCGCGCTCACCATGGCGGGTGGGGTCAAGTGCTTAGGCTTTAATGACTATGGTCAGCTCGGCAACAATTCCGACTCTGATAGTTCGATCCCAACGGATGTGACAGGTCTTACCGGTGGCGTGTCGGCAATCTCTGTGGGTTGGAAGTATACTTGCGCGCTCACCACAGCAGGCGGGGTCAAATGCTGGGGCAGGAATGAGTATGGCCAACTCGGCGATAATTCCAAAACGGATCGTTCGACCCCAGTTGATGTAGTCGGTCTTGGCGACGGCGTGTCCCCCGACCCTATTTTGCCGCCCGGCCCCGTCGCACCTGCCTCGCCCTTGACCGGTCTGTGGTGGAACCAGAATGAATCCGGCTGGGGGATGAGTATCACCCAACGTGATGCGATGGCTTTTCTGGCGTGGTATACCTACGATTCAATCGGGCAACCGTCATGGTTTGTCATATCGTCCTGCCCGCTGGTAGGGAGTGGTTGCACGGGTGATATTTACAGTGTGGTAGGCGGCACTCCGCTGGGGGTGCCCTGGAATGGAAACGGTAAAGTGGTGACCAAGGTGGGAACAGGCACCTTTGCTTATTCTGACAACAATACCGGGACATTAAATTACACGGTCAATGGCGTAAACGGTACCAAGCAGATTACCCGGCAAATGTTTGCAACCGGTGCCATTCAACCGACAGTCGACTATTCTGCACTCTGGTGGAATGAGAACGAGTCCGGCTGGGGGTTAGCCATCACACAGCAGTTTGGAATGATCTTCGCCACCATGTATACCTACGATGCCAGTGGTAATCCTGTTTGGTACGTTGCTTCCAGTTGTCCCTTGTCTGGTAATAGCTGCGCAGGTGATTTATACCAAGTCACCGGCGGGTCTGCGCCCACCGTGGCATGGAACGACGCGGCTAAGGTGGTAACGAAAGTCGGCACCGTCAACTTTACCTTTCAAAACAGTAGTGCTGGCACTCTGACTTACACCATCAACGGGGTGAGTGGCGTTAAGGTGATTTCAAGACAATTGTTTTAGGGGCTGTTGTGACGGGTAGAGCAGCTCTGCACTGGAACCGTTCGGGCAAGCAAACATTGTTGGAACGGTTGAAAACAAAGGGGTCAAGCATTGATAAAATACTTTTTTCTATAGTAGCCATCTCAATATGCCAAGACCCACTCGCACAAGCTAGTGCTAGCAGCCTGTCGGACTTAAAGAATCGCAGCGAAAATTGAGCTGAGCGAGGGTAGATTTTGCGAGCTTTCGCCTTACGGCGAAATGCCTGCTTACCCCACTTGATGATTTTGCAGAGTAATAGTTGTTCTATTGCCCAAAAAAGCGGCGCAATATAAACCGTTCAGCTCAATTTGCAGCCGATTTCCTTTAAGTCCTACAGGCTGCTAGATAAGAACGTCAGGGTTAAACGTTTCATTTAAAGATATTAATTCAACAATTGATCCCTTTATTCTTAATACATGCGTTTCTACCAACATGGGTTGAAGAAACCAGCGGACGCATAAATTCGCCGCTGAGCTAAACGTTATAAGCTTGAAATTTGTTCCATCCTGATCTGTGAGCTACACTGTATTACATCGTAGTTAAGATTGGGAGATTTGGCGATGGGAGTAACAAGCATCAGGTTGCAGCCCGAAATCGAGAGTCCGCTGGAGGAATTGGCGGCGAAACTCGATCGTAGCAAAAATTACGTTATTAATCAGGCAATTAAAGAATATATCGAGCGCCAGTCGGTCGAGGATGTGAGATGGACCGAAACGCTTGAAGCGCTTAGTTCCATTAAAGGTGGTTCGAGCGTCCCTGAGGCAGAAGTGAATGCCTGGCTAGAGAGTTGGGGTTCCGGTGAAGAGCTGAGCCCTCCTGGCAAATGATTGTCGGCTATTCCCGCGAGGCGGTTGGTGATCTGCGCCGCCTGCGCGAGTTTATCGCAGTTGAGAATCCTCATGCAGCACAGAAAACAGCCGCCACTATCCTGAAGGGCATTGCTCAGCTGAAACAGTTTCCATTGCTGGGCACCAAGGTTGATCGAGCACCGAATCCAGAAGCGGTGCGTGATTTGGTGATCGGGAATTATCTGGCCCGTTATCTTGTACACGAAACGGAAATCTATGTGCTTCGTATCTGGCATCACAGGGAAGATCGCTTCTAACAAATCGGCCAAGCCGTTCGTCGCTTTGTTCCTCACTCCGGTGAAACGCACGGGGACAGGCCTAACATTCCAATAAATATTGGAATGTTAGGCCTGTACCCCACTGGTTCGTTTATTGAAGAAGAACAAGAGGGATTGTGTTACTTGCCTAGACTTGGCCCTGTGTTGTACTTGTAATGTTGGGCTTCGCAAGCTTAGCGCCAACCTACTGAGCCCAGGCTACGCTTGCTTGCGGCCATTTCGGTGGAGTTTATTGCGGGTGGAATACGCGGGTTATTCCCTACCCTTGGCTAATTCAAAATAATTCTGGGGGCACATTGCTTAATTGTGCAAGGAATTAAGCAATGTGTCCCCAGAGTTTTACCAGATGACAGAGGCGGCATTTCAGACTCAAGCGAAACGCGTTACCAAGTTCGCCGACTCTAGGAGCCCCCCCTTTAGTGAGTTATGCTACGCTTACAATTGACGGTCGTCATCAGCAAATTCAATGGTAGACCCCGTGCTTCCTGCTAGATAATGTTGAATCCGATTAGCAGAGCACCATGAAAGACTATTCCCACCCACTACAATGTTTGGAAATCAAAACACCGCTGGCTATCTTCAACCCCAAGTGGCGACATACGGTGGAGCGGATGAAAATGCACTTAACTAAATTGGATCAGCCGGTTACTTAAAAATGTATTTAGGGGTGGGAACATATCTGCGAGAGGCGCACATGCAAACACACCGCATTGCTTCAACTGATACAACGCTCGATTTCGATGCGGCCATGAGGCGCAATGACGCATGAGCACTGACAGCAGGCGGCTGGCTGTCGCACTCCTCTTTTCTCTCCTGTTTCACATACTGCTGTTGAGTTTGACCTTCGGTGGCAAGGAGTTTGGGCTGCCGGGCTTTGGCATCCACTGGCAAGAACGACGGATAGCGGCGCCCGATCTGTACGTCGTGCTCAAGCCGGCACAGGTCGCAGTTGCGAAGTCGGCAAATACGCCGGTAAAGGCGCCGCTGCAGCAGGCATCGAACGAGCAGGCTGTTGCCGGTAAACCGGCACCCACGCAGCCCCCTTTTCCGGCAGTGATCGCAATAGAGCGGGCCGACGAGGCTACATGGGTTGTGCCACCCCCTATACTGGGGCTAAAGCCTGCTGCAGATGCGCCAGGCGCTTCGATCCCGGGGACCGTGATGCCGGAACCTCCAGATGCCAGCGAGGTGGCGCAGTATCAAGCCGCACCGGAGGTGCGGAAGCGAGCCGATAAAGTGAACAACTTTGTTCCTCCGGAGCGTGAGGCGCAACGACAGGTGAATCAGGAGGTGGCACAACATCAGGAGATCGCTCGTCAGGAAGCAGCACGCATTGAGGCTGCACGATTGGAAGCGGAACGCGTGGAAACCGCGCGATTAACTGCAGCTAAGCTGGAAGCACAACGTCAGGAGATCGTTCGTCAGGAAGCAGCTCGCATTAAGGCTGCAAGATTGGAGGCTGAACGCCTGGAAGCTGTGAGACTGACGGCGGCAAAGCTGGAAGCGCAACGTCAGGAGATCGCTCGTCAGGAAGCAGCGCGCACCGAGGCTGCACGATTGGAGGCTGAACGGCTGGAAACCGCACGACTATCAGCGGCAAAGCAGGAAGCGCAGCGTCAGGAGATCGCTCGTCAGGAAGCAGCACGCTTCGAGGCTGCACGATTGGAGGCCGAACGCCTGGGAGCTTTGCGACGGGCGGCGGCAAAGCTGGAGGCACAACGTCAGGAGGCTGCTCGTCAGGAAATAGTGCACATCGAGGCTGCACGACTAGAGGCTGAACGCCTGGAAGCCGCGCGACAGGCCGCGCGCGTTTCGGCGGAACAAGAAGAAGCAAAACGGGAAGCGCGGCTGCGGGCCATAGGACGTCAGCTCAATGAGAACGCTGCCCGGCGCAAAGCAGCATCGACTGCCGCTCGTTCGCCCTCCACGCTCCCCTACTCGTTCAGCACTGAACGCCGGGCTAGGCTATGGGGGCGTGCCGACTCCAACGCCGCACTCGTCAAATATGCGGAGGCGTGGGCGCGGAAGATTCAGTTCAACACGCCTGTCGATACAGTCCGCGAAGTGGCAAAGCGGCCACACACCAACCCCATGGTGACGGTGTCTATCCGAAGCGACGGATCCGTGGAGCCAGTGATTTTCGTTATTTCAAGCGGTGTGGCGGAAGTCGATGAAGCGATACGGCGCATCGTGCAAAGTCATGAGCACTATCAGGCGTTCCCGCCGGAACTGGCCCGCGAATTTGACGTGATCGAGATCCGCCGGACTTGGCACTTCGATACAGCCATCCGGTTGGACTGATTGCTCTGCATTTATTGATCTTTACAGAAGGCACGACACCTAAGCCGTCATTCCCGCGCAGACGGAAATCCAGCATGAAAAATTAGGGGTCGATTAAATCAATGGTAACGAGGGTCGTGTGCCGGTTCAAGTCTTGCACTACAGCATCAATAGATTTCAATGCTGGCGCTTATGGCAAGAAAACTCAGAATTGAATTAGCCTGCGGGTTGCATCATGTGACTTCGCGAGACAACGAGCAGAACGCTCCATAAAACTTCGCTCAAAAATATAAGATTGCAAGACCCGCTCCCTATTCCTCTGTGCGAGATCCTTTCTTATATGTAGTTATCAAGCGACTTAACCCGTTATTCAGTATGGCAAAAAGTTGTTTTGACCACATGGGCGTCTACCAAGACGAAGAAGAGCTGGAAACTTATCAACAAGGCATTCAAACAGTAATGAAGGTGCCATGAAGGTCATGACTGATTTCTTCAAAAGAGAATTTTATCTGCCTATTAATCGCCAAATCTTATCGCCTGATAAGTAACTTCCACCACCACCAGCTCTTCCACTCCGTCGGGAATGTGCAGCATTACCACATCATCGACGCGCGCCTTTAGCAGTGCCCGGGCTAGCGGCGATACCCAGCTAATCAATCCGCGCCCGGCATCGGCTTCATCCACGCCGACTATGCTGTAGATGTAATCTACGCCATCCTCCCGGCACACTGTCACTGTCGCCCCAAAAAACACTTGATCACACGATTCTCGCTGCATCGGATCCACCACTGCGGCGTTTTCCAGACGCTTGGAAAGAAAGCGGATGCGCCGGTCGATCTCACGCAGGCGCTTTTTGCCATAAATGTAATCGCCATTTTCCGAGCGGTCGCCGTTTGAAGCAGCCCAGGTAATGGTTTGCACCAATACCGGGCGTTCCACTTTCCATAGCTGATCAAGTTCATCTTTCAGACGCTGGTAACCAACAGGGGTGATGTAGTTTTTTACTCCTGGCGCAAGTGGAGATATTGACTGACCTTCTTCTTCGTCAGGACTTTCATCCGTTTCCTTAATAAAAGCTTTACTCATGGTCGCCCACCCTTTTTGGATAGTCTCTATAATTTTAAAAGCTATGTCTCAGGGGTGGGTTCAGCCCACGCCATAACAAACACCAGCCCTACGGAAAGCGCCAGCATGAGCACATAGTAGTTGTGGGCCAGATTGACGTTGCTCAGACCTGCCAGTGCGTGCATCCAGCCCACACCCCAGAGTTGCAGTCCGGCCATCCGGTTGAAACGCCCGAGCCGGTGAGCGGCAACCCACAGACCACCCTGCAAGGCCAGCAAGCCCGCCAGCCCCACAAGACCACCATCGATCGCGTTATTCAGATATTGGTTATGGACGTGTCTCATCTCGCGCACATGTGTGAATGCAACACGTTGGTCAGCCGGAAGATCTTCTCCTGCTTGACGAATGCGACGCGCACGCTCAGTGGCGCCGAGGCCGATCCAGGGCGATTCGACAAACCCCTCCCACCCCAACCTGAACAGAGCGACCCTTGCACCGAGCGAGGTGTTGTAATCTTTGGTTTGAACTGTCGTTTCGATATCTTGCAAGGCAGTGTTCAAGCGCATGGGGTCGCCAGGCAGATTCAGCGCAACTGTGACCAACAGGCCTGACAGCAGCAGCGCCGCAGCCGCCACTCGGTGGGTGGATGCCCGGTGACGACGGTGCATCCATATGGCGAGGAATAGTGTCCACAACAGCACACCGAGAGCGCCGCGCGATTGGCTCAACAATATACCGCTCAGGCCGAAAAAAGCGCCTGCACCCCAAAGCCACCGACGGCCCTTGGCCTCTTGCGCGTCAAAAACCCGAGGCAGCAGCAGACAAACTAGAAAACTCATAGCCACAGCCCAGGGAATCGGGTTGACCGGTAAATCGCGCCCCCGTACAGCGGCCAGCACCAAAGCCAGAGCACAGGCCAAGACAATCGCGTACAACAGTCGCACTCCCATCCGACCGTTGGGTGCAAGTGAACGTGCGCGGGTAATAACATAAACCGACACCGCAGCCAGCATCAGCCGCGACACAGCGTCAAGATCCACCGAAACCGTGCAACAGGGCTCCTGCCAGATGATGGATTGCGTCGCCCAGAGTGATGCAGAGATAATAGTGCCCATCAGCCAAGCCGTGGCAGCGGACATCATAACGGGTGTACCTTGCTGCCCGGTGCCATCGGTCACTGCCAATGCCAGCAGACCCAGCATCAGCCAACTCGATGCGGCAATCCATGAATGTAGAGGCGACAACGCAACAGCCAGCCAAAGAATGCCTAGCAAAATGCGCACCGCAAAAGTCCGAAATCGGGTGTTTTGCATCAGAATGGTTCAGGCATCAGTTGCTTCTTGCGGGCACCGCCTCAACGCGGGATATCCGAAGTCAGGCTTTCCCGGTCATAGTCCAGCGCCACATAGCGAAAAAATCCTTCTGCCGACACGAACAGGCAATGAACAAAACCGGGTCCGCCGCACAGAAAGCCCAAGTGGAACACGTACAGGCGGATGAACATCGACGCGGCCGACACCAACCCGCGCAGCACGCCCCCGTGCTGGCCCTGCGCGGCGCGCTTGGCCGCCCCCAGCATGGCGTACTGCGTCATTTTTTCCATGCTTCCACGCACGGTATCGCGCGAGTAATGCAGCAGCTTGGCCCGCATCAAATGCCGTGGCACATGGCCGTCGCCAGGAGCGGGGTGCAGCACGGCTCGTTCGTGGACGGCTCCCACGTATTCGCGCAGCATGTCACGACGGAACAACCGTTCTACCTTCGATTGGGAACGAAAAAACTTTAACTCATGGCCAAACACCACCATGCGCCACTGAATCCACCAGACTGCGCGGCTACCGGAGCGGACATTGACACGAATTTCTTCCTGCAACGCTGGCGTGATGACTTCGTCAGCATCAAGAAAAAACACGTAATCGCCATTGGCGTGCGCCAACAGGCGGTTACGCTGAACGGCGAAACCCTGCCAGTCATCATGCACCCAAACCTCGGCACCCAGAGTCCGGGCGCGCTCCACGGTGCTGTCGGTGCTGCCGCTGTCCACCACCACGATCTGGTCGGCGAAGGCCGCGCTGCGCAGGCAATTCTCGATGCGAGAGGCATTATTTTTAGTGAGCACGGCCACGGTCACCGTCGGTGGCGGCGTAGCTAAGCGGACAGGCAATGGCTGCACCGCCATTAATGACCCGTACGGGCCATATCCAGAGAGACCTTGGGACGACGAAAGCTCCAGATATTCATGTCGACCTTGGAACTCGGTCAGAACACGCCACCCTGGGCGTTCAGGTCTTTAGCTAAAACTTCAACAATAACGTTGTTCATGATCAAACTTTCGTTAGCCAATGGGCGTGCTGGGGAAGATAAAGAATAGGAATTTCAACCGTATGAATCGAAGTATCCATGACCACCGCACTCTGGTCAACACCAATATTTTTTTGTTTAACTCCAACAGAAAACCTGAATTCCGTATCAGCCACCCACACAAGGGCGAAATTTTCTCAGAATTAAAACACTCATCATCTATGATCTTGGATATCACGAAGTTGTTCCTTAATGAAAGCACATTTATCAAAATATTTCGAGTGACATTGACGGCCGCATCTGCATTGCCTCAATCTCAATGCCCCACAGCCAAAAATGATTAGAGGGCACCTCTAAAGATCCAATTTTCGTCACAATACTGCGTTACTCGAAAAAAATTATCGCTTACATATCAACTATATGCCGCGCTCAAATTTTTTGCTCGCGCCTTGTCTTGTCTAGAAAATTGAATTTATAGAGGCGCCCTAGATAAAACTCAAATGGAATTAACATGAAAACGATACATAAAGTTTCAGTGATTCACAGAATGGCTAGTGCGGTCGACGGTGCTATTGCCGATCATGAAATTGAAAAGCGTTCCCAACCCCACAAGTCGCGAGGAATATCATATCTGTGTTCGTTTGATAACGGTACAATTCACAAAGTCACTCAAAGCAATGCTAGTGATCTAAACATTGGAGATCGCGTGCGTGTGAACTATGATCGCGTGTCACACACTAACTAGTGATGCCGTTTGCATAATTTTCATAAATAACTGATGAGTTTAATTGCTTGGCTACGGACAGTCAGCGTAACTAGTTATATGCTAACAAAAGGAGAAGGTGTCATATCTTTGAGGGCATTTCTAAAAATCCAATTTTGCGAGTGGCCGCTTGCCTGCTTAACCAGTTGCGTCACAATACGGCGTTGCTCGAAAAAAACTATCACTTACATATCAAACAGATATGTCGCGCTCAAAATTTTAAATAGCACGCTTGTTTATGCTGAAATATGTTTCAGAATAAACAAAATATATTATAAATTTAGAATTGGACAATGAAAGTTTTAACGCAGAAAAATAGTCCTAACTTAATTAAAGAGGGAGCCTCATGAAAAAATTATTTGCAGATAAAAAAAATAGATTATCTGTGTCAATTGCTTTGATATTGGGAATTATTACCGCATCAGTTGATGCACAAACAACTCGCAATCAAAAGGAGCAAATAGACGTAAATGTTCATGACTCGAGAGGCCAGGTAGTGCGTAGCGGGACTGGGCTGTGTTGGTACGCTCATTCCGGTCAAGCAGGACTGGACGAATGTAATGCAATGCCGTTAGCGAAGACCGTCGCACCTGCTCCAATCGTCGCACCCGCTCCAACCATCCCACATACTCCAATTTCTCCACCAATTAAAATCGAGGAACCGCCTGTTGTAGCCGCATTGCCAGTTGTAACAACTAAAAAAATAGTACTGGATTCAAGCGGATTTTTTGATTTTGGTGAACCGATATTGCGGCCGTCAGCTCGGTCCAAGCTGGATGCTTTTGTCGAAGATATTAACGATACCAACCCTCAAACAATCACGGTAACCGGTCATACCGATCGACTTGGTAGTGCCCAGTACAACCAAATTCTTTCAGAACAACGAGCAGCGACAGTGAGGGCGTATCTTGTTAGAAAAGGTGTCTCGCCCAATATAGTGCATACCGAAGGAAAGGGTAGTACGCAGCCGATTACGAAACAAGACCAATGCCCTGGCGACAAGACCCCTCAAGTTATCGAGTGTCTGCAACCTGATCGCCGTGTAGAGGTTGAAATGACTGGCACCAAGACGGAGCCATAACCTTCATTGATTCATTGAGGTAAACTCCAGCTCTGACGAGAGATTCACAAAGGTTGGAGCTATACCTAGGTGAGCGCGAATCTGCAATCTCGACTACGCGATAGAGATTCACGATGAAAGAAATAATGGCCATCAAAATGGCCTGATTAGGTTCTCTGGGCAGTCTATTGAGCGCAAGCAGTGACCTTAGTAAACTGTTAATATAAAACATTGATCATATTTTGGAGTAGAGGGAGATGGGTAACGTGGAACAAGCGCGCTTTAATATGGTGGAACAACAGATTCGGCCTTGGGATGTGCTGGATATGCGAGTGCTGGATTTGTTGAGCAAGGTTAAACGCGAACGTTTCGTGCCGCCCGAAAGGAAAAATTTAGCTTTCATGGATATGGAAATTCCACTGGGGCATGGCGTTTCAATGTGGCAGCCCAAGATGGAAGCACGCGCATTACAGGCTTTGAAGCTTGGAGGTAACGACCGTGTGTTGGAAGTCGGCAGCGGCAGTGGTTATTTGACTGCCTTGCTCTCCCATCTCGCGATGCATGTAACCAGTGTTGAAATCGTGCCGGAATTACATGCCTTTGCGGAAAAAAATTTAGCGGCGCATCTTATCAATAACGTAACTTTAGCACTGGGCGATGCGGCGCAAGGCTGGCCGGGTACTTACGATGCCATCGTGTTGACTGGCTCAGTACCAATTTTACCGGAAGCATTCCAGAACAGCTTGAAACCAAATGGCCGTCTGTTTGCTATCGTTGGTGACTCTCCGGCTATGCATGCCAATTTGATTACTTGTGCGGCACCTGGAATATTTGAGAGAGTCGCTCTGTTTGAAACCTGCATTGCACCACTGCAAAACGCGCTACAACCGAAGCGTTTCGTTTTTTAATGCGACTATTTGCTAAAAATTGAATTGCTCTCTGTCCAGCACTTGAGCAATCTTGAAGATTACAACAATGCGTAACTTGTTATGCAGTTAGTTCATCTTAACTGCAGTTATTGAAGAATCCAGGATAAAGCAACCTACCCAACCCAGCACTTTCGGAATTTAATTCTGAATTATTCTGAAAAAATTGCGAGTACAGCGAAATTAATCGACAAGCAAAGCTGAAATAATTGTCGAACTATCCATACAAATCATCGCTGGATGTCGGACGTAATTATGCATCCTATTTGGATAGCACCTGCTGTTTTATGTCGATACCCAAGTTTCGTGCCGCTGTACCCGCTGCCGCAATAATGTATCCATCTGTCTCTGTGTTATGCGCACCCGTAGCAGGGCTATGGGCAAGAGCAGCATCAGCTGATTCCATTAGCATGCTGAAATGGCTATCCTGATCATTAATCAATGGACGAGGAATGATAGCCTGAAAATACAGCATACCGTTACGCATTGTGATAGCGAGCAGATAGAGGTCGTGGCTAATTTTAGCGGCTTCCGGGTCGCGCACCTCAAAGCATTGCGTTGAGCTGTTTTGGCTTTCATCACGCGGACCGGGTATCTGCTTAGCGATGGCTTCAATAAATGTTTGTGCGATATTGAGCTTGGGTGCCAATATTGCGTGATACTGCCCCGTGCGGTTGAGAATGACCGGATTTTCAAGCACTGCGCGTTTGGTGTTACGGATCGTGAGAACGATGATAATCGTGATGATAATCGTGGCAAGCGTTATTTCAATCATAGTTATAAACTTTTATACAATGAATCGTTAATATTGAACCGTTAGTATAGCCGTCTCTATCACATTTGAATTCGCAAACTTTAGAGTCGACCATGCAACATTGATAGCATATATCGAGTTAGGTGAGTGAGCAGGCATCGCGCATTGAGTGCTGAAGGACAAACCTGACGGAAGCAAAATGCTAAATAAAGCTCACGCAAGTGCAGTTATCGCCGCATCAAATTCGTATAGATGTCATGGTAGGCTGAGGCACTCTGATTCCAGCCAAAATCCTTAAGCATGCAATTATGCTGCAATGCCCGCCAGATTTTTTTGTCATGATAGGCTTTCGCGGCACGTCGTGCCGTTGCCAACAAGCTAGACGTATCCATGCTGTGGAATACGAACCCGCTAGCAAGACCCTGTTTTAGTGAAGCTGCGTTGCAATCCAATACTGTGTCTATCAGACCGCCAGTTGCATGTACCAGTGGCGGTGTGCCATAGCGTTGGCTATACATCTGATTGAGTCCACATGGCTCGAAACGCGACGGCATTAAAAAAATGTCTATCCCTGCTTCAATCAGGTGTGACAAGGGCTCATCAAAGCCAACGTAAGCACTGATCTGGCCGGAATATCGATGCGAGAGCCCCAGTGCAGTCCGCTGCATTTCCGCATCACCATTACCCAACAATACCAGTTGCGCCGGCAAGGCAATCAATTCTGGCGCTATTTTCAGCACCAAGTCCACGCCCTTCTGATGGGTAAATCGGCCCACTAATCCGAACAACGGCAGGTCGGGATCAATGTGCAATCCCATGCGTTTTTGTAACTCGCGTTTATTGGCGGACTTTCCACTGATATCAGTGACATCATACGAATCGACAAGGTTAGGGTCGGTGGCGGGATTCCACTCTGAGGTATCAATACCGTTCAGGATGCCTGTCAAAACTTTTCGACGGCTGGCGAGCAGGCCCTGCAGACCGAAGCCCAGTGCATCGGTTTGAATTTCTTTGGCATAAGACGGACTCACGGTCGTGATGTGATCGGCATAATACAAACCTGCCTTCATAAAGGACAGGTTGTCGTAATACTCCACACCGTTAAGCTGATAACACTCAGCGGGCAACCCCAATTCCGTGACCATCTGCGACGGAAATACGCCTTGAAACGCAAGGTTATGCACAGTCATTACACTAGGAGCAGCACCCTCAGCAAAATGCAGATAGGCCGGGGTAAGTCCGGTTTGCCAGTCATTGCAATGAACGATATCAGGCTTCCATTTAAGTGGCGTATCCGCACAGCTCAGCAATGCAGCAATTTTTGACAGCAACCCGAATCGGAGGGCGTTATCAGGCCAGTCGAGACCATGTTCATCCAGATAAGCCCCTCCACCACGTTCATACAGCTCGGCACATTCAATCACTAATAGAGGAACACCATTAGGCAACGAACCCGTCAGCAGTCGCGCTGCCGGGAAGCCGGGCTGGATAGCAATTCTGGCAGCGACATGAAGATGCGGTAACGCTTTTAAAACTTGCGGATAACCCGGCAACAATATGCGTATGTCCACGCCCATTTCATGCAGCGCCGTCGGCAGCGCAGCACTGACATCGGCCAGGCCGCCAGTTTTGATGAGTGGTGCGACTTCAGAAGTAGCAAACAATACGTGCATCGTTATTCCAATTTCAATTCGAGGGTAAATTAAGTCTGTGACGAGGGAGTGAGGTTGAAAGCTTCAGCTTCAGTGAAGGCCTAACATTGGTAATGAAGATTAGCCACTCAGGGTGGCGAAAGCAATATTTCTTAAATTAAAACCAAGACCAAAACAGTGTCACCCCTGAATTATACTTGGAATTACTGCCAGCACCTGGTCATGATGATGCATACGCAGATGTAGCTGCTGCGCCTGGATAATTCTCTAACTTTCCAGTTCGCTTAAATCCTCAACACCAGCCATGTCTGCCAGCATGCCGGTATATTTCTTTAATTGCGTTTGCAGCGCTGATAAATCATTGCGGAATTGCTGACACTGTTGCACATCCTGCAATCCGTCTTCCAACGCAAGCTTGTGCCAACGTGCTTTCAAGGGGCGCATGATCTGATTCAACATGATCACCCCCAATTTAGTGAATTATCCGGCTACTCGTTTTTATGATCGACTAAAAAATTTTCATATTTAAATGCGTGCCCAGAACCAACTGATAACTACGATAGAGCCTATATTTTTAAGGGGGAGTGACTATTGAAATTACTTTGAGCCGTTGCGAATGCAGGGGGCAGGAAAGAAAACGGCACGTCTAGTGACGTGCCTCTCGTGCATCAATCCAGTCAGCAATCACACCTGCGGATGCGTGCGCTCCGCTTTACTATCCAATTTATTCAGCGCATTAAGATAGGCCTTGGCGGAAGCCACCACGATATCAGTGTCTGCACCTTGGCCATTGACTATGCGACCACCCTTGGATAGCCGCACGGTCACTTCACCCTGCGCATCTGTACCACTGGTAATATTGTTTACCGAATAAAGTTGCAGTTCAATGCCACTTTGCACGATCTGCTCGATGGCCTTGAACGCCGCATCTACCGGCCCACCCCCCTGAGCATCGGCAACAAACTCCTTTCCGCCCACATTCAATCGCACCTGCGCCACTGGCAGAAGTCCAGTTTCAGAATGCGCGCGCAATGATACCAAGCGATAATGCTCGCTAACTTGCGCCACCACGCTTTCACTGACCAAGGCTTGCAAGTCTTCATCAAAAATTTCACGCTTACGGTCAGCCAATTCTTTGAAACGCGCAAAGGCATTGTTCACCACTTCCTCGTTTTCCAGCACGATGTCAAGTTCCTGCAATCGTGTACGGAACGCATTGCGACCGGAAAGCTTGCCCAGTGTTAATTTGTTCGTGCTCCAGCCAACATCTTCGGCACGCATAATTTCGTAAGTCTCGCGGTGTTTTAGCACACCATCCTGATGAATACCGGATTCATGCGCAAAAGCATTTGCGCCGACAATCGCCTTGTTAGGCTGCACCGGATAACCGGTGATGCTGGACACAAGCTTGGAAGCCGGCACAATTTGCGTGGTATCTATACGCGAATCGCAACTGAACACATCGCGTCGCGTCTTAACCGCCATTACGATTTCTTCCAGACTGGCGTTCCCTGCACGCTCACCCAAGCCGTTGATGGTGCATTCCACCTGACGCGCACCGTTCATTACGGCAGCAAGTGAATTGGCTACCGCCATACCGAGATCATTGTGGCAATGGGTGGACCACACTACTTTCCCGGAATTCGGCACATGCTCAATCAACTGTTTGATGCGCTCGCCCCACAAAGCCGGAATGCTGTAACCGACCGTATCCGGCACGTTCAGCGTCTTCGCCCCCGCTTGAATAACTGCATCAAAAATACGGACGAGAAAATCCATTTCCGAGCGCACCGCATCCTCAGCAGAAAATTCGATGTCGTCGGTATATTCCAGTGCGAGCTTCACCGCTTTCACGGCCGCTTCCACCACTTGGTCGGCTTGCATACGCAACTTCATTTTCATGTGTATAGGTGAAGTAGCGATAAAGATATGAATCCGACCAGACTTGGCTGGCTTGATCGCTTCACCGGCAGCGCGAACATCACTTTCAGTGGCGCGCGCCAACGAGCATATCGTAGATTTTTCAATCAGCTGTGCAACACTGCGAATGGCGTTTGCGTCACCCGGACTGGCTGCAGCAAATCCTGCCTCGATCACATCAACGCCCAGCCTTTCCAATTGCCGTGCGATGCGGATCTTTTCTTCCTTGGTCATAGACGCGCCAGGGCTTTGTTCGCCATCGCGCAAGGTAGTATCAAATATTATTAATTTTTCTTTCATGCTGAACTCCATTGCAATTATTTAATTCGCGCGATCCAGACGAATAGAATTCGACCGGATGCCGCCTGCTTCAAAACTATGGGGAGGTAGTATATTTAGCGCGCGACGCGCAGCAGCAGCGCAGCCAGAAGGCTGGATGTAGAATGCAATTGCGAGATGTGGCGAGAAAAATGCATAGTTGGAATATAACGACTTTTGTTTGCTTACGCAATATTCACGCCCTATTCTGTAGCAAACAAAGCGAACGGGCTTTTTCGAGAAGCCCGTTGCAAATATTAACGTTACAGACTGTAGTACATGTCAAATTCAACTGGATGCGTTGTCATGCGATAACGGGTTACCTCTTCCATTTTTAAATCAATGTAAGCATCAATGAAGTCATTGGAGAACACACCACCGCGGGTCAGGAACTCGCGATCATTATTCAGCGCTTCCAGAGCTTGTTCAAGGCTGGAACAGACAGTGGGGATTTTTGCATCCTCTTCTGGAGGCAAGTCATACAGATTTTTGTCCGCAGGATCGCCTGGGTGAATTTTATTTTGTATACCATCCAAACCAGCCATCATCATGGCGGTAAAAGCCAGATAAGAATTGGCAGTTGGATCCGGGAAGCGCACTTCAATACGGCGCGCCTTATCACTCTGCACGAAAGGGATGCGAATCGAGGCAGAGCGGTTTCGAGCTGAGTAAGCCAGTTTTACTGGGGCTTCGAAGCCGGGAACCAAACGCTTGTAGGAGTTAGTGCCGGGGTTGGTGATTGCGTTAAGCGCGCGGGCATGCTTAATAATACCGCCAATATAATACAGGGCAAATTCAGACAGTCCTGCATATCCATTGCCTGCAAACAGATTTTTGCCGTCTTTCCAGATTGATTGATGGACATGCATACCTGAGCCGTTATCACCGACAATCGGCTTGGGCATGAAGGTCGCTGTCTTGCCATATTGATGTGCGACGTTGTGCACCACATATTTAAGCTTCTGGGTTTGATCGGCACGATTTACCAAACTGTCAAAACGGGTGCCAATTTCGCATTGGCCTGCGGTCGCCACTTCGTGGTGATGAACTTCGACAGGAACGCCGATTTCTTCCAGTATTAAGCACATTGCAGAACGCATGTCTTGTAAAGAATCGACAGGGGGCACGGGGAAGTAACCACCCTTAACCGTTGGCCGATGGCCAGTGTTGCCACTATCAAATTTTTCTGCTGAAGACCAGGCTGCTTCTTCAGAATTAATTTTGCAGAAGCAACCAGACATATCCACTTGCCAGTTTACTGAATCAAAAATGAAAAACTCCGGTTCAGGGCCAAAGTAGCATGTATCGCCTATTCCGGTGGATTTCAAATAAGCTTCAGCACGCTTGGCGATAGAGCGTGGGTCACGATCATAACCTTTGCCATCTGACGGCTCCACTACGTCGCAAGTCATCACCAATGTAGTTTCGTCCATAAAAGGATCGAGGAAAGCGGATGCGGGATCGGCCATCAGCTGCATGTCGGAAGCTTGTATACCTTTCCAGCCAGCGATAGATGAACCGTCAAAGGCGTGGCCGGACTCGAACCAGTCATCACTATCTGACACCACATGTGCCGGAATCGAAACGTGCTGTTCTTTGCCACGGGTATCAGTAAAGCGTAGATCAACGAATTTAACTTCGTTGTCTTTAAGTAACTTAAGAACATCAGCAACCGACTTCGACATAATCATTTTCTCCATAATCGTTAATAACCAAACTGAAAAATCAAACAAACTTAAACCTAGGAATCAAGCATGTAGTGTTCAACGTCATATTCCAGCACTAAAATCAGTATTTTGCCATATCCGCAAAGATAAATGGATATAAATATGCGCTCCTTTTCGGGGCGCTTACCGCATATGTGCACTATTTCAGTGCTTGATTGATGATAACGATGAAAAACGGTGCGGTTCGCATATGCCTGTACTAAATCTTACCGAATTGGCATTATATTATCTCGATACTGGCAGTTTGCAGGGTACACGCGGATAGGATTTTTTCTGTGTTGAGTATAGTATGCAATCGTCCTCCGCGAGCCATGCTTGCGGGTTGTATATCGAACAATAATGGAGAAATGTCGTGGGGAAAATCACAGAAATTTTGAACGCCGCGCAAAAACGCGCCAAAGACATGAACTTACCCTACGAGGGCGCTCTGCTGCCAAATGAAGCTTACGAAATACTGCAAATTGCGCCCAGCAGCAAACTGGTTGACGTGCGCACACGGGCTGAGCTGGACTGGGTGGGGCATATCCCCGATGCAGCGGAAATTGAGTGGGCTACTTATCCCGGCATGAAACCCAATCCGCATTTCGTAACGCAGCTTGAGCAGCAAGTGGACAAAGAAGCATTGGTATTATTCATATGCCGCAGTGGCGCCCGATCTCATAGTGCTGCTGTAGCTGCGGCCGAAGCTGGTTATGCCGAGTCCTACAACGTACTGGAAGGCTTTGAAGGTGACAAAGACGCTAACAAGCACCGTAATGTGCTAGGTGGCTGGCGGACAAATAAATTACCGTGGGAACAGCGCTAAGTTCTAAATGGCTATCGGCAGCTCATTGCTTGGAGAGCCTACCATTCTATAACTCCGCTATAGGCAGTAACCAGCACCAGCAGACCAAATGCAATGCGATACCAAGCAAACCCGACAAAAGTGTGATTGGAAATGAACTTAAGTAAGGCTGCTATTGCCAGATAGGCACTAACAAACGCGCCAATAAATCCTACTGCGAATATGGGCAGATCGCTGGCTGATAGCAGATGCCAGTTTTTGTAAAGGTCGAGTACTGTTGCCCCGAACATGGTAGGAATAGCCAGAAAGAAAGAAAACTCGGTCGCAACTCGTCGCTCAAGTCCAAAAATCATCCCGCCCATAATGGTTGCACCGGAGCGAGAAACGCCAGGAAACATGGCCACCGACTGTGCAAATCCAATCTTGATTGCATCTTGCCAACGCATATCTTCGACACTTTTAATTCGCGGGTGAAATGCTCGTTTTTCCACCCACAGAATCACTAACCCTCCCCCTATCAACGCAAACGCCACTGTATAAGGATTAAACAGATAGGTCTTGATCCAGTGGTGAAATACTAACCCAAGCACAACTGCTGGCATAAGTGCCACCAACAAGTTGCTGGCAAAGCGCCAGGCTACAGGTTCGCGCACCACTAAGCCACGTGTCACCGCCAATAGCTTGGCTCGGAATTCCCATACCACGGCCAAAATCGCACCCAGCTGAATTACGATCATGAATACTTTGCCCCTCTCATCATTAAAGTTGAGCAAGTCGCCAGCAATGATCAGGTGACCAGTACTGGATATAGGCAGAAATTCGGTCAGACCTTCAATAATACCGAGAATGAAGGCAACAATAAGCAGGGTGGTATCCATAATGACTTAGGTAGGTGCCGTATCACATAGGTGCTGGCCACTCTGGCATGGTTTCCAAGTCAGGATGGGTTAGTTTTAGCACCGCCATTGATTCACCTGGCGCACTTGAGCCAACCGGTACCGAAGCGCATAGTTCGACATCCAATGTCCACCCGCTCCCGTTTTTGGCTATTACCTGCGCCTTCAGCACACGATCATCTGGCAGGTCTTCAAGAGCTTGTTTTAGTTCGCCGATTGTTTTCATAATATTCTTTCCTCTTTAATTGTAATAATATAATTTAACGGTAACATAATGTATAACTGCACATTTTGCTTAATCTTGACGTTACGAATCAAATTTTTTATTCGCGAACAGATTTACTTTTTCGCCGAACTGCTGGGCAAAATTACGCATTGATTGCGCTGCATCCGTTTCTCCGGTAGCACGTTCAAAAGTATCAGCCATTGATAAAAAAGTCTGGTGATAAAACTGACACATTTCCTCAACCATCATATCTTTAGTCCAGAAATCAATACGCATTGTATTGTTTTCCTTAGTATCCCAAACTGAAATCATTACCCCTTTGCTCGTGTTGTGCTGATTTGCATCAGAAGCGCTCCAGTCAATTTTTTCTGCCACCATGTTGTCGTCAAGCGTGACTGTGAATTTAATTTCAGATTTCGTCATTTTTAATTAACTCCTAAAAGAAATGTTGGTTGAAAGGCTTTTAAGCCAATGACTCCCCGCTAATGCATGTCCTGTCGGGGCGATCTTGATACGATTTCCCTGTCCACTTGAAGCCTGCACCAACCAGACCGTTATCCACAGCATGAACTGATGAAATTGTGAGCATTGGATGAAGAAAAAGGGTTGCAAGCTTAACTGAAAAAATGAAATATAAAAATATTATGTACAGAAAAATTCAGGCGCTATATGTAACAACCCTACGAAGTATCGGTGCTGGAATGTTATTAGGAGTGAAATGGAAACTTTGGTTGATTTAATCGTTTTTTAGAGCAAAAAATTTATTTTCCATAACCAGATTCATTTTTTCGCCCAGCATCTGCGCAAAATTTCGCATCGCTTGTGAGGCTTCCACATCTCCGGTTGCACGTTCAAAGTTATCTGCCATGAATAAAAGACTTTGATGATAAAACTTCTTCATATCCTCTTTCATCATGCTTTTAGTCCATAGATCAATACGCAGCGTATTCCGCTCCTTGCCATCCCAAAGAGCAATCATTATTGCATTAGATGCGGCTGTTAGTTCCTGGATATCAGATGAACTCCAGTCGATTTTTTCGGGTACCTTTTTGTCGTCGCGGGTGATGGTGAATTTAATTTCAGATTTTTTCATTTGGCATGGATTTCAAGATGTCGTCGAATGTCAGTGGGAGAGTTTTCAAGCAATTAAAAAGAAAGTGGCCAGGTCAGGTGATCTTCTAGCAGCCTGCCGGACTTACTTCCACCCTCACCACCCTCCTCCTTGCCTAACAACTCTACCGACCGTTGTGAAGTGTACCCCGAATTGCTTGGCAATTTGCTGGAATGAATAACTTCCCGTCGCATAAACCGCAAAGATGGCGTCATTCCGATCTGGTGAGCGCTCTATTAGTTTTACTCACACATTAGAATATCCCCTGTTTAGCTATTAAACTGACTGACGTTTCCGATTGCCGGAATAAGCCAACTATCGAGCTTTACGGACAGGTAATATTTTCATGGGAAAGAAGCTTGCTAGAATCGCACTTTTTGCAGGCCCAATGCTGGGCGCGCTGTTATTTTTTCTGCTGGGACAGCAAGGCGCCGATTCTGATGCTGGCTGGTGCGCAGCGGTTGCGGTAGTTTGTATCATTTGGTGGATATTTGAGCCCATTCCGATCCCGGTTACTTCGCTGTTACCGCTATCAATTTTACCGCTAGTTGGCGTTCTTTCGCCAAAGCAGGTAGGAGAAGCCTATGGTAGCCCACTAATCCTGTTATTGCTGGGCGGGTTTATGCTCTCTATGGCGATGTCTTCCAGTGGCGCGCATCGGCGGGTAGCATTACATCTTATGCGGCTTACCGGGGCGCACAGTAGTAGAAGAGTCGTGTTTGGATTTATGCTGGCATCGGCATGTCTGAGCATGTGGATATCCAACACAGCAACTGCCTTGATGCTCTTGCCTGTTGCCCTGGCTGTGCTGGAGCGCTCCGAAGACAAGCAATTAGCGGTGCCACTGCTACTAGGGATGGCTTATGCCGCCAGCTTGGGCGGAATTGGCACCCCGATCGGCACCCCTCCCAATCTTATCTTTATGCAGGTTTATTCGGAGAATGTGGGTACTGAGATTGGGTTTACCCAATGGATGGGCTGGTCGTTGCCGATCGTCGTGTTGTTCTTGCCCATAATGGGTTTTTGGTTGACCCGTAACTTGACCCACAGAAAATCGCTCGTACTACCTGAGCCTGGGAATTGGCGGAGTGAGGAAAAAAGAGTATTGGGGTTGTTCGCATTGACGGCGCTTGCGTGGATCACACGCTCTGAGCCGTTCGGAGGCTGGAGTAAATGGTTAGACTTACCTCAGGCAAATGATGCATCTGTAGCGTTGATTGCGGTTGTCGTTATGTTTTTGGTGCCCAATGGACGAGGTGAACGATTGCTGAATTGGGAAACTGCAGTCAAAATTCCCTGGGGAGTGCTGCTGTTGTTTGGAGGAGGAATTTGTCTAGCTAAAGGATTCGTGGTTTCAGGGCTTAGCGGGCAATTGGGACAAATGCTTACCGGCCCGACAGATTTACACCCTTATTTGATGATCGGCGCTATTTGTCTTTTTATCACTTTTCTTACTGAAGCGACCAGCAACACCGCAACAACAACGTTACTCATGCCGATTCTGGCTGCAGCCGCAATCGCTGCAAATATTGAACCTGCTGTATTAATGGTACCAGCAGCAATCAGTGCCAGTTGCGCTTTTATGTTGCCGGTTGCGACTGCCCCCAACTCCGTCATTTTTGGTACTGGCAAAGTCAGCATTCAGCAAATGGCGCGAGAAGGGCTAGCGCTCAATCTTATTGGAGCGCTCGTGATTACCACGGTGTGTTACTTTACCCTGGTCGCCTGACCCCGAAGTCTCGCGTTTATAAACAAGCGGGACTTGACAATTGACTTCCTCAAGTTCATCGCGCAAACTGCGTTTACCCGCTGGACTTCCTTACAAGTAAGCCGACAACCGCTTTTACACAGATTGAACAGGCGTTCCTTGTTTGTTGAAGTTTCTATTGGCTCAAAGAGTGGGCGTAATTTGATGGAGATTAAGTCACAAAATTATTCAGAAATGAATAATGAATTATTGAGTTTTTTCGGAGTGAAATTTCTATACATAAGGAGGCATTATGTTTCAACGAATTAAAATCAAAAAAATTGTGGGATTTTTTTGTTTCCATTTTCTTTTAATTTTCTCAATTACGCCAAATTTAGTTTCGGCCAGTAGCGAAGAGAACGCCGAACAAATCATAAAAAACCAATGCTCTATTTGCCATAGAACTACCGGAGAGGGAAAATCCCGATTTGAGCTCAAAGCGCCGGATTTAATGTGGGGTGGAGTCAAATTCAAACGTCCCTGGTTAGTAAGCTTCTTGACCGGTAATGAAGAAAACGTCTATCCGAAAAATTACCGGTGGGATGAATCGGCCAAGGCCGAGAAACACGTGGTCTTGTCCAAAGATAACGCGGAATTGGTGGCAGATTATTTTAAAAAGCATTTTATGGATCCGCGAGTCAAAAAGGACGCCCTCGACCTATCTCATTTCACGGAACAGCATGCTGCCTTCGGCAGGCAGTTGTTCATTGACCATTCTTGTACCGGATGTCATCAGATCATGGACGACGGGAAAAAACTGGGTGGGCCGCAAAGCGCGACCTTCGTCAATGTAGGAAAACGGCTGAATAAGGACTGGATCTTGCGTTTTAACTCCAACCCGCCGGACTTTGTTCCTCATAGTGGTGAATTTGTGGCCGATGTGAGCGAACTTGGGCTTTATTACATTTCAGGTTTTATAGCCACAGAAGGGGACGATAGTTTTAAATTTTATGAGCCTTGGAAGAGCGAACATTTTCAAAACGCCAGTGCCAGTCGAGGTAAGACCATTTATAAAGAATATTGCTCGCAGTGTCACGGTCCCAAAGGAGAAGGCGACGGGCCGGCGGCATCGGGCCTGGAACCCAAACCCGCTGTTCACGCCAAAACGGCTTTAGATCAATATCCTCTGGATTATCTCTACAACATAGTCTATTACGGCGGCAAGGCGGTTGGAAAATCCCACTATATGCCTTACTGGGGCCTTACTCTAAAATCTCAAGGCGTTGCTGATGTCATAGCTTATATGAGGGAAACCTTCAAAGGTGAGGCAAAAGTGGTGGCAGCGGCGGGGACGAAAAAATCTGGAGACTGTCCACAAAACCGCAATACCAAAGCGGTTTCCTCAGAATACATGAGTATGAAAAATCCCCTACAGCCGATACCCGCCAATCTGAAAGCGGGAGAAACATTGTTTAATAAAACGGCTAAGCCCATGGCCTGCGCGCTTTGTCATGGAAAAAGTGGGGATGGCAAGGGACCTGGAGGGTCAGGCCTCAATCCTGCGCCCCGGAATTTCACCTGCTCGGAGACTATGAAGAACATTTCCGATGGGCAAATGTTTGGCGTCATCAAGGGGGGCTCTCCAGGAACCGCCATGCCTGCCTTCAAAAACCTTAAAGATGAAGAAACATGGCAATTGATTAATTACATTAGGAGTTTCTCGAACTAAACAATTTCCTGAGTTTTCGTTATTAATAGTTATTTGAAGGGCAAGGTATGCGAAATCTGACGATCATGCAGATCTAGCTTTCCTTGCTTTTCAATTTTGATAGTGGTTTTCTTTGTTTTCCTTTGATCGACCGCACTGTCCGTTGAGGGAAATGGATTCGGCAAGTGGCTGGTTCAAGAACAATGCTCTACCTGCCACAAGCTTAAAGGGAAGCCGGGGCTTAGTTTAATTTCAGTGCTCCCGCCCTGATGTGGGGTAGAAGCAAGTTTTAAAACAGAGCAGCGAGATATAGTCTGGACATCACAGTAACAACCTAATTTTCATTTGAAACATTTTTGCGCAGCTGTTGTGCTGAATAAAAATAATGGGTCCAGTTACTTGATTAATACTAAATCTACAGACCTCGTCTATTTCATTCGCTAATTCGATACCCTTAAGCTTAATGCATTAATCAAGCGACTCGACCCGTTACCTAGCACCTAGAGTTACGATAGCGGAAGTAGTTCGCCTATCCACTAGCGTATTGACCGATAGCCGTTATCTACACCACGCTTAGAGTAGACAATTTGCCATAGGTGATTTCGATGCGAACGAAAGCCACCGGCAGCGCCGAGTAAGAAAAAACGCCACATACGGTAAAAATGTTCGTCGTAGCCCGTTTGCTTCAATGCCGTTTTGTTGGCATCCACGTTTGCCATCCAAGCCATCAGCGTACGGTCATAATCTGTTCCAAAATTATGTAGATCTTCCGTTACGAAAACACCTTCGCTGGCCGTAGCTATCTGTTTTATCGTAGGTAACATTCCGCCAGGAAATATATATTTATCGGTCCATGGATCGACGCTGGTCTTGGGTGTATTGGTACCGATGGTGTGTAATAAAAATAAACCGTCGTCGACAAGCAGACGGCGAACCTGTTGCATGTAAGTTGCATAGTTCTTTAGCCCGACATGTTCGAACATACCCAGAGAAACTATGCGATCGAATTGACCGCTAACATCTCGGTAATCCTGCAAACGCAATTCGACATCAAGGCCATGACACATTTGTTGTCCAAGTTCGATTTGTTCCTTAGATACCGTTACACCCAATACTTGAACTTTATATTTTTCCGCTGCAAATGCGGCAAAACTGCCCCAGCCACAACCGATATCCAAAACTCGCATTCCAGGTTGCAACCCCATCTTGCGGCACACTAAATCCAGTTTCGCTTCTTGCGCTGATTCCAGGTCATGGGCATTTTTCCAGTAACCACAGGTGTAGGTCATGCGTTTATCCAGCATTTTTTGATATAGGTCATTGCCTAAATCATAGTGAAACTCACCAATTTTAAAAGCGCGAGAACGGCGCTGATGGTTTATCACTTTTGATAATACAAACGGTAATATCATTTTATATGGAGAGACTGCGTGCTCGAGATCAGCGCGCAGTACCTTGTCTATCATTACATCGAGCGCCTCGCAATCCCACCAGCCTTCCATGTAAGATTCACCGAAACCAATAACGCCATCCGCCAAAAATCGCTCATAGAATTCAGGGCGACTAATTTGAATATCAAATACTCGTTCGCCATTAATATTTATATCCGCAAGGGAAAAAATATTACGAACAGCTTGTTCGGCTTTTTTCATTAACGTTTTTCCTTTTTTTATTTTTGATCTTCGATTAATCGAACAAATTAAGAACAAACAAGACAACTACTCACCAGCCGAAGCCATTTGGATAGCAATCATGGAGCGTCTGACTTGGCCATTTTGCCATGTTTGCCGGCTGGCTTGTCGATGATGGCGGGCTCTCCCGTATTCCTTATTAGGGGTGCGCTCCAGAAAGAAGGCAAGTATGAGTTCGACCATCATGAGCGGACTGTTCATGACGGTCTACACTGCGCGCAATCCTGCCATCAATGCAAAAATGCTCGAAATTGTTTTTATTTTTCAACCCGGCTGCGCCCCCCAAACCTGCCAAGTACTTTCTGAATAATTTTTAAGGGGTGAGTGGTTACGTTTTTTGCATATCTATTAACCGCTTTTGCTGATGCTGAATGGCTATAGGGCGCCTATAAAGTTGAGTTATAGTAAAATAAGAAATATGCAAGCTTCAGGATATCTTAATCTTGATGCTGATAACGATGCTGCTCTAAAATGCGGGTCGGCTTGCCGCCCCGGTCAGCCTCATGAGGTCGGTTCGGTTGAGAATCCCCGTATCCTGCCGCCCATTCCAATGAATAACATGTATCAGTTGGAGTTTGCGTGTGACCATGAGTAATTGCCTAAGGCGCACCGCGATTATCAGATCTGCGGTATCGTCATTGGCGCGGTAGTTATCTTTTTTGAGTACGGCCCGGGCAGCCGATTTTCGTGACTTTCGATGAAATTTTATTATGCCGATTGACCGTAAAGAATTGGCTCCGCTGATTGCCATCATCGGCTGCGATGGATCGGGTAAGTCCACTGTGAGCGAGGAAATCCTGGCTTGGGTGCGCGGCTATGGTCCGGCGGCAACGGCTCACTTGGGCAAACAATCGGGCAATATCGGCCGTGCTATAGCCCGATGGCCACTAGTCGGACCATGGATGGGTCGCGTAATCGTGCGCAAGACCGACAAAACCCGCTCCCAGCGTGACAGAAAGAAAGCCCCCGGGGTTTTTATCGCACTGGTGCTCATGGCCTTTTTGCTACGACGACTGTATAGATTTAAGCGCATGCTCGCGTTACGGCGTAAGGGTCTGATCATCGTGACCGACCGCTACCCGCAATTGGATCTGCTTGGCGCTTCAGATAGCACAGATTTGTCTGCCGCAGCGTCAGGCAGTGCGGTAGTGCGTTGGCTGGCACGGCGCGAGCAGGCTGCCTATGAGTGGATGACCAGCTTTCGCCCTGATCTCGTGATCCGCCTCAATGTTGACTTGGATACCGCGTGTGCACGCAAACCCGATCACCGCCGCGAATTACTGCGCGACAAGGTAGCCGCCATACCGCTGCTAAAGTTCAACGGCGCGCCAATTGTCGATGTAGATGCCACTCTGCCATTAGCTGAAGTCTTGGCGGCGGCCAAGGCAGCGGTGACCCGCACACTCACCGCACGTGGCTTTACGTCCCATACCACTTGACGCTGCACCGCGAGCCGGAGTCTGCTTCTTAATAAATGAAATACATAATGCCCGTGTTAGTTCAATCAACCATATTTAACAACTGAAATACGTTGCACATGAACGTTCAACTCCCATCCAATAAAAAATTCGGCTTATTATTTACAGGCGTTTTTTTTGCTTTGGCTCTGTATGGCTACATTAAGCATGGCTATTCCATAGCGGCAATTTCTTTCTCTCTCATAAGCTTGTTTTTTTTGGCCGCGAGCTTTCTAAACTGGTCTCTCCTAACCCCCTTAAACAGAGCGTGGTTTTTTCTGGGGCATGCATTGGGCAAGGTAGTAAGCCCGATCGTATTAGGCATTATTTTCTTCGGACTTTTAACGCCCATTGCGTTAATGTCAAGGTTATTTGGTCGGGATGAATTAAAGCTTCGCAGATCCGATTCAGAAACATACTGGATTAGACCAATAGATACCAATACGGATAGCGAATCATTTAAAAATCAATTTTGAGGTGGAGATATGAGCTTTCTAAAAGAGATGTTCATTTTTTTACGTAAGCGCAAGAAACTTTGGCTTGCGCCGATAATTCTCGTTATCATTTTATTGGGTGGCTTGCTTGTTTTAGGACAAGGCTCTGTTCTGGCCCCATTTATTTACACCCTGTTTTAATTGATCAATGAATATTTTAGGAATATCGGCTTACTATCATGACGCTGCCGCTTGCCTGTTGGTTGATGGGGAAATTATCGGGGCAGCTCAAGAAGAACGGTTTACGAGAAAAAAACATGATTCTGCTTTCCCTGTTAATGCGATTAAATACTGCCTGACTGAAGCAAAACTGTCGGCAGGCGGGATCGATTACGTTGTTTTTTATGACAAGCCTTTTCTGAAATTTGAGCGGATATTTGAAACTTATTTGGCCTTTGCACCCAAGGGTTTTACCAGCTTCGCAACATCGTTACCTGTATGGATAAAAGATAAACTATTTCAGAAGTCTGTCATTCTGAAAGCGCTAAAAGAGTGCTGTGGAAATGAGATAGATTGGTCGAAGAAGCTCTTATTTTCTGAGCATCATTTAAGTCATGCTGCATCGGCGTTTTTCCCATCCCCGTTTGAGGACGCTGCAGTTTTGACGATGGATGGTGTGGGCGAGTGGGCGACCACATCGTTGGCTATTGGTCGTGGTAATACGCTTACCGTGAAAAATGAGATTCACTTCCCTCATTCCCTGGGACTTCTTTATTCCGCCCTCACTTATTACACCGGATTCAAGGTTAATTCCGGTGAGTACAAAGTCATGGGCTTGGCTCCCTATGGTGAACCCAGATTCGCCAACCTCATCAAAGACAATCTGATTGATATCAAAGAAGATGGCTCCTTCCATTTGGATATGAGTTACTTCAACTATTGTATCGGTCTAACAATGACTAACGATAAATTTGACAAACTATTTGGTGCACCTCCCAGAAAAGCTGAGTCTGACCTAACCCAGCGTGAGATGGATATTGCTGCTTCAATTCAAGTCGTCACAGAAGAAGTTGTCATCAAGCTTGCGCGGGGGATTAAGCAATCAACGGGGTTAAAGAATTTGTGCCTTGCCGGTGGTGTTGCGCTGAATTGTGTGGCGAATGGCAAGCTTCTTGGCGAAAACATCTTTGACAATATCTGGATTCAGCCAGCCGCTGGTGATGCAGGTGGTGCGGTTGGTGCGGCACTCGCGGCTCATTATTTGATGCTTAAACAACCGCGAAAGGTGGATGCTCGGGATAGTATGAAGGGTGCATATCTTGGTCCTGAGTACAGTCAGGCTGATATTGAACAGCGGTTAACTGCTGCCGGTGCAAAATTTGAAATTGTCAGTGACACAGCGTTAATTAATTTGACTGCTCAAGCTTTGGCGGATGGTAAGGCAGTGGGCTGGCATCAAGGCCGAATGGAGTTTGGGCCGCGGTCGCTGGGAGGGCGTTCAATTATCGCCGACCCTCGCTCACCCCTGGTGCAAAAGCAATTAAACCTTAAAGTCAAATACAGAGAATCTTTCCGTCCCTTTGCACCAAGCGTATTGAGAGAAGATGTTGCTGAATGGTTTCAGCTCGATAAAGACAGCCCCTACATGTTGTTAGTGGCGGAGGTGTCCAAAGAGAAACAACTGGAAATGACGGAAGAACAGAGAAAATTGTTTGGTATTGAGAAACTCAATGTGCCACGTTCAGAAATCCCGGCCATCACCCATGTAGACTACTCGGCAAGAATCCAAACGGTACACAAAGAAACCAACCCAAAATATCATGCCTTGATTTCAAAATTTAAGGAAATTACCGGCTGTCCGGTGATAGTGAATACCTCTTTTAACGTCAGAGGGGAGCCTATCGTTTGCACACCAGAAGATGCTTTTAATTGCTTAATGGGAACAGGCATTGAGTTTTTGGCTGTGGGAAATTGTATTCTTGAAAAGAAAAATCAAGACATGTCTTTGATAAAGGATTACAAAAATGCGTATGAGTTGGATTAAATCAAGAGCAGCTAAAGAAAGTCTCATTGTTTTGGTGGTGAGTATCATTCTTCTGTTATTGGTTGATTATTTTCTAGGGTATACCATTCTTAAACAAGCTCCGATTAGTTCCAGAAATAATGCAGAGAGAGGGATAAAAATTCGCCATCCCGTTTACCACCACACCCTTTCTGCAAATTATGACGGGTTAGGTCGAAACCAGTCTGAATACCGATTCTGCACAAATTCTGACGGTTTAAAATCCAAATGTGGAGCAGTCAGTGACAACAAGGAAATCGACATCGGATTTCTGGGCGACAGCTTTACGGAAGGTCTAGGCTTGCCCTATGAGAAGACTTTTGTTGGGTTGATTGCGGAAAAACTGCCGGGGAAAAAAATTGCAAACCTTGGTGCTGCGTCATATTCGCCAAGCATTTATTACCTGAAATTGAAAGACTTTCTTGAAAATGGATACAAATTCAATGAAGTAGTTGTATATATTGATATTAGTGACATTGCGGATGAGGCTAACTATGTGATCGTCGACGGAAAGGTAGTGGATACAATTGAGAACACAGGTAAACAAAAAATGTTTCCATTAGTGAATTTTGGCCTTAAAGGGTTACAGGATAGACTCATTTCCGCTTTCGGAATTATGCATCATGATTACCATGTGGATTATCTGGATTTATCTGACCCAGTTTATCAAAGTGATTTTAGAAGAGCTGCCTGGACTTTCGATGACAGAAATGAGGGGTACGGTAAGTTGGGCGTCAAGGGATCCATCGCTAAATCAATTGAAGTAATGCAAAAACTATATGATTTGTGCAAAACAAATAACATAAAGCTTTCGATTGGCGTTTATCCTTGGCCTAGCCAGATTCTTTACGATATTGAAGAATCCAATCAGGTAAAAATATGGAGAAACTTTTGCACCGACAAGTGCACGAATTTTTATAACTCATTTCCAACGTTCTTTGACATGATTAGGTCAACCAGCAAAAAAGAAGTAATTAACAACAATTTTTTTCACGGTGACATGCATTTCAATGAAAACGGAAATCAACTAATCGCTGCTGACTTTTTGAAAACCTACAAAAATAATTAAGCGATACGCTACAGCAGAGCAAAAGTCTGGGTAGCGCACTACCAACCACACCAGTCCTCATCAGAAAATTGGAAGCAGACGCTACAATACGATCATCGCTGCCCAATTGCTTACAGATTTCAACATGAAAATTGCATACGTTACCAGTTCACTTGAAGGCAGCGGCGGTCCGCTACCGATACCAGCGATCACTCGAGTCTTGCGCAACGCTGGCGCGCACGTCGAGGTGTTTGCCCTTACCCGGCGCGATGGGCGTGCCCTGCCGCCGATGCTGGCAGACGGATTGCAGGTACATGTGCGCGAAGGGGGTAACCGAGACCATTGGGCAGCCTACCGCTGGCTGGATCATGAAATCGCTACCTACAAACCGGATTTGATCTGGACCTCGGTGGCGCGCGCCAGCATCATTGGTTTGCTGCTCGGAAAAAAATATTCGGTACCCGTAGTGTGCTGGCAGCATAACGCCACCCTGAAATGGACCCGATTGCTGCCGTTCTATGCTTTGCGCAAACGCCCTGTGATGTGGGTCGGGGATTCGGACATGGTTACGGAAATTACTGCAAAACGCTTCGGTGTGCCACCAGAACGTATGGCATCGTGGCCCTTATTTTCCGTCAATCCTGATGCGCCACAGGCACGCCCGTGGCAGCCGGGAGAAACCCTGCGATTCGGGTGTCTGGGACGCTTGCATAGGCAAAAAGGATATGATCTCCTGATAGAGGCGCTGGTGCTACTGAAGCAACGAGGCTTCAAATCGTCTACACCATTCGAAATTCAGATTGCTGGTGACGGACGAGACCGCGAAGCGATAACTGCTTCATTGCAACGCAGTGGCATAACGGAGGTTCACCTGATTGGTTTTGTTGATCAGCCGCAGGATTTTCTGGCTGGCTTGCATTTATATCTGCAACCATCGCGCGTGGAAGGTTTTTGCATCGCGGTACATGAGGCGATGCAGGCAAGCCTGCCGGTCATCGCGTCGGCGGTGGGACAAATCCCCTATTCTCTGGAACACGAGCGCAGCGGCTGGCTGTTGCCGCCAGGTGACGTCAACGCTCTCGCGAATGCATTGGCTGAGGCCTTAAGCCATCCGGAGCGCCTGGCCGCCATGGGACAAGCCGCGCGTGCGCGGGTATTGCCACTATATAGTGCAGATGCATTCAAACGTGCGGGAAAATCCATACTGGAACGTCTGCGCACACGTGGCGTGCTAGCGGACTGACCACAGGGCACCTCTAAAATATCAAGCTTCTAGCAGCCTGTCGGATTTGAAAAATCTAAGCGAAAATTCGGCTGGGCGAGGGCAGATTTGTAGCTGATTTCCTTTAAGTCCGACAGGCTGCTAGACAAGACAAGGCACCTTATATCTTTCAGTTAGCGTCACCAGCCGCTGCCTGATTTCCACCGGCATCTCAAACGCGTCGGCGTAATAGTCCTGTGTTTTTTTAAACTTTTTAATGATCAGTTCGTCGTGCATGGACCCCATCAGGCCGTTGATAGTGCTGAGATATTGCGAGATACTGACGTGATAGGGTGAAGGGTAAAGAATTTTCAGGTTGTCGTAGAGCGCCACCAGCCGACTGATGACCTTGCGTACTTCGTGAAACTCCTTGCTGGTGATTGCTTTTTTAGCAAGATTTAAGCGAATAAAGCTAATCTCGTCAAGAAGGTACTGGTGGAAGCTTTCATTTGTACTTGGCTGAAATTTATCTATTTCTTTGTTGATCAGAAAATAAGGAAATCGTGCCAAGAAAAAAAGAACAAGAATGGCTATTCGTTTCACGCTGGCATACTGTTTGTTTTTGAAAGCGTCCTGCAGGCTGCCCATGATGGCAGTCATCCAATGAAACATCCGGGGATAGCGGTGCCTTTCATCAAAAGCCGCATACGCAAAACGCAGGTGCTTGATCTTGGCGCGCAGATACTTGAACGAGAGTTGATCCTCAGTACTAAGGGTATGATGACGATAAATTTTTTTAATGATTTCGATCAAGTCTTCCCGGTCTACACTGTCTTTCCATAGCTGCCTACATATCCTGTAGCACTGTATTAGCTGCTCCTGGCTGTAATCAAGGTGAATCGCATCGGGCAGCTTGGCATCCGGGTAAATATCATCATGCACAAGCACAGCTGCAAAGAGCGCGTCGCATTGCTCTGCTGAAAAATGGGGCTCGTCGAGCTTCGTCTTGGTTGTGGCCTCATTGGCACAGCGATTCAATTTCATCACGCTCCTGATTTTTATATCCTGACCGAGCGCGGCTACGGGTTGGATGATGACTGGGGCAGCGCCTTTGGCCAATAATGCATGGCTACGGCAAACCACAGCCACACCCACGCGACGCTGATGACCCAGCCGGCAATCACGTCGGTCGGGTAGTGAATACCTAGGGCAATACGCGATACACCGGTCGCCAATGACAGAATTGTTGCAACAGCGTACAGGGTCCAGCGCGCCGCGCGCCGTGACAAAAGTGGGGACAGCATCAATGCCACCGTCAAATAGAACAGCGTACTGTTCAGGGCATGGCCGCTGGGGTAACTCAGAGAGTTGATATGATCCAGATGCGTGACCAATTGCGGTCTTGGCCGACCCACCCAGAACTTGAGCGTGGTTGACAGCGCGATGCCGCTGAGCAAAATACCGGCCATGAACAAAGCACTGTGCCAGCGGCGCAGAATCAGCAGCCCGAGTATCGTCAAGCTAGCGATGACGATACGTGGCGCTGTATCACCCAGCCAGGTCAAGCCTATCCAAAATGCAGCAGCCCATTGCGGACCGGCCAGCTGCCCGATATCGCCGCTGACACGAAACCACAGCAGCAGTGGTTCATCAAAACCGGCCGGGCCGTAATGAGTCAGCGCAATGCCGCACGCGATGGTGGCCATCAACATAAGCAGTGGCAGCCACCACCACAGGCGCATTGCGCGGATGCAGTCAGTTTTCATAAAGCATCATTCGGTCATACCCTTCATAAAGCTGCTCGTCAGAATAGTGTGTTTTACTCGGCAGTATAAAGTACGGGTGTTGCCAAAATACATAGATCTGCGTGATGCCCTCCGTAGTAATTTTATGTATGATTCGCTGCCGATGGCGGCGATGCTCGGCACTTTCAATTTTAAAAGGAGTCGGCCATGGACGCTCGTTTGTTTGCGGCAATATTTTTACTGATATTAGGCCTCACTCCTTCGGCGCAGGCGGTCAACAATAAGCAATGGGGCAACATCAGCGATTTTGGAGTCTACTCCTTGGCTGGTGCTGCTCTGGTGCTACCGGCGGTACGCGATGACTGGCAGGGGTTTCGCCAGGCGGCCTATAGTCTCGGTACTGCCCAGGGGGTGGCAATCCTGGGCAAGGCGGTAATACATGAGCAGCGCCCCGATCACAGCGACAATAACAGCTTCCCGTCAGGGCACGCCACTTTGGCGTTTGCCTCTGCGACTACCATGTATCGTCGTTACGGTTGGCAGACCGGTGTTCCCGCTTACGCACTGGCCACTCTCACCGCATACGCTCGCGTGGATGCCAGAAAGCATCACTGGTACGATGTTGTCGCTGGCGCTGTAATAGGCACCAGTAGTGGCTGGTTCTTCACTGATGCGTTCAACAATAAAGTGCAATTGGTGCCCTGGGCCGACAGCAAGAGTGCCGGCGTGCTGGTGGGGATGCAGTGGTAACGGTTGGGCTATTTGCGGCTTGTGAATCTGCGTTAGATTAAAATTTTTCCGTTGCTTTAGGTGCGGTTGACCCCCAGCCGCCACCCAAGGCCTTGATTAAGGTCACACTCGCGACCAGGCGGCGGCCAAGAAGGCTCAATGCGGCGCGTTCATTTTCGAGCGCTGTGGTCTGTGCCACGATCACAGATAGATAGTTGACGATGCCATTACGATATTGGTTATACGTGATCACCGCCGACTCGCGCGCCGCTTTAACCGCTATAGACTGTGCTGTCGTGGCCTCTTCGAGAATTTGCAACACAACCAGATTGTCTTCCACTTCGCGTAAACCGTTGAGCACCGTCTGCCGGTAGTTGGCGACGGCCTCGTCGTAGGCGGCTTCAGCTTTCGTACTCTGTGCGCGGATAGCACCAGTGCCGAGTAGCGGTATTGACACATTTGGACCCACGACACCTCGATGGATACTCAAGCCGGCGAGGAGGCTGACCGAAGGGTAGGCCGCCGCCTTGGCCACGCCAATTTGTGCGCTGGCCGCTGCCATTCGCCGCTCGGCTGCGGCAATGTCGGGTCGCCGTTCCAGTAAATCGGAAGGCAGCGCGGGCGGTATTACGGGCACCTTTTCGACGATAGGCGCAACAGCAAAAGAAAAGTCAGCCGGTGCTTTCCCAATAAGCACCGCTATGGCGTGTTCTAACTGGGCTCGTGCCACACGTGCATCAAGCATCTGCGCCTGTGCGGCGCCAAGCTGGGCTTGTGCCTGCAAGATAATGCCTCGGGAGGCGACGCCCTCCGTGTGTTGATTGCGCGTGATCTGTAATGATTGTTTGTAGGAGGTGACTGTGTCTTGCAATAAACGGATCTCAGCATCCTGCACCCGCAACAGGAAGTGGTTTTGTGCAAGTTGCGCCTGCAATGACAGCGTTGCTGCTGCGAGGTCGGCCGCGCTCGCCTGGGCGGCCGCGCCGCTGGCCTCGATATTGCGCCGGATGCGACCCCATAGGTCGATCTCCCAGACCGCAAACAGGCCTAAATCGCTGGTGCTTCCGACAGTCCTGGGGCTCAGGTTGGTACAGCAGCTTAGTGTCGGGAACTGCGCTGCCCGTGCTGCATCGGTGAGCGATTGAGCCTGCCGCACCCGTGCCTCCATGGCTTGGAGCGAGTAATTTCGAGACTCAACCTGAACGATCAGCTCATTGAGTTGGCTGTCATCGTAGGGTATCCACCAGTGTTCGTCGGCCGAAACGTTGCGCGCCTGCGGTGCGGTCAATCCGGAAGCCTCTTTGTAAGCAGCAGGCACGTCCATGGGCGGTCGCACATAGTCCGGCCCGAGCACCGTGCAGGCGGTGTTGATCGTCGCGAAACAGGTAAGGGCCAAAGCATGCAGGATTGAGGTTCTGTTTATGATAGTCATAGCATCGGGTCAGTAACAGGTGAGAAGGATTTAGCGGGACGTGAGTACCGGCGTTGCCACAGACTGCGCGCCCAGATGTAGAAGCGGTCGAGATAAAGATAGACGACCGGCGTGGTGTAAAGAGTCAGCAACTGGCTCATGATCAATCCGCCCCCGATCGCTATGCCTAAAGGCTGGCGCATCTCGGCACCATCACCATGGCCCAATGCCAGTGGAATCGCGGCGAGCAGCGCCGCCAGGGAAGTCATCAGTATCGGCCGAAAGCGCATGAGACATGCCTGGAATATCGCCTCGCGCGGCGCCACCGCTGAACTTCGTTGAGCATCAAGCGCAAAGTCTATCATCATGATGGCATTCTTCATGACAATGCCGATCAGCATGAAGATGCCGATCATCGCGATGACGCTGAAGTCAGTACGGAACAGCATCAGAGCAAGCAGCGCGCCGACACCGGCGGACGGCAGCGTCGAAAGGATGGTCAGCGGATGTATCAGACTTTCGTAGAGGACGCCCAGAACAATATACAGGGTAAGAAAGGCCGCGAGGATGAGAATGGGCTGGTTGTCAAGCACCTCTCGGAAAGCACGCGCCGACCCCTGGAAGCCGCCACGCACCGAGGTGGGCACGCCGATTTCGCGCATGGTGCGCTCGATCACCTGCGTTGCCTTCGACAGCGACACCCCTTTGGGTAAGTTGAACGAAATCGTCGAGGCGGCGAGCTGGGAATGATGATTGACCTGGAGCGAGGTTTCGGTTTGCGTATGGCGTGCCAGAATCGACAAGGGCACCTGTTTTCCCTCCGGGCCGCTGATCAGAAGGCGATCGAGTGCCTCGGCCGACTGCCCATATTCGGGAGCGACGCCCATCACCACGCGGTACTGGTTTAACGGTACGTAGATAGTTGAGACTGACCGCTGGGCAAAGGCATCGTTGAGCACCGTGTCGATCTGTTTGGGGCTAATGCCCAGACGCGCTGCCGCGTCGCGATCAACGATAAGCGAAGTCTGCAGTCCCTTGCTCTGGTCGTCGGTGTCAACATCAAGCAGCTCCGGCTGTTGCGCCAGCGCCTGGCGAATGCGCGGCTCCCACAATCGCAGCTCGTCGAGGTCATCGGCCTGGATTGTGTACTGATTCGATGAGCGGCTCTGGCGGCCACCGACGCGTATATCTTGCACCGGGTTGAGGATGAGGGTGGCGCCCGGCTCGTTGGCGAGCCGGGCGCGCAAGCGGGTCACAATCTTGTCGGCGCTTTCCTTTCTTTCGGATAGCGGTTTAAGCGTAACGAACACAGATCCGGTGTTGCGCTGGGCGCCGCCAGTGTAGCCCACGACGTTTTCGACTGCGGGGTCAGCGCGCACGATGTCGATGAAATCGGCCAGTTTTTTCTGCATCAACTGGAAGGAAATGCTCTGGTCGCCCTGAATGCGTCCGGTGAGCTGGCCGGTATCCTGATTTGGAAAGAAACCCTTGGGAATAATGACATAGAGATAGACATTAAGACATATGGTGGCCAGCAAGATAAGCATCGTGAGCGGTGCATGCCCGAGCGTCCACACCAAACTGCGCTCATAGGTGCGCAGCAGCGCCGCAAACCCACGCTCGCTCCATTGGTAGAGACGGCCATGCCGGCCTTCTGTTTCCGTTGATTTAAGCAGCCGGGCACACATCATCGGCGCGGTGGTGAGCGCAACCACCAGCGAGATCAGAACGGCCACCACCAACGTGACCACGAACTCACGCACGAAAAGTCCAACGTACCCGCCCATGAACAGCATCGGAATAAAAACAGCAATGAGCACCAGAGACATTGCCAACACCGTGGAACCGACTTCCTTGGCTCCGATCAGCGCGGCTTGCTTGGGAGAGACGCCGTTCTCGATATGCCGCGAGACATTTTCGAGAACCACGATGGTGTCGTCAACGATGAAGCCGACGGCAATGGTGAGCGCCATCAGCGACAAGTTATTGAGGCTGAAGTCCAGCAGATACATCACGGCGAAAGTGCCAATCATGGACACCGGCACCGCAACGCCGGGAATGAGTGCAGCGCGGCCGTTGCGCAGGAACAGCAACACCACCAGGATTACCAGGATCACCGCCAGCACCAACGTGTAAGCAGCATCGCGCAGCGAGGCGCGCACAGTGGAGGTGCGCTCCATCATCACCGCGACGTCAATCGCTGCCGGAACCGACGTCCGCAGCGTCGGCAGGAGCTTGGTGACGCTGCGGACGGTCTCGATGATGTTGGCATTGGGCTCGCGCTTGATGATCACCAGTACCGCAGGCTTACCGTTGGCCGAACCCGCGTTGCGTAAATCCTGCACTGAATTAACAACGTTGGCTACGTCGGCAAGTTTCACAGACGCGCCACTGTTGCTGTACCCCATGATTACCGGCAGGTACTCGGCGGCACTGCGTGCCTGCCCATTGCTGGAAACTTGCCAGTGCCGCTCGCCGTTTTCCAGCGCGCCTTGAGGCAGATTCGAGTTTGCCGCAGCGATGGCCGTGCGCACGTTGTCAAATCCAATGCCGTATTGATGCAGGGCTTGGGGGTTGAGTTCAACCCGCACCGCCGGCAATGAACTGCCACCGATTTCGACCTCGCCCACGCCCTTAAGCTGCGACAGTTTCTGGGCGATGATGGTCGAGGCTGCGTCGTATATCTGCCCTTGGGTCATGGTATTGGAGGTCAAACCCAGGATCATGACCGGCGCATCAGCTGGGTTCACTTTTCGGTAGTCCGGATTGGCTGACATACCTGCTGGCAACTGACTGCTGGCTGCATTGAGCGCTGCCTGAACGTCGCGAGCTGCGCCATTGATGTCGCGATCAAGGTCAAATTGCAGCACGATGCGCGCTGAACCGAGCACGCTACTTGATGTCATTTCAGTGATGCCTGAGATACGTCCAAGCGAGCGCTCCAGTGGCAAGGTCACTGCCGCTGCCATGGTTTCCGGACTCGCCCCCGGTAAGGATGCCGAAACCTTGATGGTCGGGATATCAACGCTAGGCAGCGGCGAGATCGGAAGCAGCAGAAAAGCAAGTGCACCTACCAGTATCAGGCCAATAGTGAGCAACGTGGTGGCGACGGGCCGATTGACAAACGGCGCGGAGAGATTCATGCCAGGCGCCTCATACGCGATCACCTTTGACCGCTGCGACCGTGCGCAAGTCGGGCCGCAGCGCTGATGCCGGATGCGCCAGCCGCTCAAATGCTAGATAGATGACCGGTGTGGTGAACAGGGTCAACACCTGGCTCACGATCAGCCCCCCGACCAGCGTTATGCCCAACGGATGGCGCAAGTCCGAACCCACGCCCCAACCTATCATCAGCGGTAACGCACCCAGCAGCGCGGCCATGGTCGTCATCATGATCGGCCGAAAGCGCAGCAGGCAAGCCTGGAAAATCGCTTCGCGCGGCGTCAGGCCCTGCTCGCGCTGAACCTCGAGCGCGAAGTCGATCATCATGATTGCGTTCTTTTTGACGATGCCGATCAGCAGGATGATACCGATAATCGAAATTACGCCGAGCTCGTTCCCAGACAACATCAGCGCAAGCAATGCTCCAACACCGGCCGAGGGTAAACTCGACAGGATCGTGACCGGGTGAATGTAGCTCTCATAGAGCACACCCAGCACAATATAGACGGTGAGGATCGCGGCCAGGATTAGCCACAACTGACTGGCCAGCGAAGCTCGAAACGCCAGTGCCGAGCCTTGAAATTTCAGTTGCGCGCTGGCCGGCAAACCAAGCTCTCGCTGTGTGGCCTCGATCACCTTGACCGCCTCGCCCAGTGACGCGCCCGGCGCGAGATTGAACGAGATCGTGGCCGCTGGAAACTGGTCGATGCGGGTGATGATCAGCGGTGCGCTGCGCTCGCTTACCCGAGCAATTGACGACAGCGGAATTTGCCGCGACTGGCTTGGGTTTTGTATCCCTGCTGCGCCATTTTCTGCGCTGAAGTAAAGGTTGTCGAGGGCATCCACGCCGTTGCGAAACTCGGGCTTGACCTCGAGCACGACGCGCTGCTGGTGAGTAGGAGTGAACAGAGTGGCCACCTGTCGTTGGCCAAACGCGTTATATAGCGCGTTATCCACGGCCGTTGGCGTGATACCAAAGCTGTCTGCAAGGGCGCGGTCAATCTCGACGTGCGCCTGCAGCCCACCTTCTTGCTGGTCACTGATCACGTCAGCCAGCAGTGGTTTGCCACGCAGCCGCTCGACCAGTCGTGGCACCCATTTGCGCAGCACTTCGGCGTCGGCATCCGTCAACGAAAGCTGATACTGGGTGCGACTGACCTGATCTTCGATGGTGAGATCCTGTATCGGCTGCATGTACAGCTTGATCCCATCAACCTGGACGAGCGCAACCCGCAGTCTCCGAATCACGTTGCTGGCGTTGCCGTCGCGCTGTGACAAAGGTTTGAGGTTAATAAGGAAACGGCCACTGTTTAATGTCGGGTTGCTGCCGTCCACGCCAATGAACGATGAGAGGCTTTGAACAGCCGGGTCGCTCAGGATCACGCGGCCGAGTGCCTGCTGACGCTCGGCCATGGCGGCAAAAGAAATGTTTGCCGGCGCCTGCGAAATGCCCTGAATTGCCGCAGTATCCTGGATCGGAAAAAAACCTTTGGGAATAAATATATACAAGAGTACCGTCAGTGCCAGCGTGGCCAGCGCTACCAGCAGGGTCAGGCTCTGGCGGTCGAGCACCCACTTCAGCATGCGACCATAGCGGGCAATCACGCGATCAAACCATGCACCGCTGGCATGAAACAAGCGTCCATGCTGTTGCGCGGGGATATGACGCAGCAACCGCCCGCACATCATCGGCGTCAGCGTCAACGACACCACAGCTGAGATCAGGATGGCCACCGACAGAGTGATCGCGAATTCCCGGAACAGACGACCCGCCACGTCGCCCATGAACAACAGTGGAATCAACACTGCAATCAGTGACAGCGACAACGACACAATGGTGAAACCAATTTGGCGCGCGCCCTTGATCGCGGCTTTTAGCGGTGGCTCACCAGCCTCGATGTAACGCATGATGTTCTCGATCATCACAATCGCATCGTCCACCACGAAACCGGTGGCGACGATGAGCGCCATCAGGGTAAGATTGTTGATTGAGAAACCGGCCAAGTGCATCACGGCGAAGGTGCCAATGAGCGACAGCGGCACCACCACGGCAGGAATCAGGGTCGCGGCCACATTGCGCAGAAATAGAAAAATGACCATCACCACAAGCACCACTGCGAGCAGCAGCTCAAGCTGCACGTCATGTACCGAGGCGCGAATAGTTTCGGTGCGGTCAGTCAAAATCGTGACATCGACCGCGACAGGCAGCGAAGCCTTCAGCCGAGGCAACAACTTTTTGATGCGATCAACTACTTCGATGACGTTGGTACCGGGTTGACGCTGAATGTTAATGATCACCGCCGCCGATTCGTTGGCCCAGGCAGCGAGACGTTCATTTTCGGCTCCATCAAAGACTTCTGCCACATCAGCCAACCGCACCGCGGCACCATTGCGATAGGCGATGATCATGGCCTTGAATTCGTTGACTGATTTGAGCTGGTCGTTGACATCAATGGTGGATGCCTGCGTGGGTCCGTCAAAGCTGCCTTTAGCTTGGTTCGAGTTGGCATTGCTGATCGCAATGCGCATATCCTCAAGCGAAAGCCTGTAGGCGGCAAGAATTTTTGGATTAGCCTGAATGCGGATGGCTGGCCGCTGTCCGCCGTTGATGCTGACGAGTCCGACGCCGGACAACTGCGAAATATTGGCCGCAAGCCGGGTGTCAACCAGGCGCCGAATTTCTGGCAGCGGCAACGTGGGCGAGGTTAAGGCCAGCGTCATGATTGGTGTATCAGCGGGATTTACTTTGTTGTAAATCGGCAACTGGGGCAGATCCGACGGTAGCAGGTTAGCGGCTGCGTTAATGGCTGCCTGCACGTCCTGCTCGGCGACATCAAGTGCCAGATCAAGGCTGAACCGCAGCGTGATGATCGAGGCTCCGCCCGAGCTGGTCGAGGACATCTGATTCAGACCCGACATCCGACCAAACTGTCGTTCAAGCGGTGCTGTAATGGTCGAGGTAACCACCTCCGGACTCGCGCCCGGGTACAGTGTCACCACTTGAATGGTCGGGTAATCAAACTTGGGCAGTGCCGACAGTGGCAACACTCGATAGGCAAACAGGCCAACGAGCAAGATAGCCACCATCAGCAGCGAGGTTGCCACCGGACGGAGGATGAACAGACGCGAAGGGTTCATGGCCAAGCGACGCCGCGATTCAGGCGCTCAGACACCACTGTTGGCACGTGAATTGTGCGCGACAATATCAACCTTCACTCCTGCACGAAGCCTATCCGCGCCACCTATCACAACCATTGCGCCTGAGGACACACCACTGTCGATCACGGTAACTTCACCTTGCGTGGGTCCGGTTTTCACTGGAATCACGGCGACCGTGTGGTCATCCTTGACGACATAAACGAACGTCCCAGCCGATCCACGCTGTATCGCCGCCGTCGGCACCAGGGTCGCTTTTCGACGCACCTCGACGGGCATCCTCACGTTGACGAACTGGTTGGCAAAGAGCGTGTCGTCTGCATTGGGAAACTCAGCCTTCAGCTTGATGGTGCCGGTTGTGGTGTCAATCTGGTTGTCCGCAGCCAGCAATCGACCCGTGCCCAGCTTTTCTTTCTGGGCGCGGTCGTAGGCATCAACCGGAATGAGATCACCGGTGCGCAGCCGCTTTATCACTTGCGGCAAGGCATCTTCCGGAATCGCGAATATAACGCCGACTGGCTGCAACTGCGTGATTACCACGAGGCCATCAGTATCTGATGTGTGTACGATGTTGCCTGGGCCTACCCGGCGCAAACCTACCCGTCCAGTGATAGGCGCGATAACCTGGGTATTCGAGAGTTGCAGCTTTGCATTATTAACTCCGCCTTGGCTGGCTTGCACTGTGGCCGTGTGTTGCCGCACCAGTGACGCCTGTGTATCGACTAGTTGGTCGGAAATAGAATCCAGCGCAAGCAGCGCACGATAGCGTTTGAGATCGGCCCGCGCGTTGCCAAGTAGCGCTTGATCGCGTGCCAATTGCCCAGCAGCGAGCGTGAGCTGCGTCTTGAATGGGCGGGGGTCTATTTGAGCCAACAGATCGCCCTTTTGGACTAGCTGACCCTCATTGAATGCAATGCTTATGATCTGGCCATCCACGCGCGGGCGAACCACGGCAACGTTGAGCGGCGTGACGGTGCCGATCGCGAACAGATAGATGTCGAGGTCGCCTTGGCGCACGGGAGCGACAACGACAGGCGTCGCGGGAGGCAAAGAACTGCTGCTACCCCCCGGCTTTCCCGCATCTCGATTATTGACTGTCGTCGCGGAGTCGCCCCGATGAGAACTGGCATACCAGATTGCGCTGCCCCCCACTACCAGACAGAGAATCGAGGTAATCACGATCCAGCGTTTCGACCACCGATGCCCTAATCTGGAGACAGGCTTACCTAAAGACGGACTGGTGGGGTCAGAATTTGTTGTCACGGGGTTGTTGATAGGCATAAATTGGAAGTCTAATTTTTCCGGCCCTTGGACGCACTAAAGTCTGGAGGAAGGTTATTGTAAATCGCGACAATATAGCAGGAACTGCGGTTTTCCAGAAGAGCCAGCCTTCCCTAGGGCACACTCTAATTAAATCCTGCAGGTCAGACTCATGTCCGGATAAAAATATTGAGCCCCTACGCGACCATAGTTTAGTCGTTCCGATGGTGATAAGCGGCAAGCTCAATGACGTCCCACCTGCTGCTCAGTGCTCGCAAAGTTGCCGCTCGTAAACACGGTAACGCTTGTAGGCGTGGCCGCCGATCGACTCGATGATGCTGCGCATGCCCGCGTTGTCTTCCAGTATCCAGGACAGCTCGATCTGCTTGGCGCCGCGGCTGTGCAATTGTGCCCGCACCGCATCAATGACGAGAAAAGCCAGTCCAGGTCCGAGACGGGTGCGTTGAAATTTGCACTTGACGCCCATCAACGGCACACGGGCAGTGCTGGGAAAGCGCACTTTGAGGCGCCACAGGAGCTTTAACCAGCCGGTCGGGAGCAGTTTGCCGCCGAGCCCGCGAATCGCCTCGTTGATGTTGGGAAGAGCGACGATAAAGGCGGCGGCCTCGCCATCGACTTCGGCAATTTGTATCAATTCTGGGGCAATGAGAAAGCGAAGGTTTTGGCCAAGATCGTGGAATTCGGCGGCGGTGATGGGCACGAAACCCCAGTTTCCCGCCCAGGCATCGTTGAATATGTCGCGCAACAGAGAGATTTCGTCATCGAAGCGTTTTCGATCAAGTGGGCGCACCCGCACGCGATGCGCGGATGCTGCGACCAGCCGCTGCATAACGGCAGGCGCTTCGAAATTCGGAGCGATCATGTACGCCAACGTGTCTTTTTCCTTATGGTATCCGCATTGTTCGATGCGCCCCCCGTAATATGGCAAGGCATGCCCCATCATGAATGCCGGAGGTGTGTCGAAACCGTCGACCAACAGCCCCATTTCCTCATTGATTGAAAGGTTGAAAGGCCCGCGCACGCAGCGCATGCCTTGATCGCGCAGCCATTGTTCGGCGGTACTAAGCAGTGCCGCGAATGTTTCTCCCTGGTTCTCGGCATCCAGCATCCCGAAGAAGCCGGTCGCGTCGCCATGCTGCGCCAGATGCAACTCGTCAATCTGGGCGCTGATCCGTCCCACTGGCTGCTCACCACGCCAGGCGATCCATGCCTGCCATCGAGCGTGCTGGAAGTACGGATTGCTCTTGGCTGAGAGATGCATGCGACGCTCAATCAACAGCGGCGAGATCCATGCAGGGTCGGATCCAAGAATAATATTTGGAATGCGGATGAACTGGTCTAAATCCGCCTTTCCGGAAACCGGAATAATACGCAGCGGTGCAGCCTCGCTCGGGTTGTGGTTTACGGTCATTGAAAACTTGAGACAACTGGCAAAAATGATGCTTGCGATTTCTCCATGTACATATCAAAAGTAAAGGGAAGTTCTATATACATCTCTGGGATATCGGTTTTGGCCGACTGACCGGCTAATCTGACGACGGGCGATTATATAATGTCTGACAGAAAACACCTGTTTTTTAATAAAGCTTGACTGAAATTTTGACCAACCCCCCATAATTTTGTTTTTCGTTGGAAGAATAATGAAGAGTTTTTCAGTATTCAGAGATTTAACAGTGCGCAGCGTCAGTAAATCACGCAGGGAGTGTGATGGGGCTGGGATGACAGAAAGCAGTTAATGACCTTGGTCAGGCGACAAATCAGACCAATATGGCGATACGGCGGAAAGTAGTGATGCACTTGGGCACAAAGTATTTATCCCAGTCAGTGAAGTCGGCGTGGATTGTGCAGCAGCAGGAAATCAGAGTTATTCTGGGGTAGAATTGGCAGCAGTGCGAGTTCGAACAGTCATTTCTTGCACAATTTTTTTAAAACCGTGTTGCATCAAATTGTTACTTTGTAATTTATGCATATTTCAGGCCACATGCTTCAACAGGATAATCAAGCGGGTATTTTTCAATCTTTAATGTCAACAGTAGATCGCGCTCAATCATGGACTCGTCTTGATCCACGGTCAATTTACGGAGAGAATAAAGAGTCGTCACCTCACTTTGATCGGGAATTCCAATGAATACGACCACCGCCACCACAATTCCGGATCCAGCGCCTTGGTGGCGTCGCCCGGTTGTCAAGTGCGGCAAACATCTGCTGCGTTGTCTGGGACGCTTTCAGGCGCGCCATTCACTGGTTAGCACGACGCCAGTGATTGCCAACACCGAGTTTGCCTGGGTGACTCAAGTCGAAGGCGCATGGCGCGATATTCGCGCCGAGCTCGACGCCTTGCTTGAACATCCTGAGGATATTCCCACTTTTCATCAGTTATCGCCAGACCAAAAACGTATCTCCAAGGGCAACAACTGGAAAACTTTTGCTTTTTACATCTATGACCGGCGCGTGGACGAAAACTGTGCACTGTGTCCGCGCACGGCCGCTGTGCTCGATTCGTTGCCGGGTATGCGGACTGCCATGTTCTCGATCCTGGCGCCACGCTATCACATCGAACCGCACAAAGGTCCCACACGCGCGGTGGTGCGCGCACATCTCGGGCTTAAGGTACCCAAAGATTGGCAGAACGTCTGGATTCGAGTGGACGACCAGATTCTGAATTGGAAAGAAGGCGAAGTAGTACTATTTGATGATACTTACGAGCACGAGGTGCGCAACGATACCGACGAGACTCGCGCCGTGCTGTTCATCGACATCGACCGACCGATGGATCGCGTCGGTACGCTGGTCAATCGCCTGATCGTGCGCTTGATCCAGGCCAGCACCTACGTCAAGCAACCGCTGAAGAACTTGGCCGCATGGAATCGCGAGCACACGCGGCGTTGACCCGGAACGGCGACTCTGAGCGGGACGTACTGCGCTCACTTGCTCGTGCACTGGCTGCGCTGCTGCTGGCATTTGTGCTGACAGCGCCCGCCGTCGGCGCGTCTGAGCTTATCACCAGCGATGATATTCGCGGTCCATGGGTCGAAGATGACAAACGAATGGTGGCCGTCTGGATCGAAGATTGCAATGGCCTGCTTTGCGGGCGCATCTACTGGCTGAAGAAGCTGCTGTCGGCCAGCGGCCACCCCAAGCGAGACTCGAATAATCCTGACGCTACGCTGCGCGACCGCCCACTGTGCGGGTTGGCGATTCTGAACAGCTTTCGGCGCGAGAAGGGCAACACTTGGAGCGCGGGCAAAATCTATAATCCGAGCGACGGCCGCACCTTCAACGGCACCCTCAGCCTGGAGAACGACGGCACGCTCAAAATTCGAGGTTACGTCGGCATATCACTTTTTGGCAAAACCGTAAAATGGGTACGTCCGCAAGAAAATATGGAGCGATGCGTCTGATTGCTCTCTCAAGTGGCGTTCGGTTCACACTGCCAACAACAAATCCTCCATTGCCCAATCGGTGCCAACTATCGCAATTTTCATGACAGATGGTTCTTCTCTGAGTTAGTGATAGTTCATACCACTATTATTTTTTTGCTTAGATGCCGTTAAGGGAAATGGGCGTTCATAGCCTTACTTGGCCGTATCGACAAGTATAGTGCCAACTAAAGATCACAAGGATGTAGTAATTGGCAGCAACCATTGCTAATTCATATCAATTGTGCTCATATTCAAAGTATGCACCTTGCCATCTAATAGCCGCTATCGAACGCCGCTTCCAAAGACAGGGAATGAATACACAAAAAATGAGGTTGATTATGAAACAGTCTAGAATTGTTATTGCCATTGCCGTACTGATGTTATCGGCTTGCGGAGATAAGAGTGAAAAAGAACCCACTGTTGCCCCAGTATCGCCACCTGTAGTTGAGCACAACACTCCCGTTATCACCGATCCGCCAACGGCCTCCCCCACGGAGGACAAGGTATCGGAAATGCCATTGCCCGCGTCGACGGTTGTTACTCCAACACCGCCTGAAAAAACAGGCAAACTACCAAAGACGAATGACGACATAAAAAATGAGTTGGTTAGCCCTAAAAAAGCACCCAGCTTAAAACAAAACTCTCCAGTTACTACTGGGCAACCAGTGCTCACACCCACAAAGGAAAAGGTGCTGGAAAAGAAAGGGCTAGAATCTGCTGCCTCCAAACCCTCCTCTCCGACGATGACCGAAATGCCACTTACAGTGCATAAAGGTGCGGAGGGTGAGGCGTTGAATCGAGAGGCGGGGCTGGATTTAGCTAGACAAAATGGCTGTCTAGTCTGTCACAAGATCGAAGCCAAGCTAGTTGGCCCCGCATGGCAAGACGTAAGCAACCGCTACAAAGGTGATCCTGACGCCAAGGCACGTCTTATTACCAAGGTAAAGACAGGCGGCAAGGGCAACTGGACGAAGGAGACCGGTGGAATCCCAATGCCCCCATACTCTCCTCGGGTATCAGATGAAGATATCGAGAAGTTGGTGACATTTGTGCTGTCCCTATAAGCTATGGAACTCAACTACCACCTACTAAAGTAGGTGGGTTGAGGCTCCGGCCGCCGCCCACTAAAAGTGGGCAAACCGTGGCGGACTCCTCTAAAACCATATTCACAGAACGTGTGATGAAACTCATATAAAGCTGGTGGTATTTACCAATTGATAGAAAATCAATAAGTCGCAAAGTGCGGAGTGCTGCACGTAACGCAGCGACAGCTTCACGGCAATTGAAGAGCACTTCTATAAATCCCATTAATTTTCACCCGCCGTCAACAAATTTCATTTTCAGATGATGTTCCGGTGAGGCTTAACGGGATTTATAGAAGTGCTTTAATGGATTATTTGAGCTAACAAATGGTCAGCTACCTTGCCGTTCAAGTGCCCACGCCACATGCTCGCGCACTAACGGAGATGCATCTTGAGCACGCGCTTGCAGCGCGGCCAGAACTTTAACGCTGTTGGGTGCATTACCTAGCGCCACAGCGATGTTGCGCAACCATTGCTCATGACCGATGCGGTAAATAGCACTGCCAGAAAATTTCTGATGGAACGTTTCCTCGTTCCATCCAAATAATTCGGTTAATGCGACATCATCCAATCCATGTCTTGCAGCGAAATCCGGTTCGAGACTTTTATGCGCAAAACGGTTCCATGGACACACCAATTGACAATCGTCGCAACCATAGATGCGATTGCCGATAAGCGGGCGTAACTCCACAGGAATACTATTTTTAAGCTCGATAGTCAGGTAGGAAATGCAGCGCCGTGCATCCAGCTTGTAGGGCGCGATGATGGCCTGCGTAGGACACACTTGAATGCACGCCATGCAGGTGCCGCAATGATCCGATTCTGGCTTATCAATGGGAAGCGGCAGATCGGTGTAGAGCTCGCCCAGAAAAAACCACGAACCATGGTCGCGCGACAGCAGCAGCGTGTGTTTGCCACGCCAGCCCAGCCGAGCTTTATATGCCAACTCAACTTCCATGACTGGCGCGCTGTCGGTGAATACGCGATAGCTGAAACCACTTACCTCAGTTCGGATTTTTTTTGCCAGTTTTTCCAATCGGTTGCGCAATACTTTGTGGTAGTCGCGTCCCAAGGCATAGCGTGAAATGAAAGCGCGGCTACCATCCTCCATTACCTCCCAAGAATCTTTTACACTGGGCGGATAATAGTCCATACGTACAGAGATGACACGCAGTGTTCCCGGAATTAATACCGCCGGACGGCTGCGTTTAACGCCATGTTTTGCCATATAATCCATCTCGCCATGGAAGCCTCGCGCGATCCACTCCAGCAAGCGCTCCTCGGCATCATGAAGGTTTATATCAGCAATACCTACTGCCTGAAATCCCAGTGCCCTAGCCCATTCCTTTATTTTGGTGGCCAGTGCGGTGTAATCCACAATTTGAGGTGTTTCGATTTGCATAATCAGAATAATAGCCGAATAAGCCTGCCGCTGGACGATGAAGTCGCTACCGTTGCTTTTGCGGCACGCTTGGCACCGGGAATAAAGCCTGGCATGGTTATTTATCTGCACGGCGATTTAGGCGTCGGCAAAACCACTTTTGTTCGTGCATTGCTGCATGCGATGGGCTATATTGGACGGGTAAAAAGCCCGACTTATACTTTACTTGAGCTGTATCAAGCGGGTGGGTTACACTTGTGCCACTTTGATCTCTACCGCTTCCACGACGCGGATGAGTGGGATGATGCTGGCTTCCGCGATGAATTTGACGGGCGGAATGTACACCTTGTGGAGTGGCCAGAAAAAGCGCAAGACCTTCTGCCACAGGCAGATATGGAAATTACAATCAAAATTTTATCTACTGAAACAATGTGTAATGGTCGCAATATTGAAGTTCGTGCAATTTCACAGATGGGTAAGGAATGCTTAGAAACACTGCAAAGTTAGTTGTATTTTGCCTTTTGCTGTGGCTTCCCCACGCACAGGCAGCTATCACCATCAGTGCTGCCCGCGTTTGGCCAGCACCTGAATACACTCGCGTAACGCTGGAATCAAACAAACCGATCCACTATGAACAATTTACCCTTGAAAACCCTGATCGACTGGTAATTGATCTGAAAGGTGTCGAAATAAATGGCATTCTAAATGAGCTCGCCAGTAACGTTCACAGCGACGATCCTTACATAAAGAGTGTACGCGTGGCTCGCTTCAAACCTGGCATAGCACGCTTGGTGTTCGACCTTAAATCCCAAGTTAAGCCGCAATTATTCAACCTTATGCCGGTGGCAAAATACAGCCATCGTATGGTTCTTGATATCTACCCCGCCATTCCCTTTGATCCGATGATGGCGCTATTACAGGAAAAACCAGTAATTCGCACGCTGGAATCTGACCCAGCCACCGTAAGTCAGTTACGTCAACAAACTGAATCAAACTCCAAATCGAGTCGGCAACCTGAGGTGACAGCACGTACTCTCATCGTTGCTATCGACGCCGGACATGGCGGCGAAGACTCGGGTGCGATAGGATACCGTGACACACACGAAAAAACCGTCACGCTGGCCATCGCACGCAAACTGAAGGAGCTGATGGATGAGACCGAAGGTATGAGTGGCGTATTAATTCGCGACGGCGACTATTTCATTTCGCTGAACGGGCGTGTACAGAAAGCACGTCAAGTGCACGCCGACTTGCTTATCTCTATCCATGCCGACGCTTTCATTAAACCCCATGTACGCGGTTCCTCAGTATTCGCTCTGTCCAAACGCGGTGCTACTAGCGCCAGCGCACGCTGGCTAGCAAAAAAAGAAAATGAGGCTGATCTAATTGGCGGCGTGAATCTCGCCGCAAAAGACCCTGATCTCGCACGCACACTGCTTGACCTTTCACAAACAGCCACCATTAGCGACAGCATGAAGCTTGCCCAGCATGTACTAGGAGAGGTGGGCAACATCAATAAATTGCATGGCAGCTCTGTTCAACAAGCTGGTTTCGCCGTGCTGAAATCACCGGATATTCCCTCGATATTGATTGAAACCGCTTTCATCAGCAATCCCAGCGAAGAGCTTCGCCTGAATGACAAGGGCTATCAGGGAGAAATGGCACGCGCCATTCTCAGTGGTATCAAAGGCTATTTCGCGACAAAACCCGCGCTTTCGAAACCCCGTTTAGTGCAGAATAAGTTAATTTCCATGTAACTCAAGCTTCCATAAATTTGCGTGATAAATAACTCACTATTTGTATATTGAGCGACAATCGTCAACCCATACAAACTCTATTTATCTGATAGATAAAACATAACGATAGCGAGCAATGTGACAATTTACGATATATTTAACGGGGATGCGGACGGTATTTGTTCCTTGCATCAACTTCGTCTCGCTGATCCGGCTAAAAGCGTTCTCGTCACGGGCGTAAAGCGGGACATTTCATTGCTGGCACAAGTACTGGCTGAAGTCGGTGACCAAATTACCGTTTTGGACATTGCCATGAGCAAAAATCGGGAGGCGCTAATGCTAGCATTGGAGCGTGGAGCGCAAGTGCAATATTTTGATCATCATACCTCTGGCGACATTCCCGTTCATCCTCAACTAACCACTTTTATCAACACTTGCCCCAACATCTGCACTAGTTTGCTGGTTAACAATTACCTGAACGGACAATTTTCAATCTGGGCAGTGGTCGCCGCATTTGGTGACAACATGCTTGAAAGCGCTATTCACACATCAAAAACTCTGCAACTTACCTCTACCCAGCTAGATGCGTTGAAAGAATTGGGGGAATGCATCAACTACAATGCTTATGGTGAATCATTACAAGATTTATATTTTCATCCAGCTGAACTTTATCAAGTCATGCACAACCATCGCGACCCATTTACCTTTATCCATGAAGAGCCAACCTTTGAAACTTTGAAAAATGGCTATATTGAAGATATTGCACTCGCCCAAAAACTAAAACCAGAAGTGGAAAGTACCACCGGGGCGATTTACTTTCTTCCCGATGCACCATGGAGTCGACGCATTTCTGGCGTATTCGGGAATCTCCTGGCCACTGCTTTTCCTTTAAAAGCCCATGCTATTTTAACTAAACGCACCAATGGAGGGTTCGTAGTCAGCGTGCGCGCACCATTGGCTACAAAAAGCGGAGCCGATAAAGTGTGCGAGCAATTTGAAACGGGCGGAGGAAGAAAAGGGGCAGCCGGCATTAATTGCCTGCCTGAAGATCAATTTGGCCGGTTCAATCAAATATTCAACTCAACATTCAATCACGATGCCTAACGTAATAGATAAATTAATCACACCATATGGTGGTGACCTCATCAATCTGAATGTCGACCAAAAGCGTGCGGAAATTTTATGCCGTGAAGCCATAGATTTTCCATCTCTGGATCTTAACCAGCGACAATTATCAGACTTGGAGTTGCTGCTTAACGGGGGATTCTCTCCATTACGCGGCTTCATGAACCAGGCCGACTACAACAGCGTTCTGAATGACATGTGCCTCGCTGATGGCACCTTTTGGCCTATGCCCATTACTCTGGATATTCCAGATTTATCAGTTGCCCAACAACTTGTACCCGGAAGCCACCTTGCGTTACGCGATCCAGAAGGCTTTATGCTGGCCGTGATCACAGTGGAAGAGCTTTGGCAGCCTGACAGAACAGTGGAAGCACAAGTTTTATTCAATTCTGACGATCCCGCTCATCCTGGTGTCGCGCATCTTTTGCAGCAAAAAGGCCAGTATGCTGTTTCTGGGCGTCTTGAGGGGTTATCCTTGCCCTTACGCCACGACTACCCGACACTCCACCTTACACCGGAAGAATTGCGCAATTCTTTCGCGCGGCGCGGCTGGCGCCGTATCATTGCTTTTCAGGCACATCAACCATTACATCGTGCTCAATATGAATTAACGCTGCGTTCTGCCATGGCCTATGAAGCCAATTTGTTAATCCACCCTGTCATCGGTAACGCAAAATCTGATCATCTCGATTACTTCACTCTGATTCGTTGCTATCAGGCAATCATGCCGCGTTTTTCTTCCACGACTACGACCATCTCCTTACTTCCTTTATACCCTCGCGGATCCGGCTTACGAGAAGTCTTTTGGCAAGCTATTGTGCAACGTAATTATGGCTGTTCTCATTTAATTGTTGGCGGCGAATATACGGAAAATGAGGGTACCCGACGCGGCATAGATTTGTTTCAGGAATACTGTTTGCCCACCAATGCAGCGAAGCGCAACGCTATAGGCATAGAATTGATTCCCTTTCCCCGCATGGTTTACGTAGAAGAACGGGCAAAATATCTACCTCTTGAAGAAGTGCCTGAAGGAGCACATAGCACTAGTTTGACCGATACGGAATTAAAACGTCGCCTAACGGAAGGGCTTCCAGTTCCTGAGTGGTTTTCTTATCCAGAAGTTCTGAATGAATTACGTGTAGCCTATCCAGCCCGCGACAAACAGGGCCTTACGATATTTTTTACTGGCTTGTCTGGCGCCGGAAAATCAACTTTGGCCAAAGTTCTTATGACCAAATTACTGGAAATGGGAGGCCGTCAAGTCACATTGCTGGATGGCGATATCATGCGCAAACATCTTTCCAGCGAATTAGGCTTCTCGCGTGAGCATCGCGATATCAACGTACGGAGAATCGGTTTCGTAGCTTCCGAAATAACCAAGAACCATGGTATCGCGATTTGCGCGCCGATAGCGCCTTATTATGCCACGCGCCGAGACGTACGGATCATGATCGAACCATTAGGCGGTTTTTTCGAAATTTACGTGGCGACGCCGCTGCAAGTATGCGAAGGTCGTGATCGAAAAGGACTTTACGCTAAAGCTCGGGCTGGCATTGTTAAGGAATTCACCGGCATCAGTGATCCCTATGAAACTCCGGAAAAACCAGAACTAGTAATTGACACCACAAATATTAGCGTGGAAGAGGCGGTGCAACAAATCTTGCTCAAACTAGAACGCGAAGGATACGTGCGTTAATGTAAGAACCATATATGATTTTTATAACCCATATATTTTTTGTCCTGCTACTTTCTCAAACACATTTCTTGGGTCTTAAGGGAACATGCGACACTGCTTAACCTTCTTGATCGCAACGGCAGTTCATTAGGCCAGAGATATTGACAGACTTTTAGCAGTGACTTGAGTTTCTCTTAAGATCATCAAGCATTTACACGACGCTTAAATTCACCAGTGCGTGTATCAATTTCGATTTGATCACCAATTTCGCAAAATGCGGCCACCTGTAACTCTGTGCCAGAACCAATTTTGGCAGGCTTCATTACTTTGCCGGAGGTATCGCCACGCGCTGCCGGTTCGGTGTAGATAATTTCGCGTACTACAGTATTTGGCAGATCAACCGAAATAGCTTTTTCGTTATAAAAAACCATCTCACAGGCCATACCGTCTTCAAGGTAGTTGAGCGATTCACCCAAGTTTTCTTTTTCTACTTCATACTGATTGTAATCAGCATCCATGAACACATACATAGGATCGGCGAAATAGGAATAAGTGGCATCCTTTCGATCAAGCAAAACTATTTCAAATTTGTCGTCTGCCCTGTAGATTGTCTCGCTTGGCGCATCTGTCAACAAGTTTTTGAATTTCATTTTGACTACCGAACCATTACGGCCAGAGCGGGTATATTCAGCCTTTAAAACCACCATGGGGTCACTGCCGACCATGACGACATTACCTACCCGCAGTTCTTGTGCTATTTTCATGTCTGCTTACCTTAAATCTGATTTACATTCCAAGCTGCGCATTCTATCAATTTTTTGAATAAAATTCAGCAAATTCAAAATGAGGCTATTGCCGGATAAATATTGCGACCATTCGCGCGCATGCCTTTGCAATGAAGCTGTATGAACCAAATATTCGTTCCAAGCGATTTTTGAGTTTGTCGAGATTGCTTGGCCTTCGTTTATTCCAATGTTCCATCCTTTCCACAACCTATTTAATGCTTGTGCTACCTCAGACTCCAGCCCGGCACAATACAACTCCATGAAAGCGCTTAGTTTATTGACATGCGCATTATCCTGTTGCGGGTAGATATGCCAAACAAATGGCTTTCCTGCCAATTGCGCGCGCACGCATGAATCTTCTCCTCGCACAAAGTTAATATCGCAGATCCACAACAGTTCGTCATAACGCTCTTGCTCGATAAACGGCAAAACACGAATTTCCAAATTACCGTACTGTAATATGTCGCCCGCATCAACAAGTTCCCGCCCGAAAAAGGATGCAACCTGGGACAACGCACCGGCTTCCGGTACTAAACACAGCATTGGGATATTAGACTTTGCCCAAGTAGAAAATAATTCCGGCAGTGAGCTGTTTTCGTAGCAAAATAACGACACGCGCAGTTCGCCTGGCTTAGGTATTGGCACACCAAGTGCCCGCCAAAATGCAGCCTGCGAGTGCAGCTCGCTCTGAAATGCATCGCGTCGTGCAATGATATCTCGCTCCAGCAGTATTCCACCAGTTTGCGGGGTAAACCCTGGGAAAAAGAAATATTTACTAAGGGGTAAAGAAGGATGGGGGGAAGGTAGGCAATGACAGCCAGCTACCCACTCTTCCGCACTGAGGTATTCTAGGTTAATCCAGATCGATTTGCGCTCTAGCGCCACCATCCTTACCACGTAGTGCTCTGGCAATTGACATGCGAACGCCTCAATTACCAGTTGCGCCGGCTCAATATTTGACAGGGGAAGCTCTAAATATGCTGAACTCCAATGCCTGATTTCCACGCCAAAACAATACTGTATTAGCATATCTGAAGAGATTGTCGGCTGCAGCCTGCGAAAGCTTAACAAATCGTCCACCCATAGTCGCACTATCATCCCATGCTCGTGCGCCAGTTGTTTAGACAGACGCCAGCAAACGCCAATGTCGCCAAAATTGTCTATCACGGCGCAAAAAATATCGCAGGTAATCGGTTTATTCATCCCATTCACCAAGTGCATTTACAATGCATTTTTATTTTATAAATAAAAAAGCCCCATACCAAGGGGCTTTTTTATTACACCAAATTTTCAACCTTTACTCTGCAACAGGCGCTTCAGGCTCTGACACAATAAGAGCCTTCATGCTTAAGCGTAAGCGACCTTTCTCATCTGCTTCAAGCACCTTGACTTTTACAATCTGACCTTCTTTCAGAATATCCGATACAATATTAACGCGCTCGTTTGAAATTTGCGAGATGTGAAGCAAACCATCTTTTCCAGGCATGATATTTACGATCGCGCCAAAATCCAACAGCTTTACGACCGAGCCTTCATAAATTTTTCCTACCTCAACTTCCGCTACAATATCTTCAATACGTTTTTTTGCTAACATTCCCCCTTCACCACTAATACTGGCGATGGTTACATTACCTTCATCGTCAATATCGATAGTAGTACCAGTTTCCTCAGTTAACGCGCGTATCACAGCGCCGCCCTTGCCAATCACATCACGGATTTTCTCAGGGTTGATCTTAAGTTTAATCATGCGTGGCGCATGAGCCGACACTTCTTCACGTACTGTAGGCATGGCCTGCTTCATAATACCCAAAATATGCATGCGCCCTTCTCGTGCTTGACTCAAGGCTACTTGCATAATTTCACTCGTTATCCCATTGATCTTGATGTCCATTTGTAGTGCAGTAATTCCCTGCTCTGACCCTGCAACCTTAAAATCCATGTCACCCAGATGATCTTCGTCGCCAAGAATGTCGGTCAGTACAGCAAAGCGATTGCCCTCTTTAATCAAACCCATGGCAATACCTGCCACATGAGTCTTAACAGGTACACCGGCATCCATCATCGCCAAACAACCACCACATACTGATGCCATTGAGCTAGATCCATTCGACTCGGTGATTTCAGAAACCACGCGTATGGAATAACCGAACTCTTCCTCACTCGGCAACGATGCAACCAGGGCACGCTTGGCTAAACGACCATGTCCAATTTCACGTCGCTTTGGTGTACCAACGCGACCTGTTTCACCGGTAGAATATGGAGGGAAATTGTAGTGAAGCATGAAGCGATCCAAATATTCACCTTGCAAAGCATCAATTTTCTGCGCATCGCGCGCAGTGCCTAAAGTGGCCACTACCAGTGCCTGAGTTTCGCCACGGGTAAACAGCGCTGAACCATGCGTGCGAGGTAATACGCCAGTGCGTATTGCAATCGGACGCACGGTACGTGTGTCACGCCCGTCGATCCGAGGTTCACCGCTTAGTATCTGGCCGCGTACAATCTTAGATTCCAGTGCTTGAAACAAATCATTAAGATGATTTTTCGGCACCGAACCATTTTCAGATGCGGACATGGTGTCCAGAACTCGTGCGCGAATCGCGTCCACTTGATTGGTGCGTGACTGTTTTTCGCGAATAGCATAAGCTTGCTGCAAATCACTTTCGGCCAGTTCGGCAATTTTAGAGCTCAACGGAATATCATGCACAGGCGCATTCCAATCCCAATCTGGTGCACCGACTACATCCGCCATTTCGATTATTGCCTGAATCACTGCCTGCATCTGCTGGTGGCCAAACATTACCGCGCCTAGCATCACTTCTTCAGACAATTCTTGTGCTTCTGATTCCACCATCAAAACCGCCTGTTCCGTACCAGCGACTACCAGATTCATCTTGGAGAGAGTAAGTTCCTCTGCGGTCGGGTTAAGTGCATATTCACCATTTAGGTAACCAACGCGCGCCGCACCTATAGGGCCATCAAACGGAATACCGGACAGCGCCAAGGCAGCAGAGGCACCAATCAAGGCAGGAATATCAGAGTCAATCTGGTCATCGGAAGACATCACCGTAGCAACGATTTGCACTTCATTATAAAAACCTTCCGGGAACAGCGGGCGTAACGGGCGATCGATCAAACGAGATGTCAAGACTTCCTTTTCGCTAGGACGCCCTTCACGTCGGAAGAAACCGCCTGGAATCTTGCCTGCAGCATAGGTACGTTCCTGATAATCCACAGTCAATGGGAAGAAATCCTGTTCCGGTTTGGCATCTTTCCTGCCTACCACGGTTACCAGAACAACCGTATCGTCCAGGCTGACCACGACTGCTCCGCTTGCCTGACGTGCGATTTCCCCAGTTTCCAAGGTGAGTTGATGATTGCCATACGCTAATGTTTTCTTGTAGTGACTCAAAGTGCGCCTCTCTGTGCATGACGTGGCGCTATTGCGCCATGGGGTAAAGCTATAATCGGGATAAATTCAACAAAAACAACACGGGCCGCATCTGCGACCCACTCGGTATTATTACTTGCGCAACTCCAAACGCTGAATCAATGCTCGGTAGCTGCCCTCATTTTTGCCCTTAAGGTAATCCAAGAGCTTGCGGCGACGACTCACCAATCGCAGTAAACCGCGACGAGAATGGTGATCCTTTATGTGCTCCTTAAAATGACCAGTCAAGTAATTAATACGAGCAGTCATCAATGCAACTTGTACTTCTGGTGATCCAGTATCACCTTTGATGCGTTGGTAATCAGTCACAATTTGCGCTTTTTGCGCTGCCGTAATAGACATATTATTCACACTCCACTAAATAAAAAGTGCCGCATTTTACTCTCGAATGCGGCGGTTGCTCAAGTCTATTCGGACAAGAACGTAATCCAATATTACGTTAACTAGTCCGACAGCTTCATAAATTAATGCGAATCTTTGCCTATTTTTGAAACAGTTAATATGCAAAGTTTCGATCTATCTGGCATTAAACTAGTGTAGGCATCATTTGCTCATTAAGTATCCCACTAACACATTAAGTACCCCACTTTTACAATCCTAACTTTAAAGCATAAAATTCATCAATGTAGCTTCGCAAGCTCCCCGCTCAGATTAATTTTCTTTAGCACTTCATATCAGAAGCACTTTAAAAATAGAACAGAAACTTATACTACGTAAGCAGCACTTTTCGCCACACTGGACAATAATCTTACAGGGGTCAGCCGTTGTTCCAGCAGATCGGCCACTCCGATGAAACGCCCTGCTCCATATAATCGAACTTTGCCGTCCAGCATCGCTGTATCAATGACGAACCGCTGTCCCTGAGCAATGCGGGTCACTTGCGCCGCATCCAAATCAAGCACAGGTAGCTCTCGCAGCAAGCTATCTAACGGCAAAATGTATGCCTCTCGTTCTAGCATAGTTACCGACTCCACCTGAGCCAAGTTATGCGCACCTTCAAGACAAAATCGGCCAATAGCTGTGCGGCGTAATCCTTGCAGGTGTGCACCACACCCCAAAGTCGATCCAATATCCTCGGCTAGCGTACGCACGTAAGTACCCTTGCTGCAACGCACTGTAATCTCCATCTCGTTACCAGCGAAACGCTCCAGCACCAGTTCGTGTATGATCACACTACGGCTTGCACGTATTACAGTTTCACCCTTACGAATGTACTCATATAGTGGCTTCCCTTGATGTTTGATAGCGCTATGCATAGGCGGTATCTGCTGAATTACACCGATAAATTTACTTAATACCGAACGTACCTCTGCTTCATCCAGCTCTACAGCACAGGTACTGGTGATTTCGCCCTCGGCATCTCCCGTGGCAGTCGTTTGCCCAAGCCGAATCAATGCGCAATATGTTTTATCAGCCTCCAGCAGCGAACTGGTGAACTTAGTTGCCTCACCAAAACAAACAGGTAGCAATCCAGTCGCCAGAGGGTCCAGCGTACCGGTATGACCCGCCTTCTCTGCTTGAAACAGGCGGCGCACCTTTTGCAAAGCGAGATTGGAACTAAGTCCTAGAGGTTTGTCGAATAACAGAACACCATCTAACGGACGCTTTATACGGTTCATATTAGCTTCTCGAAGCATCCTTCTTTACCACATTATCAGCAGGAAGTGAGTGGTCATCTGCTCCCTCTTTTGACAAGAAATCCAAAGGAGCTATGGAAGGGCTGTGAGATGTTTTGTCGCTGGCAACAGCTTGATCAATTAATTGCGACAAATGCGCGCCACGTTCAATCGACGGATCGTAAATAAAATGCAGTTGCGGCATGATGCGCAGTTTCATCGCATGTGCGAGTTGACTACGTAGATAACCACTAGCACGTTCCAAACCTTGCTGCACTGCAGCGTTTCCTCCGTCCAGGGCAGTGTAAAACAACTTGGCGTGAGAATAGTCCTTGGTCACCTCAACTCCTGTTAGGGTGATCATACGCACTCGAGGATCTCTCACACCCAGGCGCAACAACTGAGCCACTTCGCGCTGAATCTGTCCAGCAATTCTGTCTGTTCTAGTGTAGCCTTTAGGCATTTAGAGGACGTGCCACTTCAATTATTTCAAATGCTTCAACCTGATCGCCCACTTCAAGGTCATTAAAATTACGCAACGACAAACCGCACTCAAAATTTGATCGCACCTCCTTGACGTCATCCTTGAAGCGTTTCAACGAATCCAGTTCGCCAGCATGAATAACCACGTTGCCACGCAACACTCGCACCTGCGCATTACGCTTGATTATGCCATTGGTCACGTAGCAACCGACCACGGTGCCGATCTTTGAGATGACGAATACTTGGCGTACTTCCACCATACCGAGGATTACTTCCTTTTTTTCTGGAGCCCGCATACCTGACAAAGCCGCTTTAATAACATCTACCATTTCGTAAATGACATTGTAGTAACGCACATCTACGCCAGCAGATTCCGCCAGCTTGCGCGCAGCAACATCGGCGCGAGTATTAAAACCAATCACGATGGCCTTAGAAGCCAGTGCTAGGTTAATGTCAGATTCACTGATCGCACCAACAGCACTGTGAATCAGATTAACTTTCACCTCATCGGTGGATAGTTTTTGTAAGGCATGTGCAATCGCTTCACAAGATCCCTGCACATCAGTCTTGATAATTAATGGCAGCATACGCACTTCGCCCTCAGCCATCTGTTCGAACATATTTTCCAGCGTAGCGGCCTGCTGCTTGGCTAGTTTCACAGCACGGAACTTGCCTTGACGGAACAAAGCAATTTCACGTGCCTTCTTCTCATCTGAAAGTACCAGCACACTTTCTCCCGCTATAGGCACTTCGGATAATCCCTGAATCTCCACTGGGATCGATGGCCCGGCCTCATTTATTGCCTTGCCATTCTCATCCAGCATGGCGCGAACACGTCCGGATACAGCGCCGACCAGCACTGCGTCACCTCGCTTCAAAGTACCTGACTGCACCAGTATAGTCGCTACCGGCCCTTTACCTTTATCCAACCTAGCTTCAATCACAATACCCTTGGCCAAGCTTAGCTTTGGTGCGGTGAGTTGCAGCAATTCAGCTTGCAATGACACACTTTCCAACAAGGAGTCTACACCCAGTCCGCTCTTTGCAGATACTTCAACAAACATGGTATCACCACCCCAGTCTTCTGGCACCACGCCCTCTGCAACCAATTCTTGTTTTACACGTTCGGAATTAGCATCGGCTTTATCAATCTTAGTCACTGCTACCACGATAGGTACGTTGGCTGCTTTTGCATGGTTGATTGCCTCTTTGGTCTGAGGCATTACCCCATCGTCAGCTGCCACCACTAATATCACTATGTCGGTCACTTTTGAGCCGCGTGCTCTCATTGCCGTAAATGCCTCATGGCCCGGCGTATCCAGAAAAGTAATCATTCCTCGCGGAGTATTTACATGGTAAGCACCGATATGCTGCGTGATGCCGCCCGACTCGCCGCTGGCTACACGGGTTCGACGAATGTAATCTAGCAATGATGTCTTACCATGATCAACGTGACCCATTACAGTAACTACCGGAGCGCGCGGTTCGAGAGGTGCATTTTTTTGCTCTTCAGATTCTGCCAGGTAAGCGCCAGGATCATCCGCTTTGGCTGGTTTGGCTATATGTCCCAACTCTTCCACTACAATCATCGCAGTTTCCTGATCCAGCACCTGATTAATGGTCACCATGGAACCCAATTTCATTAGTGCCTTAATAATTTCGATGGCTTTGATTGACATTTTCTGCGCCAATTCTGCGACACTTATCGTTTCTGGCACCATTACCTCATGCACAACTGGCTCTGTCGGCAAGGAAAAAGCATGCTGGGCGGTTTCTTCTTGTTTGACATGTTTAGTGTGATGACGCGGGCTAACTTTTGCACGGCCAGCCGTCCAGCCGCCAGGTCGCGCTTCTACGACTGCGGGGGTGCGCTTCTTGTGACCAGCCTCAGTCCATGGACTGCCTTTGTCTGGGATTGCGGCTTTAACACCCTTTTTGGCCGCAGGCCGAGCAACCTTGTCACCAGGCTTGGGCATAGGCTTATGTAATGTACCTTCGGCCAAATCAGGCTTTACAACAGAGGCCGCCTCTACTTCTGGAATTGAAACCACCTTGGTTTCTGGCTCTTGAATGGGGAGCACCACAGGCTCGACAACTAGCGTCCCTTTGCGTTTGGCGTGTTCTTTCTTGGCTTGGATTTCAGCGGCCTGGCGTGAGGCTAATTCTGCCTGATTACGCGCCTCTTCATTACGCAGAGCAATTTCTTGCTCGCCCAATATGTCCGCCCTTGAAGTCTTTGATATTGCTTGCGCTGGGGGGACAACCTTTACTACATCAGCAACTGATTGTTTTATATGGACAGCTGTGACTGGAGCAACTACGCGCTTCTTGCGCACTTCAACCTGAATGGTACGAGCCCTGCCCGTACTGTCCGATTTTTTGATCTCTGAGGTTTCACGGCGAGTCAATGTAATTTTTTTATTATTGGCACTGCCACTGCCATGCGTACTATGCAAATGCTCCAGTAGCTGCGCCTTATCCTGTTCCGATATGCTGTCTGATTCCTGCTGTCTGGCAACCCCGGCAGCCTGTAGCTGTTCTAGCAGCAATTCAACTGGCAAGCCAAGCTCACCCGCAAACTGCGCTACATTCATTTTTCCCATTACAACCCCTTAACCCCAATAATTTGAGACTTATAGCACTCAATACGCAACAAAAACCATTTGCCAAAATAGTATATAAATTAAATTCGCTCATGTTAAGTCTGGCCAGGCAATATTTTGTTCTATAGGATATGCATAAATGACCACATTGACCCAATACGAAGCTTATATATCCAATAAAACTTGGATATATAAATCATGCAATTTTTTATGGTAACGCTGGTCAATATAACTAAATTTAGCCAACCCCATTAAGCAAACCAAGGAGCGCGTGCAGCCATAATTAATCGATTTGCGCGCTCTTCATCCATTCCCGCCTGCTCAACCAGCTCGTCCACGGCCAAATCGGCAACTTGCTCTTGTGTGCAGATTCCTTTGCTTGCCAGAACACGTGCAGTATGCTCGTCCATACCGTCGAGCTTAACTAAATCTTCAATGTTATGCTCCACCTGCTCTTCATTTACAATTGCTGCAGTTAACAGGGCATTACGTGCTCGACTGCGCAATTCATTCACTGTAGCCTCATCAAGTGATTCTATTTCCAACATTTCGCTCAGTGGCACATAGGCCACTTCTTCTAATGTGTTAAAACCTTCTTGAACTAGAATATCTGCCACCTCTGCATCCACATCGAGCTTTTCAATGAATAAATCACGCACTTTAGAAAACTCCTGCTCATTCTTCTGGCTAGATTCCTCTATAGTCATAATATTAAGCTCCCATCCGGTCAGCTCACTAGCCAAGCGTACATTCTGGCCATTTCGTCCAATAGCCTGCGCAAGATTTTCTTCTTCAACGACCACATCCATGCTGTGATTATCTTCATCCACCATAATGCTGGCCACGTCAGCCGGAGCCAAGGCATTAATAACACTTGTAGCTGGATCTTCCGACCAAAGTACAATATCAACGCGCTCTCCCGCCAACTCATTGGTTACTGCTTGCACACGCGAGCCGCGCATGCCCACACAAGTGCCGATCGGATCTATCCGTTTATCGTGGGAGCGTACCGATATTTTTGCGCGAATTCCAGGATCGCGCGCAGCACTAACTATCTCCAATAACCCCTCCTCCACTTCCGGCACTTCAAGCTCGAATAATTTAATCAAAAATTCAGGTGTAATGCGAGACAGCGTAATTTGCGGCCCACGTACTGAACGATCCACACACAATAAATACGCGCGCACACGATCACCAACGCGCATATTTTCTTTTGGAATCATCTGATCACGCGGCAACAATGCTTCAATTTTGCCGAATTCGATGATGGCATTCCCACGCTCGATGCGCTTCACCGTACCAGACACCAAATGCTCTTTTCGCTCCATGAAGTCACTCAGAATTTGTTCGCGCTCAGCGTCACGAATTTTCTGAAATATCACCTGCTTAGCGGCTTGTGCACCTATGCGCCCAAAGTCGATGGACTCAAGTGGCTCTTCGATAAACTCTTCCAGCTGGATATCCGGATTACGTTTCTGAGCCTCGCCAAGCTTGATATGCAGATCTGGCGTTTCAAAAGTTTCATCATCCATTACTTGCCAGCAACGAAATGACTCGTACTCACCAGTGTTACGGTCAATACTGACACGCACATCAGATTCTTCGGCAAAACGCTTCTTGGTAGCAGACGCCAAAGCAGACTCTAGCGCACCAAAGACGACGCCCTTGTCCACATTTTTTTCACGCGCCAAGGCGTCAACCAACAATAAAACTTCACGACTCATAACAGCCTCCAACCAACCCGAATGTTTTTTAAATTAACGCGTTTACTCGCATATTTTTTATTTTATATGCATGGTAATAGCCATATTAAATTTTGTTTCACCCAAGCAAATGTGCAACCACATTGTCCTTTCATATTACGAGGTCAGATAAACAAAAAATTATTGTCATAAATATTGCAACGATAACGCGTAAAACGAATTTTAAAATTTAGCCCAAGCAAATCGTTCGCCATAAGCAAACGTCAAAATGTCGGCACCAAATGCGCCTTATCCAAATTGGACAGCTCAATCAGCACCAGCTTACCATCCACGTCTAATTGCAATACACCATCTTGAAGGTTACCAAGAATACCGATGAAATTCTTACGGCCTGCCAATGGGATACGCAATTTTAGCTGCGCCTTCTTGCCGCAAAAGCGTACGAAATCTGCCTCCTTCTTAATTGGCCGGTCTAATCCCGGAGATGAGATTTCTAGGCGCCCGAAATCTACCCCCTCTACCGCAAACAAGCGCGTCAACTGGTGACTGACCAACTCACAATCCTTAACCGTAATCCCCGCCAGGTTATCAAGCAGCACTCGCATCAAACCCCTGCCAGACACTTCAAAGTCAACTAACTCATAACCCAAGCCAGTCACCGTCGTTTCCACCAATCTCGCTACATCCATAATCATGCCCACAAATAAAAAACGGGCCTAGGCCCATCTGGAAATCTGCGCGGATTATAGCAAAAATAATCTGTTAGTGGAAATTGACCTCGCCACGACTTTCACTTTGCAAGTACCGAAGGAGGCAATTTATTTGGCTATACCATCATTAAATCATTAATTATGCGGATTCAAGCTCGAAGTGCAACACGAGTTGTAACAGCTGACCTCATTGCATTTTTAGCTTGATCGATACCTCTGGCGGCATCAAGGCAAGTGCTATCCAGAAAGCTTCGTATCTATCGTAAGCTTGATTGAAGAAAATGAAGCACTACCCTAGCAAAGCGAGTATTTCTCGGATTTCTCGATGTAACTCTGACAAATTTGCGGACGACTGAAGTATCTGCGGCTGCGAATCTGCTACAGTTTGCTCGACAGCACTATTCAGGCGGCCGCGAGCTCCACTGATAGTAAAACCCTCTTCATACAGCAATTGCCTGATACGACGAATGAGTAAAACTTCATGATGCTGGTAGTAGCGCCGGTTACCACCCCGCTTAACTGGTTTCAGCTGGGTAAACTCCTGCTCCCAATAACGCAACACATGCGCCTTCACACCGCACAAGTCACTTACTTCACCTATAGTGAAATAACGCTTTGCCGGAATCGATGGCAGAATGGACTTAAGCTTGTGGTTTTCCATGATAGTTTAGCTCTACCATGCTCTTAAGTTTCTGGCTGGGATGAAACGTCACTACGCGGCGCGCCGTTATGGGAATGTCTTCGCCTGTCTTTGGATTGCGCCCAGGACGCTGGGGCTTATCACGTAATTGAAAATTACCAAAACCGGATAGCTTAACACTATCACCATGTTCTAGTTGAGCACGAATTTCCTCAAAATAGGCCTCAACCATGTCCTTGGCTTCACGTTTATTCAAGCCAACTTTTTCAAATAGTAAATCCGCGAGTTCTGCTTTGGTCAATGTCATTGATCACCTCTTATATTCGTAACTCCGCACCGTGCTGTTGCAAAACTTCTGTCAGGCGCGCGATACTTAGTTCGATTTCACTATCAATTAATGTTTTTTTAGTATCTTGCAATAACACACGGAAAGCAAGGCTTTTTTTCCCATCCCCCACACCTTTACCACGATACTGATCAAACAGTGCTAGCTCTATCACATAAGATGCATTACTACCTAGCATGACATCCAGTAAAGATTGAACCGTTACACTTTCATCCACGACTACGGCAAGATCGCGGCGCACCGGCAGAAACTTAGAAACCTCGTTGACATGCGGTACATCGGCTGATTTCAAAGCATCCAGCTCAACCTCAAACCACACCACTACCTGGGAAATTCCATACTGCTGCAGCCACTGCGGATGCAACTCACCTATCCAACCCACCACCTGCCCATTAAGCAAGATTTGCGCCGAGCGCCCAGGGTGCGAAGCGGGATGCGGCAATGCCAAAAAACTTAATGCAGCTGGAGCGAACAAAGCTTCTATATCTGCCTTTACATCGTAAAAATCCACGCTGCACGCCGCCACACCCCATTGTTCAGGGAGCTGAGTTCCGTAGCTCAATCCAGCGAATCGCTCACTCTGCGAATAATTTTCACCAGTAAAGCACGCTCCTGTCTCGAACAATCGCACACGAGACTGCTTGCGTGCAAGGTTTGTACGTAAAGCACCTATTAAACCACCTAAAAGGCTACTACGCATCACCGCCAATTGACTGGAGATTGGATTTTTCAGAGTAATGGGTGTGGTATTAGCGCACAAATCACGCTCAACCTCCGCCTCATGAAAAGCATAACTTATCGTTTCCTGATAGTCACGCGCCACCATCATTTGACTCAGGCGAGACACTGAACGCTGTGTTTCTGCTTGCAGAACCATCATAACTGTAGTTTGTGGCGGCTGTGCGGGAATGTTATCGTAGCCGACTATCCGTGCGATTTCCTCAATCAAATCCACTTCCAGCATCAAGTCAAAGCGGTAACTGGGTGGCATTACATGAAAATCTTCACCCTGCTGTTCGAATTTAAATTGCAGCCGTTTCAGCAAGACGGTGATTTGGGCGGTATCCAGTACAATGCCCAGCACGCGCTTTACTCGACCAGTACGTAACGTTATAGCATTACGCACCGGTAATTTTCCATGCACCTCGCTGATTGCACCAGCTTGTCCACCACAAATTTCCAGTAATAATTGTGTTGCACGTTCCAGCGCCACGCGTGTCTCAGAAAAATCTACGCCGCGCTCAAAACGATATGAAGAATCAGTGGAAATGGTCAGTCTACGCGCTTTCCCAGCTATTGCATCGGGTACAAAGAAGGCACTCTCTAGGAAAACATCACGAGTGGCCGTTTCCACGCTGCTTGCAATGCCTCCCATAATTCCAGCCAATGCCAGCAATCGCGTATCATCTGCAACCACCAGCATGTCGTCCTGCAGAATGACGTTTTGTCCATTGAGCAAAGCTAATTCCTCACCCGCTCTTGCATAACGCACTGTAATGCCACCGGCGAGCTGATCCAAGTTGTAGGCATGAAGAGGCTGACCAAGCTCAAGCATGACGTAATTGGCTATATCTACCACTGCATTGATACTACGCAGCCCGCCACGTTCCAGACGGCGCATCATCCATGACGGAGTCGCAACAGCGGAATTCACACCGCGCACAATACGACCGCAATATAGCCGACAAGCTTCGGGAACATCAATATTTACTGCTATGGTTTCAGTCAAATTCGACAGAACGGGATCTACCTGCAACGCATTCAATGCACCTCCGGCAATCGCCGCCACTTCCCTCGCCACGCCCGCCATACTTAAACAATCACTACGGTTGGGAGTCAGCTTCAAGGTAAACAGCATATCGTCTAGCTCTAAATATTCGCGTAACCCCACCCCCACCGGCGCATCCTCAGGCAACGAGCACAATCCTTGACTCTCTTCGGCCAATCCCAGCTCCTTGGCAGAACACAACATGCCGAAGGAATCTACATTGCGCACCTTGGCTTGCTTAATGACAAAGTCACCTGGCAATACTGCACCGATGCGCGCACAAGGCACTTTCATACCTACGGCAACATTAGGTGCGCCGCAAACGATACTCAGAGATGCTGTCTCGCCCACATTAACCTGGCACACACTTAGCCGATCCGCAACAGGATGTTTGATCACCTCCAGCACTTCTGCCACCACTACATTGCTAAATGCAGGCGCGACTGATTCCAAAGCTTCCACTTCGAGCCCAGCCATCGTCAATACATGAGCCAGCTCGTGACTGGAAAGCTCGGGATTGATCCAGGATCTTAACCAATTCTCGGAAAATTTCATGCTAGTTGAATTGCTTCAAAAATTGTAAATCACCTTCATAAAACAGTCGCAAATCAGCCACACCATAGCGTAACATCGCCAATCGCTCGACTCCAAGGCCAAAGGCAAAACCCAAATATTTTTCGCTATTGATAGCGACGTGCTGTAACACATTCGGATGCACCATCCCACTGCCTAGCACCTCTAACCATCCAGTATGACTGCACACGCGACAACCCTTGCCGTTACACTGCACACACTGAATGTCCATCTCTGCCGACGGCTCGGTAAATGGAAAGAATGAAGGACGAAAACGAACCTGCAAATCATCGCGCTCGAAGAAACATTGCATAAAATTCGACAGTACACCCTTGAGCATAGAGAAATTCACATCCTCATCAATCCACAGCCCTTCCACCTGATGAAACATTGGTGAATGGGTCACATCTGAATCGCAGCGGTAAACCCTTCCCGGCGCAATAATTTTCAGTGGAGGGGCATTATTTTCCATATAACGGATCTGCACCGGCGAAGTATGGGTGCGTAATACATGCTTTTTATCGACGTAAAACGTGTCATGCATGGCTCGTGCTGGGTGGTTTTCTGGAATATTGAGCGCTGTAAAGTTATAAAAATCACTCTCGATTTCTGGACCCGATGCAACAGTAAAACCGAGTGAATGAAATAGACTTTCAATACGTTCAAGCGTGCGTGTGATCGGATGCAAACCACCACAACCCAGCCCTCTGCCTGGCAGAGTAACATCCAGCGACTCCGCCTTAAGTTTAAGCTGTAACTGGCTATACTGCAGGGCCTCGCGTCTTTGCTGCAACGCACTTTCGATACCCTGCTTAACCTGATTGATCCGAACCCCTGCTGCCGGGCGTTCTTCGGCGGACAGCTTGCCAAGACTTTTCAACAACACCGTTAAACGACCTTCTTTACCCAGATAGCGCGCCTTAACCTGCTCCAATTCCGCTGCCTGATCAACGGCGGCAAACTGCTTTAGTGCTTCATCGAGAATTTTCTCAAGTTCTTGCATGACAATTATTTATTATTTATCTACCCTGACAGAGGAGACAGAGAGGTTAGCGGCGTAATTGAGCCGAAATCGCGAATCGCCCGAAAGTCAATCACAAAAGTTAATTGCTAGTCAAGCAGACAACCAGAACAACTTTAAAAAAACAAAAAAGAGGCGCCGAACGCCTCTTAAAATGTGGTTAGCTTGCGTTTAAACGCCGAGGCTTGCTTTGGCCTGTCCAACAATCTGTATGAAGGCAAGCTTATCAAATACGGCAATATCTGCCAGCACCTTGCGGTCGATACTAATCGCGGCCTTCTTCAAACCGTTCATGAACACACTGTAGCTAAGGCCTTGCTCACGTGCCGCCGCATTAATACGTGCAATCCATAATGTGCGGAACTGGCGTTTACGTTGCCGACGATCACGGTAGGCGTACTGACCAGCCTTCATTACTGCAGCTTTGGCGATACGATAGACATTTTTACGGCGACCACGATAACCCTTGGCCAGATCTAAGATTTTCTTATGGCGCGCTCGCGCCGTTACACCACGTTTAACTCTTGGCATGAATTACTCCTTATGCGTAGGGCATCATGGCGCGAATAGACGCCGTGTTGCTTGCGTGAACTTCAGCAGTACCACGCAATTGACGCTTGCACTTGGTAGTCTTTTTGGTCAGGATGTGGCGTTTAAACGCTTGTGCGCGCTTGATGCTGCCACCTGCACGCACTTTGAAGCGCTTTGCCGCACCACTTTTTGTTTTCATTTTAGGCATAACAACTCCTTTATTTTATGACTCCAGGAGGTTCCTGACAGGAACACTTAAAAACCCGAGACCACTTATCTGAAACCGCTTATTGTACAGCTACTCGAACCAGCTCCTTAATCCGAGTAACGTCGAAAAAACACCCTTGACAAAACCGGGGGCCTTAATTCATTAAAATTATTTTTTCTTCGGCGCCAGCACCATCACCATCTGACGACCTTCCATTTTAGGATACTGCTCCACGGTACCGTGCTCCCCAAGATCAACCATTACACGCTCCATCATTTGCATACCAATGCTCTGATGCGCAATCTCACGCCCTCGGAAACGTAACGAAATTTTGGTCTTGTCACCCTCCCCTAGGAATCGGGTTAAGTTACGCAATTTGATATTGTAATCACCACTATCCGTACCGGGCCTGAATTTAACTTCCTTAATCTGAATCTGTTTTTGTTTAAGTTTAGCCTCGTGCTGCTTCTTGCTCTCGGCATATTTAAACTTACCGATATCCATAATCCGGCAAACAGGCGGCTCCGCCATCGGCGCAACTTCCACCAGATCCAGGTCAGCCACTTCGGCCAAACGTAACGCTTCCCCGATTGCCACAACACCGAGTGGCTCCCCTTCTACACCAACTAGCCGCACCTGAGGTGCTGTTATTTGCTCGTTGAGGCGTTGTTCTTTATCCTGAGCTATTGCAGTTTCTCCACAAAAAATTAAACCGTACTACCCGCTTGCAGCTCCAATTGCAGGTGTTCCAACAACACCGCAATCGACATCTGCCCAAGATCCTCACCTTTTCGGGTTCGCACAGAAACCAAGTCAGCAGCCATCTCCTTAGCACCCACTATCAGTTGATAAGGTAATTTCTGCAAGCTATATTCCCGTATTTTATAGGTAATTTTCTCATTGCGCAAATCCAAGTGCACGCGAAATCCAGCTACTCGCAAAATGTCTGCGACCTGAGTAGCATAACCATCTTGATCCTGCGAGATATTCACCACCACCATCTGCACGGGCGATAACCACAGCGGGAAAGCTCCAGCGTGGTGCTCGATAAGAATCCCCATAAAACGCTCTAACGAGCCAAGAATAGCACGGTGCAGCATCACCGGCACTTTGCGCGTATTGTCCTCGTCCACGTATTCCGCACCCAAGCGAACCGGCAGATTAAAATCCAGCTGAATGGTGCCACATTGCCACACACGCCCCAGCGTGTCTTTCAGAGAAAACTCTATTTTCGGTCCATAGAACGCCCCTTCACCAGGTTGCAATTCATATTCCAGATCATTCTGACGCAATGCCGCAGCCAGTGCCGCCTCCGCCTTGTCCCAAGTTTCGTCAGAACCAACACGTTTCTCTGGACGAGTAGAAAGTTTTACCAAAACATCATTAAAACCAAAATCTGCGTACACCTTCTGCAACATCACAATGAAATCCGCCACTTCACTTTCTATCTGACATTCAGTACAGAATACATGTGCATCATCTTGGGTAAAACCACGCACGCGCATCAAGCCATGCAGAGAGCCGGACGGCTCGTTACGATGACAGGATCCAAATTCGGCCAGGCGCAGGGGCAGCTCACGATAGCTGCGCAGGCCGTAATTGAAAATCTGCACGTGCCCAGGACAATTCATCGGCTTCACCGCAAAATCCCGCGCCTCTGAATGGGTAGTGAACATATTTTCGTGATAATTTTCCCAATGCCCAGATTTCTCCCACATCGAACGATCCATCATGGTTGGAGTGCGCACTTCCTGATAACCATACTCGCGGAACTTGCCACGCATGTAGCTCTCAACTACTTGCCAGATGGTCCAACCATTCGGATGCCAAAATACCATGCCGGGCGCATCATCCTGCATGTGGAACAAATTAAGCTGCTTCGCAAGTTTTCGATGATCACGTTTTTCCGCTTCTTCCAAGCGGTGCAAATAGGCGTCAAGATCTTCCTTCTTTGCCCAGGCGGTACCATAAATACGCTGCAACATGGCATTGCGTTGATCGCCGCGCCAGTATGCGCCAGCCACACTCATCAATTTGAACACTTTGAGTTTGCCAGTAGACGGCACATGCGGCCCACGACACAGATCGGTGAAATCACCCTCAGTATAAAGTGATACACCCTGCTCGACGGGGATGGATTCGATAATCTCCGCCTTGTAATGCTCACCTATGCTTTTAAAATAGGCCACCGCTTCGTCGCGCGGCAACTCTTTTCGAGTTACCGGAATATCGCTCCTAGCTAATTCCGTCATGCGTTTTTCAAGCGCCACTAAATCATCTGGGGTAAACGGACGTGCATAAGAGAAGTCATAGTAGAACCCGTTTTCAATCACCGGACCAATAGTCACTTGAGCCTCAGGAAATAACTCCTTGACTGCGTAAGCCAAAAGATGCGCAGTGGAATGGCGAATAATCTCCAACCCGTCCATGTCCTTATCGGTAACGATAGACAATGCTGAATCAGAGAGAATAAGGTGGGAGGTATCAACCAGATGCCCATCAACCTTACCGGCCAGCGCCGCACGCGCCAAGCCCGCGCCTATACTCTGCGCAACTTCGGCCACGGTAACTGGCTGCGCGAAACTGCGTTGCGAGCCATCTGGCAATGTAATACAAGGCATATATATCTCTATAATTAAAATAAAAATGACGCACCCGCACTCACTAACAGACCGCAAAACACGTCTTATATACAGCAAGTGCGGCTAGAGCCGCATTGATTATATTTATATTTTGGTTAGAACGTGAATAATTTTGTATAAATGACCATATGGCAAGAGGCTACCTGATTTTCAAATGGCATTAACATAGCCGACACTGGAAAGACTCGCAATCTGATTAATTGACCAAACTACTAACTGATTCCATTTGTATTTTAAGCGGGAATAACTATGTGATGCATTCTATGCTCTGTTTCAATTTGCAGATGCAGTACACATTTCCATATTTATTTGGAAATGGAATGGCTACCAAAAACTGGGCGATATGTTAGCGTAGTAATCGGCTCTGTGCCTCAAATCGCGCCGAAGAAACACGCTGCTTTCCGACTGTGTCAAAGTGGAATGCGGTGCCACGGAAGACCGGAATAGCAATGGTGCATATTGCCCGAGGGTTAGCGTGTTCATGGGTGACGTCATCGACATAGGTGAATTGGCTTGGCGTTGTTGGGACGCTTGGCCGATACCCCGTTTCAGAGAGTGAGCTTGACGACGTACCCGATGTGGCACCCCATTCCAAAACGAATGATGGGGACAATCATGGTGCAACGCAAGCAGAAAATCAGTATCAAACCCGGCCAATCATAGAGTGCCTTTAACGATCACCCATCCCCATGCGGCTGGAGTCGATATCGGTAGTTCGTCCCATTACGTATCTGTGCCACCGGACAGGGACGACGAGCCTGTCCGGGAATTTCAAAGCTTTACGGTTGACCTCAACGCCTTGGCCGATTGGCTCGACGCTTGCGGCGTGGACACGGTCGCGATGGAATCCACGGGCGTGTACTGGATCCCTTTGTTCGAACTTCTGGAATCGCGCGGCTTCAAAGTGTTTCTGGTCAATTCGCGCCACGTCAAAAATGTCTCTGGCCGCAAGTCTGACGTGCTGGACTACCAATGGTTGCAGCAACTCATGACCTACGGTTTGCTTCGCGGCGCATTTCGCCCGACCGAAGCTGTGTGCGTATTGCGCTCTCTGTGGCGCCAGCGCGGGATGCTTTTGATATGCCAAGCACGCATGTGCAGCGCATGCAAAAGGCGCTCACGCAGATGAACATCCAGCTCACCAACGTCATTTCGGGCGTGGTCGGTGAGACGGGGCAGAAGATTTTGTGCGCCATTGTCGCTGGGGAGCGCGATGGTCAAGTGCTGGCCGCGATAAAGAATGAGCGCATTCGCGCTACCGTTGATGAAATCGCAAAAAGCCTGCAAGGCAACTGGCGCGGAGCATCTGTTTGCGCTCAAGCAAGCGCTGGATATGTTCGATTTCCTCGGCACACAGCTAGTCGAGTCCGACCATAAGATCGAGGGGCAATTGCAAAGCCTGCAAGTTCATGATGGCGAACCGGCGAAGGGAAAGAAGCGTGGTCGCCCCCGCATGCGCCGAAGTTTGATCTGCGCACGCAATTGTTCAGGATGTGCGGAGTTGATCTTACGCGCATCGACCTCACCACCGCACTTGCGGTGATCTCCGAGACCGGGGCGGACATGTCACGCTTCGCCACGGCAGGGCACTTCGCGAGTTGGCTGGGGCTATGCCCCGGCACCAAGATTACCGGAGGCGTCGTTATGAGCGGTAAGACCAAGCGCGAAGCCAACCGGGCAGCCCAAGCCTTGAGATTGGCCGCAGCAGCATTGCGCAGCAGCCAGTCGGCGCTGGGCGCATATTTCCGCAGGATGTGCGGGCGCATGGACAAACCTAAAGCCGTATCCGCCGCCGCGCACAAACTGGCTCGTCTTATCTACAGCATGCTTACCAAAGGTGAAGCGTATACCGATCAGGGGCAGGACTACTATAAAGAACGCTATCGCGAAAGAGTGTTGCGACAACTGGCACAACGTGCTGAAAAAATGGGGATGAAACTCGTCGTCAATGAACAGCCCTCTTAATTCCGCTTTATAAAACCAGTTGGTTGGGAGGTGTTTCTTAAGGACACGTCTATAAATCCCGTTAATTTTCACCCGCCGTCATCAAATTTCATTTTTTGATGATATTCCGGTGAGACTTACAAAATCTACGGCGGTTTGTTCATTTCCCCCAGCCAATGTCGGCTATTTTGAGTGCCCCCTTTCATGCCATTGCCTGCGCGACAGGCGCACCGATCCTGTCGAAGTCAAACACCTTCAAACGAATCAGTGTCTCAATGCGCTTTAGGTTGTACGTCAAGTTCATCAAGCCCACCCCCACCTTGGCGCGCGCTGCACCCATACTGCGCAGGAAGATACCGACCATGTCGTTTTCCATCGCACCCAAGACATGCTCGACCTGTGCACGAACGTGCAATTTCTCTGTGTTGCTCAGTGCTTGATTCAGTCGTTCGAATAAGGCATCAGTCAGTGGGTGCTGTTTGAGTGCTTTACGGAATGCCCACAAGGTGCGGTCATCGGGTACGTTGCCTGCCAGTTCAAGATCGAGGAAACGCATCAAAGACAGACGGTCGCTGACTGGGTATTGCAAGCGCTCGTCTGACAGGTTGCGCAGGCGTTGAAGGATGAGCATCTTGAATATGAGCACACGGCAGGTGGGCTTGCGTCCGGCTGCGCTTTTGCGCTCTGTGGGGTCGATGCGGGAGAGAATGGAGCGAAACATCTCCCAGTCAATGACGGCGTTGAGCCGCTCCAGAGGGTCGCCTGCTTCAGACAGGCTGGCGTAACGGTTTTGAAGGTCAAACAGGCCGTTTGCATGGGGTGGGGGTCGTCGAATACGGCTATGTCTGTTTTAGGCGTAGTGGACTTTCGGCGCTTGTGAAAATTGGGGGGGTTGATAGAAGTACCCTAATGCCTGTATCGAAAGTGTCCTCCCGACTTGTCGTTCCGTGTTCAATCTGACAAGGCATTATCGATTAAGTTTAATATTTAATTGCCGAGTTTATATTTACCCGCAAATAGCTGGATACCCGACAAGAGTTAAGCTTGACGGGATTGGTCGAGATTTGTAGGGGCGCCCTAAAGTATTTCTGCAACTTGTCGTAAAGTAAAATGTAACAATGCGCAAAATTACAAGGTGAAACTTTTAAATTAAAAAGTGTTTGATCATTATTTTAATGAATATTGTCATCTTGATTTACTGTCGTAGTTTAATAGTGCAATGCAATTTTATATCCTAATGAAAATTATTTACATTCTCAACAATTCGTTGTTTTTTATTTAAACCACTCAACACATAAAGCTCTAATCATTAATTATGATCAAAGACAAGTTAAATATTCCGTTAGATTTCTTGTATACCAAGACACCCCCTTTAATCGGGGTCGATATTTGCTCGTCTTCAATCAAAATTGTGGAGCTAAGCGAATTAGCGAAGAAAAACGGCTATGTTATTGAGCATTACGCAATAGAAGCACTGCCTCAAAACGCAGTGAGTGACGGCAATATCAATGATCTGGAGGCAGTTTCGGAATGTCTGCGACGCGCTTGGAAAAGAATGGGAACGCGTATAAAAAACATTAGCCTTGCGCTTCCTGCTGCCGCCGTGATTAGTAAAAAAATTTTTCTGCCCAGCGGATTGAATGAAGAAGATATGGAATCTCAGGTGGAGGCGGAAGCAAATCAGTACATTCCATTTGCTATTGACGAAGTTAACCTAGATTTTCAAGTAATAGGCCCAGCACCTGGCAATACTGCGGAAATCGAAATATTGTTAGCTGCCTCACGTAATGTTAACGTGGAAGACCGAGTTGCTGTTGCACAAGTAGCGGGGCTCAAGGTCGTGGTGATGGATGTAGAGCATTACGCCACCGAAATGGCGTTTGACCAGATTCGCATGCAGTTGCCGGGAGGTGCAGCGGATCAATGCGTAGCATTGATCGATATAGGTGCAAATGTAATGAATGTAAATATTCTGCACAACGGACAATCGGTGTACATGCGCGATCAGCAAATGGGTGGCGATCAATTAACACAACATATCCAAAATGCTTTCGGCTTATCCACCGAGGAGGCAGAAGCAGGCAAACTTAATGGCGGATTGCCAGAGAACTACGAAAGTGACGTACTGACACCGTTCCGTGAAAGTATGGCGGGCGAAGTGTTTCGTGCCATTCAGCTTTTCTTTACCTCTACCCGGTTCAATGAAGTAAGTTACATCGTGTTAGCTGGCGGTTGCGCAGCACTGTCTAATTTGGATGATGCTGTAGCAACACGTACGCAGGTAAAAACACTTGTGGCGAATCCATTTGCTCAGATGACTTTGTCTGGGCGCATCAAACAGCGCCAATTACAGATTGATGCGCCAGCGCTAATGATTGCTTGTGGTCTTGCGATGCGGAGGTTTGATCCCTCATGATACGTATTAATTTATTACCGCATCGTGCTGAAAAGCGCAAAGCGCGGCAGATTCAGTTCTATGCACTCAGCGTAATCTCGCTAGTGTTGGCAGCAATGTTTGTTGGTATCGTGCATGCTGTCATAACTACGCAGATTGAATACCAAGAACGCCGCAACCAATATTTGAAAGATCAAATCGTCCTGCTAGACAAGCAGATCGCTGAAATAAAACGGTTAAAAATGGAAATCGCAGCTCTAATGGAGCGAAAAACAGTGGTTGAAAAACTGCAAAGTACGCGCTCAGATGTGGTGCACCTGCTGGATCAGATGTTGAATATTATGCCAAAAAGCGTGTATTTAAAATCGATTAAGCAAACTGGTAACAAAATCAACTTGGTTGGCTTAACTCAGTCTAATGCGCGGGTATCCACTCTGATGCGCTCCATTGATGGCTCTCAATGGCTGGAATCACCTACGCTGGTTCAAATTTCCGCGATATCCACGAAGGACAATGGGCCACGCTTGAATGAGTTTAATCTGAAATTTGACTTGACTACTCAGGTGCCGACAATTCCTGCTGCTCCGGCGCAGTCAGCTGGCACGAAAGGTTAGGTAATCTCATGAGACTGTTAGACGAACTAAAGGACATTAACCCCAAAGATCCGGGTGGCTGGCCATTATTGGTGAAGCTCAGCGCATTTGTGGCAATATTCGTGACCATTTCAATTTCGGGTGCCTTATTTGACTGGAAGGATCGCTGGGAAGCTCTGAGCACAGCCAAGGAGATTGAGACTACATTAAAAACGGAGTTCAAGACCAAAAAGGCAATAGCCATCAATCTGGATGTTATCAATAAAAAACTTATGGAAACCAAGCAATCGTTTGATGCACTGCTGAAACAATTACCGAGCAAGTCAGAAATGGATGCGTTGCTAACCGATATTAATCAAGCTGGCTTGGGCCGCGGCCTACAATTTGAATTATTTAGACCGGGCGACGAGATTATCACCGGCGTGTTTGCTGAGCAGGCAATCACCATTAAAGTAACGGGTAATTATGATGACCTTGGTAAGTTTGCTAGCGATATTGCTCAATTACCGCGTATCGTATCATTGAGCGAAATTAATATTAATCCAACGGCAGGGTATCTGACTATGGATGCTATAGCTAAAACATATCGCTATTTAGATGAAGAAGAATTAACTGCCCAGAGGCAATCATCCAAAACAGCTGGAGCACACAAATGAGATCGGTTTGTTTGCTACTGTCGACATCTTTACTGCTATCTGCCTGCGCTGGCGAAGAGTTTCAAGATTTGCGCGATTTCGTCAAAGTCACTGGCAGTGGAATGCGCGGCAAGGTGGATCCCCCTCCTGAGATTAAGCCTTATGAGCCATTTGTTTATGATAACGCTACAAATCTCCCGGATCCATTCAAACCTCGCAAACCCGAAGCGAAAAGTGGCGATCTTCCCGGCCTCAATCAACCGGATATGACGCGACGTCGCGAAGAACTGGAAGAATCACCATTAGAAAATTTGAAGATGGTCGGTTTTCTTTATCAGGCTAAAGCTGCTCATGCTATCGTCCGCTCAGCGGATGGAAAGCTCCACCGAGTCAAAACAGGCAATTATCTAGGATCAAATTTTGGTCAAATTATTTCCGTGACAGAAACCGAAATAAAAATCAAGGAAGTCGTGCAAGATAGTGCAGGAGACTGGGCGGAACGTATAAGTAGCTTGCCATTGATGGAATGAATGATTAGGAGTGAAACATGAGTCATTATAAAAACGTAGTCAACAACTTTGTTCTGCTCGTTGTCGCGGCATTTGCCGTTTGCGCGCTAACTGCCCAAGCGCAAGACAATACCAGTGGATTAAACGCTAGCAGACAAAATTCTGACGCGGAGAATAGCATACAGTCGCTCAGCGCCAGCACTGCAACAGGTGGTAAGCTTGTACTTAAAATGGGGTTGAAGAATAGGCTTACCAATCCGCCTTTGAATTTTGCCATCAGCAATCCGGCGCGCATTGTATTTGATTTCCCCAATACAACGAATGAGCTGGGCAAATCGAAGCAGGAATTTGGCGTAGGTGAATTACGTAGCGCCAATATCGTGCAATCAGGTAATCGCACCCGTCTGGTGGTTAACCTTAATCAAACATTGGTTTATGACGCACAGACACAGGGAGCTAACCTGCTAATTACCCTGCATGGCAAAGTTCCTGCGGAATCAGCGGTGGCACCCGCTGCACGGTTTACTGAGACAAAGCAAGGTATTCAGAAATATAGCCTGCGTGATATTGCTTTTCGTCGCGGCGGCAATGGAGGAGGACGCATTCAGGTAGACCTATCGGACCCTGGTGTAGGTATAGGCGTTAAGCAGCAAGGTAAACGCTTGATCGTGGATTTCATGAATACCAGTCTACCGAGCAACCTGCAACGTAAACTTGATGTAGTGGATTTCGGCACGCCAATACAAGGGGTCGATACATTCATGCAGGGTGACCATGTGCGCATGGTCATTGAACCCAAGGGGTTATGGGAGCACGTCGCCTACCAGACGGATAACAAGTTTATCCTGGAAATTAAAGCAGTAGCGGATGATCCCGATAAACTATCTACGAATAGCAAGATAGGTTACAAGGGCGAAAAATTGACGTTAAGTTTCCAGAATATTGCAGTGCGTGAAGCACTGAATGTTATTGCTGACTTTACAAATTTGAATATGGTGATCAGCGATTCCGTGAGCGGCAATCTGACATTACGCCTTAAGGATGTGCCGTGGGATCAAGCACTACAAATCATTCTTGACTCGCGCGGCTTGGACATGCGCAAAAACGGCAACGTAATCCAGGTTGCCCCACGCGAAGAATTGGCGGTCAAGGAAAAGCTTAATTTAGCAGCAAATCAAGAAATCTTCGACCTTGAACCTCTCCACACGGAAAGTTACCCACTAGCTTATTCAAAAGGAAAAGCAATTGTCGCTTTGTTACAGAATTCTGCCCAGCGCATGCTATCAAAACGCGGGAGCGCAGTGGAAGATGCACGCACCAATACTGTGTTCGTTCAAGATACGCCATCGCGTTTGGAGGAAGTACGCAAGCTGATCAAGAAAGTCGACGTAGCGGTGCGCCAAGTGATGATTGAAGCACGTTTTGTTGAGGCGAGCGATACCTTTACTCGAACCTTAGGCGGAAGGTTAAGCTATACCGGTGTACCACCACCTGGAGGCGGATTTTCTGTGGGCGGACTTCGTGGTTCTGTTGGCGGAAGTGCTGGTGGTGGGCCAGTTAATCTGCCCGGAACCCCTGGACTGATTGGTACTGGCGTAGTATCAGCGATGCTTTTCAACTCATCGGTGACAAAAATATTAGGACTTGAGTTGCAGGCATCACAACTAAATGGAATATCCAAAGAAATTTCTAGCCCTCGTGTGGTGACTGCAAATGGAACTGAGGCGACAATTGAACAAGGCGTGGAAATACCCTATCAGACAACAACCAGCGCGACAATAGCACCAACCATATTGTTTAAAAAGGCACTTTTAAGCCTTACCGTAACGCCTCAAATCACACCAGATGATAATATCAACATGAAAGTAGAAGTAACTCAGGATTCTGTTGGCACAATAATTAACACGTCGGCAGGGGGAGTACCCAGCATTAATACCAAAAAAATCAGTACACAAGTATTGGTTGATAATGGAGGGACTGTTGTAATTGGTGGTGTCTATACTCAAAATGAGCTGAAATCTACGCCTAAGGTGCCACTGTTAGGTGATATTCCTTTAATTGGATGGTTATTTAAAAGTCAAACTGATACAAATAACAAAAGAGAGCTGTTGGTTTTCATTTCCCCCAAAATCCTGAGTGATAGCTTGAACCTGCGATAAGCAGTAAGTGCATCGGTGATGCACAATGCATTTTTCAGCTACAATCCGACCATGTATCATATTAATAATATGCAGCCCAAGCGCCATTCCGGCAACATCTTTCTTGTGGGAATGATGGGGGCAGGAAAAACCACCATAGGGAAATTGCTTGCTCAGCAGCTGGGCAAAGCTTTTGTTGACAGTGATGAGGAAATTCAGCAGCGTTCTGGCGTAACTATTCCGCACATCTTTGATATTGAGGGTGAGGCTGGGTTTCGGCAGCGCGAAGCAAGCGTAATTCAAGACTTAGTACTGCTCGACAACATCGTTTTAGCGACTGGGGGTGGTGCGGTATTGAATGAAAAAAACTGCAATGCATTATGCTGCAATGGCGTAGTGGTGTATCTAAAAAGTACAGTTCATGACCTCTGGCATCGAACTCGCCATGACCGAAATCGTCCCTTATTGCAGACAGCCGACCCACATGCAAAACTAAAACATATGTATGAGCAGCGCGATCCACTATATGCACAAGTGGCTAATTTAGTTATGCCTACCGGCAAACAAAGCGCGCAAAGTCTAACTTTACATTTGCAGCAAGAGCTAAACCGATTTTTAGACATTCAGTCATCTCAACCAGTTAAATTAATCTAATTCAAGACAATAACAATCATTCCGCACAGTCAGCCTGATAATCTTACCTTTGTCAGGTATAGAAGATTAGGCTGTATTCGTAAATCATGCTGGCAGCTTATCTGATGAGCCACTCTGACGTGCATACTGTGTCCCCCGGTGCATGCACACTAGTTCATGCAGGAGGCAAAAATGAGAAGGCCTGTGTTAAAACGAATCACTGCCGCATTGAGAAAACTGACACGCGATAAGCGCAAGCGTGTAGCGGTTGAGTTGGCAGCACTGGATGCGCAACTGGCATCGACTGTTCTATCGAGGAGCGCTTCGCATTTGGCGCGATGTGCCTGCACTGCCAGTCTATGCACGTAATTCAGAACGGCCACGCAAACAGACTGCAATGCTATCTTTGTCGTGCGTGCTGCAAGACGGTCAGACGCTACGACAGATTGCCCGTCCTTTGCGAATTCACAACAGCACCGCACACCGCTGGCGACATCGTTTGCTGGCAGCGCCCAAAACCGTCCAGCCTCGGTACTGACTGTCATTGCCGAGGCTGACGAAACGATGTTCTTGTTGTCGTTCAAAGGAAAGCGGAGCGGTTTGGATTGCGAGGTACAAAAGTATCGCGGTGTGGCCACCAGCTACTTGGACAACTATCTCGGCTAGTTTCATGCCCTCGACCGTGAAGAAGGTAATGGATCGAAACTGGCCATGGCGACCGGTGAAACGGTCTAACAACATGGATTGCGAACATAGCCAAGATTGAACTAGTTTGTGGTGCGTCAACTATTCAAAAGTCGCGGATTCAACAACGAAGTGCAACTTTTTCTAACAGAATGATGGGGCGAGATGCAGTAGCATCGGGAACCCAGCAAGGAACCGGTGGCGTTGAAGGCATTGGCTCAGGCATTGCCGAAGGAAGTCTGGCGCACGGTCTCTTGACGGGTGAGTGGCAACAGCAAACTCTCATCCCGTTTCACCGTGGTGTGCGTCCGTTCCGCCCTCAAGAATTATCTTTGGGGCACTTCTATAAATCCCGTTAATTTCCACCCGCCGTCATCACATTTCATTTTTAGATGATGTTCCGGTAAGACCTACAACATCTACGGCGGTCTGTTCATTTCCCCCAGCCAATGTCGGCTATTTTGAGTGGTCATCCCCTCCTTTTATGCCATTGCCTGCGCGACAGGCGCACCGATCCTGTCGAAGTCAAACACCTTCAACCGAATCAGCGTCTCAATGCGCTTTAGGTTGTACGTCAAGTTCATCAAGCCCACCCCAGCCTTTAAACATGCTTCATTATGCCTGTCGGAAGGCTCTGCAAGATAGCCGGAAAGCGAGGCCGGACTACTGAATACTATTCATTGCGGCGCGGTAGGACGGCCAGCAGGTGCGCCACATAAGGCGTCAGGGGTATAACTCGCAAGCCGCTCACTTTATCTTGGACGGTAATGCTCTTCCACTTAAAGTCTACATTTTCCCAGCGCAATGATGCGAGTTCTTCACGGCGCGAACCGACCAGCAACAGGGCTTGCAGATAAGCACTAATTACAGGGTTTTGAATTTGTTGAACAGCGGAGAACCAGACGGGCAGTTGTTCCTTCTGGAGCGCGTCATCCTTGACCTTGGCCTTGCCCAGTAATTCACGAGCTTTGCTACTCGCGGCGGCATTGCTCGTTACAATCAATTTGTAGTTTTGGTGTCTTCCACACCAGTTAAGAAACGCTCTCAGCATTTTAAAAGCAAGCCGTGCGGATACTTCACGAATTAGCGTCTCAGCTTTTGCCCACTCATCAACTCGTTCAGGCGTAAGGTCTGCCAATCGCACATCGGCCAGCGATTCCAGTTCATCCGCCACGGTCAATTCTTTGCCGCGTTTCTGTGGCTGTCCGGCCTTCTGCATGGCGCGTTCGTGTTTGCAGAGTGAATGCGCTCCCCATTTTAATTTGCGGTCTTGCACATATTCGGGCCATACTTTGCCTATTGTTACCAATTCTCTGGCTAGCTGTTTTTCTCGTGCGGCCTTTGCGTCTGCTTTGGCTTGTAGAGCGTGTGCTCTAGCTTCTGCATCGTCAGCCTTTAACTTGGCGCGGGTCATGGCCGAGGTCAATCTGGACTTGCAGTCGCCGTGCTTCCTCTTGTGCAGCGGGTATGCTCCACGCTGTAACTTTGCCAATTGTCACTCGCATTGATTGACCGTTAACCTTGGCTTGGTATATGTATGATTTCGTACCGGCAGCGGTAGCACGAACGACCAGCCCCAAAGGTTCATCGCACCAAAGGAATGACAGTGCCACACCTTCTTTGCACTGGAAAGCTGCTATCCTGCCAACTGTTAATTTTACCTTTGCCGCTTCGATATCGATTTTGCCATGCTGTCCCCGTGGTTTAATTTCATGTAACCAGTTTTTCTCTATATAGGGGAATACTTATCAACACAATAAACAGGATAGAACACACCATATAATTGATTTTATATTAAATTAATGGATTATTAGAATGACAATCAACACTAAAATACACCATGCCTGAGCTACCCGAGGTCGAAACCTCCCTGCGCGGACTTGAGCCACAGTTGGTCGGACAACGCATCGCGGACGTAATCATTCGCACATCTCATCTACGATGGGCTATCCCCATGCAATTGGCCGCCATCTTGCACAACCAAATAATTCACGCACTGTATCGCCGTGCCAAATATTTGTTAATCAAATGCGATAGCGGCACGCTCATCCTCCACCTCGGCATGTCCGGCAGCTTACGTATTTTGTCCGCAGACATAGCAGCAGAAAAGCACGATCACTTCGATTTAAAGCTGGCAAACGGAATGCTTATGCGGCTACGTGACCCGCGACGTTTTGGCGCGGTGCTATGGAATGAAGGCGACCCCGCACAGCATCCATTGTTGCTGAAGCTTGGAGTGGAACCGCTAGAGAATACCTTTAATGCCGAATATCTTTATCGTGCGATACGCAAACGCAATGCCGCGATCAAGTTGATCATCATGGATCATCATCTAGTAGTAGGCGTAGGCAACATCTATGCCAATGAAGCCCTATTCCGCGCTGGTATCCGCCCGCAACTACCCGCCGCGAAACTTAGTCGACCGCGCTGCGCCCGATTGGTAAAAACGATACAAGAAACATTGACGGAAGCCATTGCGCTGGGTGGCAGCAGCCTGCGCGACTTCGTGGACAGCAGTGGCAATCCTGGCTATTTCCAGCAGCACTACTGGGTATATGGCCGCGCGACCGAGAATTGCCGTGCATGCAACTCAACTATCAAGCAGATTCGGCAAGGGCAGCGATCCAGTTTTTATTGCCCACAATGCCAAAAATAATCAACACCTTCCCCCTATCGTTCCGTTGTCACCTAAATTTCGAAGCAAGACTTTAAATTTTGAGTTGTTTTCTCAAGTAATGGCGTATCGAAATTCCATTGCTGCGCTCAACATCAAGTCGATCATTAGCGCGCAACCAATGGCGTCCGGCTCTTGATATAACGCCAAAATAATAAGTATGACCGTAGCCTGTGCTTCCTGACAGAATTCGTTCTCACGTCGAAATACTACCTTCAGATCATCAAAGGAGAACAAATTTGCATGAAACGTTTTTTAATTTATGGGTCAATCACGTATTGTGATTTTAATAAAAATTGGAAAAATTACCTGCAGCGGAGTATCTTCTTTGGAAGTTCCATAACTGATGGCATGTTTGGTAGTGCCGTTGATATATAAAAACAGGAGGAATGATTTTGGCGATAAGTTGGATTAGCGCGCTGAAGTTTGTACCATGGAAAGATGTGTTAGAAGCTGCACCGGGCATGGTGAAAGGCGCAAAGCGCCTTTTTACTGCGGCAAAAGCTAACACAAACAGCCAGCCTACCGCTGACAGTTCACCAGAAACTGCTTCATTCGATGCTGAAGGACTCGCAAATTTGGACGGTCGCGTTCGTCATCTTCAGGCGAAGATAGTTGAACTGAATTCAGAACAGAACTCATCAGCCACATTAATCAAATCACTTGCCGAACAAAATGCACGCGTAGTTAATGTGATCGAAGTTTTTCGAGTTCGAATCAAGATGTTAATCTATGTGTGTTTTTTATTGGGCATCACTCTATCTGCCTTAATATTTGTGGTGGTGCTAAAGTGAAAAGTTGGAATTATATGAAAGGATCACTTTCATAAAGTAAACGAAGATTAGCTTGCCACCTAAATCCTGCAAACCATTCCTTACAGGAGGGTGAGTCCCATGATCGCTATCCAAATGGCTTTGGCTGGTGAAATCGGAGGCGAGTAGATACCATTCGACAATAACGGTGAGGTCAAGACTTGCCCTTCTTTTTTCAGTACATTAGCCCGGTTGGGCTGACCCACATTCAGGGACTGTGTTTGTATAACAAACGGTTCAGTCAGTGACTTCGCTTCGCTCGCACGATATAACCTTATTCGCTAGTGTAGAGAACCGTAATTAACGGAACTAATAACAATGGTGCCTGTCTCATT
>NZ_CAKMLL010000055.1 GCF_927797785.1 Candidatus Nitrotoga sp. BS | reverse complement strand
TATTGGAGGGCAATTATCTTCTACTACTCAGGTCTCACAAATTCTACGTTACCAATTTTTTAAGTTAACGTAAGTCAGTGCCGCGTTATATCGAAGTGGCAAATTAGTATCTATTTTATGAAACAGTCGATGATTCAGTGGCTGCCAGTCAGGACGCGAGCTTTCGGCTGAATGCAGTTGCGAACACTTAATCGCTTTCTACGAGCAATGCGGTATAGCATTTATCTATGCTCACGATCGAATTGCTTTTCTGCATCAGCAAGGTGACTGATCAATATATGAGACAAAATGTTCACACCAATACCTGCAAATATAATCGGAATGAGATATAGCGCGATTGAAAGCTCTGATGTAAAAACTTTATCATCAAGCAACGAAGATGATTTAGCAGCCATTTCTGACAGACTTTGCAAAAGAACTACATTTATCCCAGAAATCGTGATTAGAATAACGCCGAATAGCAGCACTAATTTTCGGGAGATAGCTTTCCTCCTCATCATGTAAATGTATATGCTAAAAGGCAAGATAAATGAAAAGATGATCAGCGAAATAAATTCGATTTCAACAAATATAGAATTACTCATTTGAATTCATTTTTTTCCATTGTGATCATATTGGCTAAACTTCTGGCGGATCACCCGTCTTCAGTAATAAAAGTTATTGGAGTTTAGGCTAATAAGGTAAATGTTTCTGGCGCGATATATCAAGTTTTAGTTGTTCGTGTTCTTCCGACGACATTTTCTCCCAACGCTCGCGCATTTTTTTTCTTTTGGCTTCACGTTCAGTCGGTGACATTTTTTGCCAGTGCTCTTTCATCTTTTCGCGCATTTTATGTCGTTCCTCAGGAGGCATATTTTTCCAATGCTCTCGCATTCTATTACGTCTTTCAGCGCGTTGTTCAGGAGTCTTGTTTCTCCATTCCTTATGGATTTCCTCACGCGCTTTGACCTGCTCTTCAGATAATTCATTTTGCATTTGCTCGGTATGGACAGCCTGTGCAGTGCCGTCAACCGGTTCAACTGCTAACACAGGCATGGAAGCACAAATTGAAACACAAATTGCTATGAAAAATTTAAAGATGTTATTGACGATTATAGCCACGGATATTCTCAGTAAATTAAGTGTGTAGTGAATAATAAAATTAAACTGTAAGAAAAGTATTTTTCCCAAGGTCGAAACTGTAACAATTTGTTTCAATCAATGTGCTACTACACAATTCTTTACAGTTCAAACCGAAGTTAGCTTTATGATGCCTGCCATGGATAACATACAACGCATTCTAATTATTGACGATGATTTTCGCTTACGTTCGTTGTTGGTTCGTTATTTTGGTGAACAAGGACTCGCAGTGAAAGCAGTCGCTGATGGTAGCGAGATGGATAAGGCTTTAGCGCTAAACCGTTATCATTTATTGGTGCTGGATTTGATGTTGCCAAATGAAGACGGTCTGTCTATTTTGCGACGTTTGCGCGGCGCAGGTGAGAATGTTCCGGTGATTCTGCTTACCGCCAAGGGCGACGAAATAGATCGTATCATCGGATTAGAAATGGGAGCAGATGATTATCTCCCCAAACCGTTTAATCCGCGCGAACTGGTGGCACGTATCCATGCGGTATTACGCCGTAAAGGAACACAACCGATTGGTGCACCGCAAACCGAAGAAAAGACAGTCACCTTCGGTGCTTGTGAATTAAATTTGGCTACGCGTATGTTGAGCAAGTCAGGCAAACCCATCGCACTCACGACCGGCGAATTTGCATTGCTTAAGGTACTCGTCACACATCCTCGCCATCCTTTATCGCGCGACAAACTTATGGAGCTGGCGCGCGGCCGTAATCATGATCCATTCGATCGCGCTATAGACGTGCAAATTTCTCGTCTGCGCAAACTCATTGAAGCGGACCTTGCGCATCCCCGTTTCATCCAAACGGTTTGGGGACATGGATATGTGTTTGTGCCGGATGGAATCGAGCCTTGATTTACTTGCCCAAAACTTTGCTGGCACGAGCCTTGTTGCTAATCATGGTGTTGATGGTACTGTCTCTAACAGCAGCTCTGGCAATTTTCCGTCAAGTCGAACGTGAACCGCGTGCGCAGCAGATGGCGCAACTGGTCGTGTCGGTGATCAATCTCACACGCGCTGCCGTGCTGTCCGCCGCCCCGGAATGGCGCTCCGCGCTGCTCGCCGAATTGGCTGATGTAGAAAGATTGCATGTGGAAATGGCAGAGAAGAGTGATGTACTCAAACCTTTGCCAGCCCGTCCTCTTGAATTGCACTTGATGATGGAAAAAGTGCGCGAAAGCTTAGGCAAGAATACCCGCTTCGCAGCAAAGCATAACGGTGTGGAGGCTTTGTGGGTCAGCTTTTTCATTGGCAATGAAGAATTTTGGGTGGCATTACCCAAAGAACACATTGCACGTCCGGCGTCGCAAATACTATTGGTATGGGGCAGTTTGATATTTGGGTTGGCCATGCTCGGCGCTTATTTCATCGCGCGACAAGTGGCATATCCCTTACAACAACTTGCGCAAGCAGCTCAACAAGTAGGCCAAGGTGCTACTCTGCAGCCATTGCCGGAACGGGGCGCGCATGAAATCGTCACAGTAACACGCGCCTTTAATCAGATGTCTGCCGACCTCACCGCGAATGAACGTGAGCGTGCTTTGGTGTTGGCAGGTATCTCGCATGACCTGCGTACTCCGTTGACACGCGTGCGACTGGCGGCTGAGTTTATAGTCGATGAAACCCTACGCGAGGGACTTGCCGCTGATGTTGAGCAGATGGATACAGTCATCCAGCAATTCCTTAACTATGCGCGCCTAGATGAAAATGAAGTCGTTACCCAGTTGAATATAAAATCACTAGTATGCGAAGTTGCAGAACGATTTGAACAGCAAGCGAAATCGCTTACGCTCGAACTGCATGATGTGCCGATGCTACAAGTCAGACCATTGCTGTTGAAACGCGCGCTCTCCAACCTGCTGGATAATGCGATCAAACATGGTGGAGGCAAGATATCTTTGCTGCTTAAGCAGGAAGGAAACCAAGTCATCCTGGCTATAACAGATTGCGGTACTGGCATTCCTACGGCACAACATGAAGCTGTTAAGCGACCGTTCGCACGGCTGGAAACCTCACGCAGCAATGTCACCGGAACAGGATTAGGATTGGCAATTGTTGAACGTACAGCACGCTTGCATGGCGGAGAATTCAATTTGGGAAATAGTGCAGAGGGTGGGCTGGTGGCCCAATTGATTTTGCCATGCGTCTAACTGGCATGACGGTGATTGTCAAGCTAGTGTAGTGCGTCATAATTAACGGTACTTTGGGTAGGACTTTGATAGGCTTTGGTCTCCAAGCCTTACTGAGGTAGTGTTATGGATATTGCCTTACCTGTTCAATTGAGTGCAGACGAAGCTCGGCGTCTTCGAATTCTTTGCAAGCGCAAGCGAGTCGAAGCACGTGTTCAGATGCGTAGCAGAATCGTGTTGCTGGCTGCAGACAATGGAACTGCGCCTCATCGTGGACAACTAAACTACTCACAAACACTCCGAGGTTCAGACATGTCTGGTCAAGTACCCTGAACCCTGAGCAGTACATTAAAGAGGAACGAAAGAAAGGAGGTTTAGAGCGTAAAATTGCAGCAGGAATATAAACATCAGCAGTAAACGACAGAAAAAATTGATTGCGCTGGCGGCAGCCACTATACAAATAGTGGCTGTGTTATGAATGTCGGCTTTCTGTAGGTTAGAATTGCTGGGTGATGGGCATCAGCGTGCCATGAGCTGTCGAGCAAGGTGAACCATGTCCTGCAAGATGCGGTCAGTCATAACCGGCAACAAGGTGCCATTAAGGGTAATTCAGTCCCAACAGATTTAGCAGCATTGAGCAGCCCCGCAATCTACATTGCGGCCATTAAATCTCTTGAAAGAAACTAAGTGTCACAAATATCCTCGTTGCCAACCTATGTTCAAGTCCGGAAAGATGGCGTATTTATCTTGATTTCGCCGCCCCCAGCTCAGGATATCTTACGATTATTTGTTGACCGTCTGTTTAAAAATGACGTTTATTTCAAAGAGCTGGACTATGCGCTCTTCTTAGATTTGTTGTATGGCACAAAGCCCGTCACAGCAAAAAATGGATTACTAGCAGAAGTACGACTTGCCAGTGAAATTGCCATTTTCGAACCTCACCGTAAGAGCCTGTATCGATGTCCAAAAATTATCCCAAGAGGATACGCGGAATATCTATTTGAACCTGTGTTCACTGAGGTAACATTTGAAACCCCAGTTCATGGTGCGTCTGGAGATGTTGGTATAAGTACTATTGTCGAATTCACCCAAAAAACCGAATTGCGCCAGACAAAATTGGATTTCGATGAGTTTGTCGCAGCAATGTGGTGCCATGGAGTGAGTTTTGGTATCGATGCTGATACGGTGCGTGCAGTCATTCAAAGTGGTGCGGCAACCCGTATCGAATTCGCATACCAGCGCGAACCAACCGACAGTCTTGACGCACACATAGCAGAAGAAAAATCCGATCTACGCCAGGATCGTTCTCCACTCATAAACGCCAACGGCTTAGCATCACTGAGCGCAGCAAAAAATTTCTTTCCACAAGTAATTAAAAATATCCCGTTGTTACGCAAGATTCCCCGTGCGCTTGGCGATCCTGGTTACCGCGTGACCGGCGCCACCATCGAACCCCGCGTACCCAAAGATCTCGACTTGCGTGTGATGTCTGGCCCTGGCACGCGCATCGAACCCAACGCGCAGGGCGACATGATCGTGGCAGACATGGATGGCTTTCTGCGATTTGACGATATATCAAAAAAAGTGGAGGTCACTGCCACAATCGAAAACAGAAGTGGCATCAGTACTAAATCCACCGGCGACATCAAGTTGGACGTGGATCACTTCGTCGAGCATGGCGAAGTACAGGAAGGACGCATCGTAAAGGGCAAGCACATGACTTTCCGCTCTGCTGTGTACGGCACCATCCTTGCTTCAGATGGCAATATTTGCATTGACGACAACCTTTCCGGAGGCAATGCTATAAGCTATGGTGGTAATGTTGCTATACATGGACGAGCCATTAACGCCACTATTGAGGCATGGGACGGCAACATTACCGTCAATTATGCAGAATCCTGCGTCATTTTCGGCAAGTCAGTCTCAATCGAACGCGCTGTGAACTGCGAAATTATTGCTGAAACTTTACACGTCGGCGTAGTGGAAGGTTGCGCAATTGTCGGCCAAATGATTAATCTTTCTTCTACGCTGGCTCGCAGGGATAGGGAAACGGTCGTCAACGTGTTACTGCCAGATCATTCTAACATTGAAAGTCAAATCACCGTCGCTCAGGAACATCTAATCAAAATAGATGAGGTTTTGCAGAAAAACGCTGTCGAGATGGCAGCTGCACGGGCCGACCCAAAGCACGGCAAGTTCATTGAATTGGGTGACAAAATTATTGACGGGAAAATCAAGCTTACCTCGCAACAACAAAGCGAATGGCAGAAAATATTTGCACGCTTCCCGCCTGCAGTAAAGGACACTCTGATCTTAATGGGCAAGCGGAAGCCTCTGCCTGATACGATTTCCGATCTGTCTCAACAAATAGAAACCCGCCTCTCCAAACTACACTGCAATATCAAAGAAGTGCTAGGCGAAACCACGGTACAAATTTCGCGTACACAGCTAGACCTACGTGGATTCCAAAACCTGTCCAGAAGCCAGCTGAAAATCAGCTTGCAACATATGGGGGCACCTAATCAAAAAATATTTTTTGGCGGGCAAGGACAGCTCAAATGGCAGTACAAAACTCAGTAATGAAACTGCTCTCTTGGCTAAAAACGAGGAAAATACAATGAGCGACACACAACAAGACTCCCGCCCAGCGCCAGTCGACAGCTTGTTCGAGAGTGCCATTCTCGATATCGGCATCCCACCTTGCCCTGCTGTCCTGGATCGTTTTATGGCTGAGATGGGCAAAGATGAACCAGACTTTCAACGTTTGGCAGGTATCATTGGAACCGATGTGGCGCTCTCGGCCAGCTTGATCAAGACAGCTAATTCGCCTTATTTTGGAATGCGCCAGCGAGTGCGTTCAGCGAACGAAGCACTTACGGTGCTCGGCTTAAAAGCATCCAGCCATACCGTGGCCGGCATTATCCTACGCAACTCCTTTCCAAATGTGAGCAATTTGGAGCGTTTCTGGGATGCTTCAGCACGCATTGCACGCTTGTCCGCATGGTTGGCACAGGATCTCAAGTTACGCGATCTGCATGTCAACGATGCTTATACCTTCGGCTTGTTCCGTGACTGCGGAATTCCGGTTCTGCTGGGGTACTTCCCGGAATATAGTAAAGCGTTAGCTGAAGCAAACAATGATAGCGAACGTTGTTTCATAGAGGTGGAGGAAACTGAAATCCCGACTAATCATGCCATGATAGGATGTATCTTGGCACAAAGCTGGTGGCTACCGGAAGAGCTCTGTCTCGGTATTCGCAACCACCACGAACTTGCGAAGATAGAATCTGCCCATTCCGATCTACCCATGTTGAGCCGCAAACTCATCGCAACGTCACAACTCGCAGAACATCTTGTGCAGAAAAAACTCGGTTTGAGCATTACCCAAGAATGGACAAAGCTGGGTGTTGCCTGTCTACAGCTTCTTGAAGTAGACGAAGAGCGGCTTGAAATATTGTACGCCGAAGCACCCACTACAGAAATGGCAGATTAACTTCCTAAGCCGCGCTACCATAAAATCTCCACATCCAGTTGTGGCCAGCATACTCGACAAACAATTTTTCGCCAGCCTGATGGGTCTGGCGCATGACCTAGTCTTGCCCTCCGGCGATAGCCGATACTGAAAACAAAACCAACTGTCTTGGTAACCCTCATGGTGGCACGCCCGATATTCCTGCCACAACAGAAACAAGTTGACGCTTTTCTTCTTCATCTCCTGATGAACTTTGCACAATCTGGGATGCACGTTCCAAAATCGAAACTTTCGATGGCTCTGGAAACAAGCACAGTTCCAGCCTGGCATCGTCCCAATCATCCTGAAGCAGCCAGATTATCTAACCTCAGTAGTGTCCGGAGATTCGATGGATGACGCATGATAACTCTTTGAACAACCAT
>NZ_CAKMLL010000054.1 GCF_927797785.1 Candidatus Nitrotoga sp. BS | reverse complement strand
GGCTTAACCCTTCTTCTGTGACTTGCTTGACCGCCTGTTCACGAAATTCTTTGCTTCATCTCACACCTCCGTTTCAAGTTTAACAAAACGTTGGTGTCCATTTTTCTCAGCTTACCTCACTTGTCAAAGTGAGCGTTACTGAAGTTAGATGGTTGGTAAATCAGGTAATGCAATTTTGTTGTCGGTGCTGAACTGATAATCTTTGAACACATGCTCGGCCGTTAGTATCTGATAACTCCCATTTGGTAGGCGGCGCGTGGTGTCCTTGAGGCGGTAGGTGTTTTGTCCGCAAGTCCAGCAGTCAAAGTTGCGCATAGCGGTGCACAAACAAGTTTTGTCAATAACGGAGATTTTTTTTGCATTCGGGTGAGCTGCCACCTCGGCGTTGTAAGCTGTGATGTAAGCACAATTACCGTTGCCGTCGAGCAGGTATCCATAGGCTTCGCAGTTGGGACGAATGCCGGCACCGATGGCCGGACTTTTCTTCAGCATGCGCATTGGGTAGCCTGTAGGCGAGATCATGTTTACTTCAATATCTCCCTCATTTGCCTTAAAGTACTCTTGCACAATTTTTTCCGGCAAACCGCATTCTCTCGTTGCCGTAAAGCGCGTTGCGACTTGCACAGCAGCAGCGCCCATTTCTAGATACGACACTGCATCGCTGCCGGTAAAAATTCCACCAGCCGGTATGATCGGAATATCTAACTTTTCGGCTTGCAAGTATTGATAAATTTCTCTGCAGATTTCTCGCAGATCGTATTTCATCCAGTCTAAGCCGAAGCCCAAGTGGCCACCGGCCAGTGGCCCTTCTATCACGATAAAATCTGGCAGACGGTTAAGCTTTGCGTTTTTACGCAAGAAAATTTGCAGCGCGCGTAGCGAAGAGACGATGATACCAAGCTTGGCATCACGGAAACGTGGATGATCTTCCATCAACGCGAACGAACCCAGATGCAGTCCCGCACTCAGGGTAATTCCATCTATACCGGCAGAAAGCGCCCCGTGCAACCGTACCCGCAATGTTTCGCGCGGTGCATTCATAGTAAGTTTTTCCATGCAGTTGACGAAAATCATGCCGGAACCGCGCTTGGCTTCCATGGCTCGGCTTAAGTGCAGGCGCGTCGACTCTGCGATCTGCCCAAGATCGAATTGCACCGTGGACTTATCAGTATTGGCAACATTGTACTTGTACTGCTTGAGCTTTGATTTGACAAAGTCCGTATTTAAAAGCCGGTCCGTTACAGTTGGCAGCATAGCATCGGAAAGGTGCCCGATACCGCCAAGACGCGCAGCTTCCAGCGCCAGTTCGGCAGTGGAAATGTCAACCCCCATCCCGCCAATCATGATAGGCACCAGCTCTTGCTTGCCAAATTTCAAACGAAAATCGTTAACACACTTCATTGCCACCCTTCAATTCAAGACGCTATATTATTATGATAATAGTAGGCAGTTTTCCACATTGTGCGCAAATATTTGTCAACTGCCATATGGGTGTTCATATTAACAGGCATCTTGGAAACAGAGCATTGATAGATGTTGTAGGAACATGACTTTCAACCATTACAGATTTACCACA
>NZ_CAKMLL010000053.1 GCF_927797785.1 Candidatus Nitrotoga sp. BS | reverse complement strand
AATGAGACAGGCACCATTGTTATTAGTTCCGTTAATTACGGTTCACTACACTAGCTCTTTCTGTAATGTTTCCATATTAGGATAAAGTTTTTTACGGAATGTAACTTGGTAAAATTTCTGCAAAATGGTTTTGTGGAAGTGCTCGCATATATCGTTAGTATGTGGTGACATCGCCTTCGTTTTATTGATACGGCCAAGTGAAGTTTGAAGTGGGAGGCGCCGTCACCGTGCAGCTTGACTAACAAAAAAGTTCAAACATCTCCTGGGCGGATCAATAGCTCACTAAATCCGCACTTTCATTTTGCGCTCGCCCCAACCGCTTGGGATAACGAGGAGATTCAAAACGCGAATGCATAACGCGGTTACTACATTCGCACGCTACCTGTTCGAGCCTGGCTCTATCTAATATTCTCAAGTGGCCGCGACTATATCGAATCAATCCACGTTCTTGAAATTCATTTGCCACAACGCTCACGCTTGGTCTGCATACGCCAAGCATCCCGGCAAGAAATTCTTGCGTTAGGAAAAACGTATTCCCTTCCACTCGATCATGGGTAATAAGTAGTCTTCGGGCAAATCTCTGCTCGAGTGTGTGCAGACGGTTACAAACTATGGATTGTGCCATCTGATTCATGTAGGTGTGCGCATAGCGTTCGGTAATTCGTCTCAACGGCGTATCACCACTAATCGCCGCTTTAAAATCACTTACTCGCATACGCAGACTGCTGCCTGCAACCTGACAAATTGTGGTTTCGACTGCATGTGTGCTATTTATCAGAATCTCCATCCCTGTAAATCCTTCATTGCCCACAGCACTTATTTCGATCGCAGAACCATCTGCCATATAGGACAAAACTGAAAGTACAGTAGTACAGGGGAAAAGGATGTATTCAATCCGTGTATTTTTCTGAGAAAGTATTTCTTTCAAGGACAAATGCACAAGCTCCAGGCGCGGTAATAAGACTTGGTATTCTTCATCAGTCAACATTGACAATAGATTATTTCTGCACATACGTACTGACTGGATAACGTTAGATGTTGCCATGTTGTATCCCCAAGAAGGTAACGGTGGTTGAATAATCACAAAATTCCAATAGACAACTCGAGTCAGCGATATACAAGTACGAAGTGCTCTTGTTTTGCATTAGCTAACTCGCAATGCACAGCTTAAGTATTTAGTTTGCAAATTTGTCTATGAAAATTTACTTTTTTGTCTACGAATTCAAAGGTAATATAATGATAGGAAAGATTTTTAAGTAGAATCTTCATTATCAAAAACTCGCATGTTCGACTCGCCTATCATGATTCTGCGAATACCCCGATTAATGAGCGGTCTGAGATCACTTGGTATATCTTCCTTCAGTGCTTTGCCATAGGCCTTTAAGGAGTAAATGCTACTCTCGGTGTCTGGATAATCGCCATAGCGACTAATAGCAATTTCCAATTCGCGAATAGTTTTTTCACAATCGTATATACGTGATTGAAAATAAAATCTGAGTTCATCATCCTCCATTTTCTCCGCACAAGTCTTAAATCCCTCAGCATCATCGCGTGAAATTTCAATTAGATCATTCAGCACATTCACGATTTTTCTGTTTTCCATTTCTTTCTCCTGTTAGATCGCGCTATGCCGAATTTAATGTGTATTAATTAAGAGAACTTGCCATTTAAAAAACATGAATAAACACCTGATAAATCTTAAATTTATCCCGCAAGTTACGCGCTCCTTGTTGTCAACAGACAACTGTCAACAGACAACTGTCAACAGAGAAAACTCAAGTACAATAAACGTAAATGGTTACTTAAAATCAATACTGACAACTACATTCACCCACCTATTTTTAATAACAGGAAAGAGTTAATATAGTTTGCTAGAAAACCAAAATTAAAACTTTGGCAAAACTGACGTTAATATAGGTTTACATGCCAAATAGATGTGAGATCACTGTAGTCCAAATACGCAAGAGGGCGAACTACTGACAATGTCAGCGCAAAGTATTAATGTCCTCTATCTCCCAAATAGAAATGTCCCCTTGAGTTTGCGTTAAGTAAACTCAGTGCCCGATAAAAACCATAGCGGCGGACGCTATGAAATGAACATGACGAGTCAAAAGGAAGCAAAACGTTGGCAGGTAATAGAGCAACTGACTGCAGGTAAAATCGATCCAAAGGATGCTGGAAAATGCTGGCTGCTAGTGTGCGCCAAACCAAGAGTATCTTGCGGCGCTACCGTACCCTAGGCTTGCCGGGGCTAATCAGCAAGAAGCTCGGACGAGTCTCGAATCGGCGGGTGGATGAAACAATCAGGACAAATGATCAGCGAACATTATCTCGACTTTGGGCCGGCCTTCGCAGCTGAGAAAATGGCCGAACGTTATAATATACACCCATTGGTTGAAAGCACACACCAGATCATGATTGCGGCGTGGACTATTGGAGAAGCTAAGAAAGTTGCCGCAAGCTCTTGCAACTTCGCTTTGAATCGAGCAAGACCACGCGTACACTCTCTGTAGATCATATCGTGGCCACCGGACTGCCTGTAACGCTCTAAAGTGACAAACGCAACATATTCCGCACAATGCAAGACAGATTGCCCCAAGAAATAAGGCTGACTAAAATATCTTACATCGCCAGTGTGAACAATTGGTTACCCAGCTTTATTACTAATCTCTACCGGTACTTCGTAGTATTACCGAAAGATTTGGAGGATGAACACATCGCCTACCCAGATAACGCAGAGGGGCTCACGAATATTCTGTCCATACAGCCCACTAATCTTGCTGTATTACAAACGTAACTTTGGGCTTACACAATTTACAATAGGCTATGTCGCAATTACCTGTTGAATTAAGTGTCTGAGCGACATAGCCTTTATAATTACGCTATGGTAAAACCCGGTTATACTGGGGGACTCACCAAGGTTTGACCTGTACGACGATCGGAATGAATCTCCGAGTCTTGACCAAAAGACGAAGGAGAGTCACAAATGAAAGAGTACCAGAGCCTCGCGCATACGAGGTGGGATTGTAAATATCATGTGGTATTCATTCCGAAGATACGAAAGAAGATAATATTCTGAGTATTGCGCCAGAACCTTGGTTCGATATCTCACGAATTGGCGAAGAACAAGGAAGTTGAAGAGGAGAAATGATATGATCAGGTGAAACTGGACGTATAGCCGCCTCGGACAGCTCACGGTTTTACCGCCCCTTTGAGAAGCTTATCTAATAAGCCCCCGGCTTTGCC
>NZ_CAKMLL010000052.1 GCF_927797785.1 Candidatus Nitrotoga sp. BS | reverse complement strand
CACCTGCCGTCATCAAATTTCATTTTTTGATAATGTTCCGGTGAGACTTACAACATCTACTGCGGTTTGTTTATTTCCCCACAGCCGATGTCGGCTATTTTGAGTGGTCACCCCCTTTTTTTTTGCCTTTGCCTGCGCGACAGGCGCACCTATCCTGTCGAAGTCAAACACCTTTAAACGAATCAGCGTCTCAATGCGCTTGAGGTTGTACGTCAAGTTCATCAAGCCCACCCACACCTTGGCGCGCGCTGCACCCATACTGCGCAGGAAGATACCGCCCATGTCGTTTTCCATAGCACCCAAGACATGCTCGAGCCGTGCACGAACGAGCGATTTCTCTGTGTTGCTCAGCGCTTGTGCTTCGGTCTATAGTTTGTTGCGATAGGCACGTTCATGAATCCGGCTCTCGTGCCGACTTCCCTTGAGGCTTTGCGCCTGTTCGTCTGAACGGTAGGCGCTATCTGCCCACACTTCTTTGCCGCCTGTCGCCTCGTCGCGCAGCACCCCATCGAGCACCTGACTGTCATGGTTGCTGGAGGCGGGTCAGGTGGCGGCGTTGATGAGTTTGGTGTCCTTGTCGATGTTGATGGGATTCTTGTAGCCATAGTGGCTTTGCCCGCCTTTCTTCGTCCAGCGGACATCACAGTCTTTTTGCGCCCGTTTGGCCGGGGTCTTGCCCCACCCGATGGGGATAGCATCGGCCTTGATGATGGCGTTGGTCTCGCATCCGTTGAGTTGGATAGGCACGGGGACAAAAGTGGCATCAATGATCTGACCGCTCTTGAGTTCGACCCTTGGCGCAGCCAGCGCTTGATTCAGTCGTTCGAACAAGGCATCAGTCAGTTGGTGCTGTTTGAGTGCTTTACGAAATGTCCACACGGTGCGGGCATTAGGTACGTTGCCTGCCCGTTCAAGATCGAGAAAACGCATGAAAGACAGGCGGTCGCTGACTGGGTATTGCAGGCGCTCGTCTGACTGGTTGTGCAGGCGTTGCAGGATGAGCATCTTGAACATGAGCACACGGCAGGTGGGCTTGCGTCCGGCTGCGCTTTTGCGCTCTGTGGGGTCGATGCGGGAGAAAATGGAGCGAAACATCTCCCAGTCAATGACGGCGTTGAGCCGCTCCAGAGAGTCGCCTGCTTCAGACAGGCTGGCGTAACGGTTTTGAAGGTCAAACAGGCCATTTTGCATGGGGTGGGGGGCGTCGAATGGCTGTGTCTGTTTTAGGCGTAGTGAACTTTCGTCGTTTGAAAAAATTGGGGGATTTATAGAAGTACCCTTATACTTTATGTCCAATTTGGAGGATCAGTAGATGAACGAAGAGCAAGCCGTATTAAATTTTTTCGCACAAAAAGAAAACTTGCCATTGGCACTCAGTGTGGCAAATCAGGTGGATGGAACACGCCGGAAATTAAACCACGACTTTTGGCTAGCATTAAGCGAACGTATCGTAGCGTATGCGCCGGGCTGGCGCGCATCAACCACTGAAGACCGCAATGCAACTGAGTGCTTGGTTGGACTGTACCTACAACCTGAAGCAGAACAAAAGCTCTACCTGTGCCCCCTGCTGGAGCAGCAATATCTAGGCGATACCCTGCGTATTTACTATGGACTGATGTGGAGTGCTACGCCTACACTCGAGCAAAAACAGTTAAGCGCCATTAACACGCTACGGCATACTTTTCAGGAGGCAGGATTTAAGAGCAACGATCGTTTCCTAGCTTGGCAATGGACGTCATATTACCCGCGCGACATGGATTTCCTTCTGCGGTTTTCCACTGCTGCGGATTCACTGTTAAACGAAGCTGCCAGCTTAATACAAAATTTGCTGATGACGCATCGCGAAGCTTTACACTTGGCCAACACAACGCTACGTCAATCTTCGCGAAATGCTGCAATTTCAGCGATATCGCTCGACAAGTTGCGCGCAAACCTCGAGCGTTAACGTTTGCACTTACACCGGATTTTCAATTTCGAAGAAGCGATGTTCTATACCGCAATTCTCGGCGAGGTGCGTACCTAAAGCCTGCACTCCATAGCGTTCAGTAGCATGGTGTCCGGCCGCAATGAATGCCACACCCGTTTCCAGCGCCTCATGAACATTTTGCTCAGAAATTTCGCCGGTGAGAAAAGCATCCACGCCCAGTGCTATCGCCTCTTCGAAATATCCTTGCGCCGCACCAGTACACCAAGCGACTCTGCGTATTATGGAGCCACCTTCACCGATCACTAGCGGCGGACGCTGCAAGCTATGTGCAATTTTCTGAGTCAATTGTGCCAATGTTTCTACTTGTGCCAATTCCCCATAACAAGCAATGCCCTGCTCGCCGAAGCGGCCATGTTCCATAAAGCCCAAGAGCTGACCGAGTTGCGCGTTATTGCCAAGTTTAGCATGCGCATCCAGCGGCAGATGATACGCTAGCAGACTCACATCATGTTGAAGTAAATGCGCAATACGCTGTTTCTTAATCCCAGTCACAGCAGCGTCTTCATTACGCCAGAAATATCCATGGTGTACCAGAATAGCGTCTGCATTCCATGCAGTGGCTGCTTGCAGTAAACGCTGCGAGGCCGTTACACCACTGGCAATGCGGCGGACTTCTGCCTTGCCTTCCACTTGAACGCCATTTGGACAGTAGTCACGAAAACGATCGGATTCCAGCAGGCTTGCGATATAATCGCGTAAATCATTTAGCAACATGACGTTCTCTTCAAATTAATTATTCTGACTTTACTTTAAATCGGCCAAGCCGAATCTTAATTTTCATTTTTTAAAAAAATGAGCAGTGATACAACAATCTTAACCTTTTAATTACAAATTTAATTATATTTTTCATTTAGTTACAGTAAAATCACTTTTATTATTTGCTATCTAATGATACAGTGTAATTAGATGAATGAATTACTTTACTCATCGTTCATAATATTTTCTCAACACATAAGTGCGACTCGCAAGGTGCAGTATATTTTGCCATACTCATCAACCTCAATAGTTCCTCACTAGGATTTATAAAGCATTGAGTTAGATCGATAGCTCTCTGAATAAAATAAAACATGTTACATCATGCGTAAATTCTGGCTCTTATTTGCACAAGCCACCACTGTCGGGCTGGCTATTGTATTTATCATTAGCACCCTGAAGCCCAGTCTTCTGCCCTCTGCTTCGCGTAACGGCATTGTCACAGTGCATGAAAACGTAAACTCAAGCACCTCCCAAGTTCCTACAGCAGGTTACAGCGCTGCGGCACGCAAAGTTATGCCCACTGTGGTTAATATTTTTACTAGCACCGATGTAAAGAAACCTTCGCATCCATTCATAGATGACCCACGCTTCCGCTTCTTTTTTGGCGAAGAGAATCCTCCACAACGGGGCTCTAACTTAGGTTCTGGCGTCATCATCAGCCATGATGGTTACATCCTAACCAACCATCACGTGGTTGAAGCTGCCGATCAGATCGAAGTGGCTCTGGCCGATGGGCGCAAGGCTAAAGGACGAATTATTGGTTCCGACCCAGAAACCGATCTTGCCGTCATCAAGATCGACTTGCCTGGCACTATCCCAGCCATCACCTTTGGCCACCCAGACCAATCGCAAGTAGGTGATATCGTTTTGGCTATCGGCAATCCATTTGGCGTGGGTCAAACGGTGACAATGGGCATTGTCAGTGCAGTGAAACGCAATCACCTCGGACTAAACACTTTCGAAAACTTCATCCAGACCGACGCAGCAATTAACCCAGGTAACTCAGGTGGCGCGCTGGTAGATGTAAATGGCAACCTGATCGGCATTAACAGCGCGATTTACTCGCCCAATGGTGGATCACTTGGTATCGGTTTCGCTATTCCTGTCAGCACTGCAAAAAAAATTATGGAGCAGATTATCCAAAGCGGTTCGGTAACACGCGGCTGGGTCGGTGTAGCAATGCAGGAGCTCACGCCAGAACTAGCGGAATCACTTAAGCTCGGCAAAATACAGGGAGTGTTAATTTCGGAAGTTGTGCATGGCAGTCCCGCAGACAACGCTGGGGTACGTGCTGGCGACATTCTCACCATGATAGACAACAAACAGTTGCTAACAGATTCCAGCACCATGCTGGAAACCATTTCCAATTTGCCGCCTGGCAAGGTCGTCGTATTCAAGTTGCTGCGCAATCAGCGTGAGGTAGTTGTGCAAGTCAAGCTTGGCAAGAGACCTAGGCCGAAAAAACTGGAATAATGCCCCATAAAACAACTAAACAACCATCGGCTAAAGCCGGAGGGTTTGAATTACGGACTGAAAGTCCGGATACGCGTCGCCTAAACGACGCGTCCAAATCGGGTTCCATTTTAAAATCATCGTTTGGCTTAGGCTCAAAACGATGCGCCAATATTGCTATATCATTTCTTCCGTCATCTGGCCTACCGATGCAAAAAAGTACCCTCTCGCCCAAAAGTGCCTGTCTTCTTTGCCCATCCTTACCATTCGTGGGAGCGTGGCTTGAATGAGAACACCAATGGCTTAATCCGCCAGTACTTCCCCAAGAGCACCAACCTGCTGAACGTGACCCCTGAACAAGTCACATTCGCCATCAACCAAATGAACCATCGGCCTAGAAAATGCCTGGACTGGAAAACGCCGCATGAGGTATTCTTTGGACAACCCAGCACATGGGCGAAGCCAGCACTGAATGTTGCACTTCGAATGAGAATCCAAGGGTGGTTTAATCTTTGTGATTGATAATTAGTCTTACTGTGTCATAAAAAAGGTATAATTGCCACCTTATAGTTACTGACAGATGGCAAGATGGACACAATCAAGGAGTTCAATCGCTATATAGATCATTTGTCTGAAAGGCTCAACCATGCTGACCGACACGCTGGGTTAAGCGGGTATTGCACCGGCCTGATGTTGCCCTTGTCACGCAAAAGCGTAGAACCCATAGCGGCACGCATTGACCCATTGCACGCTAGCGCACGGCACCAAGCCTTGCATCACTTTGTGTCCAAGTCCGAGTGGTCTGACTCGGCAATCATGGCTGGCGTGCGCGACTGGGTCGTACCGGCACTCGGGCTTGATAGCGGCTGTTACTGGATCATCGACGACACCGGCTTTCCCAAAAAAGGCAAACATTCGGTTGGAGTCGCCCGCCAGTATTGCGGCCAGTTGGGCAAACAAGACAATTGCCAGGTGGCGGTCAGCCTGTCACTGGCAAGCGTTCAGGGCAGCATTCCCATCGCGTACCAACTCTACCTTCCCAAAGACTGGGCAGGCGATGCGGAGCGTCGTAAGGCAGCGGGGGTTCCAGAGAACATTGTATTCGCGACCAAACCCGAGATTGCCTTGGAACAGATGCGCCAAACCATCGCAGCGAGTGTGCCCATGGGTGTGGTGTTGGCAGATGCCGGTTATGGTGATGAAACCGCCTTTCGGGATGGCATCACTGAAATGGGCATGTTCTACGCGGTCGGCATTCGACCAGCCACAACGGTATGGGCACCGGGGACTGCACCGCTACCGCTACCGCCCAAACCCTGGCCCGGTCATGGCATACGCCCAACGCGACTACGTCGGGAACACGGCAATGAACCGGTGGCGGTGAAGGCATTGGCTCTGGCATTGCCGAGAAAAACCTGGCGCATGGTCGCTTGGCGGGAGGGCAGCAACAGCGAACTCTCATCCCGTTTCGCCGTAGTGCGCGTCCGTCCCGCCCACCGGGATTATCTTGGGTCAGAAATGCGCCCCGAGGAGTGGCTGCTGATCGAATGGCCTGAAGATGAAACCGAGCCGACAAAATACTTTCTCACTACTGCCCCGAGCGATGCCACACTGGAGCAAATGGTGTTTGTCACCAAGATGCGCTGGCGCATCGAGCGGGACTATCAGGACTTGAAACAGGACTTCGGACTAAGTCACTACGAAGGAAGGAACTGGCGCGGGTTTCACCATCACGCCACGCTGAGCATCGCAGCTTATGGATTCCTGATGGCGCAACGACTCAAGGCTGGATGCGATACCAGCGGTAAAAAAAACTTCGCCGAACGCCAAGTGCCTGCCGTTCCCAAAGATTGCGTCCCTCGGGGTAGCCCAGCGCGCGCAGCGTCACGTACCTGACTCGATCACAACACTACGCCTGTACTTGAGCGTCGCTCTCGCAAGCGCCTTGGGTCATTGCCCGCATTGTAATTGGGTAAGCCTAAGATTACATTTGTGACACAGTAAGATTAGCTGGGTGCGCATATTTATTTCATGAAACTGAAATAAGGGAGGTGATTATCCGTTTTTCGTTTCGACTTCTTTCGAGTCCCTTGTCATCAGCCGCGCCACTATGATTCCCACTTCATACAATAGCCACAACGGTATGGCGAGCATGAACTGCGACACCACGTCAGGAGGGGTGACAAGAGCGGCGAGAATAAACGCCCCAACAATAACGTAAGGCCGGATTTCCTTGAGCTTAGCGATGTTTATCATATCCATCTTAACTAACACCACCACTGCCACCGGCACTTCGAAGGTAAGCCCAAAGGCAAGAAACATTCCCATTACGAAACTCAGGTATTTGTCAATATCGGTCATCACCGCGACACCCTGTGGCGCTGCACTACTGAAAAAACCGAATACCACGGGAAACACCAAGAAATATGCAAATGCCATGCCGAAAAAAAACAACACCACACTGGCTGTAATGAGTGGCAACATCAGGCGCCTTTCATGTTTGTGCATTCCAGGCGCAACGAAAAGCCAAGCTTGGTACAATATGTAAGGTAATGAAATAAGGAATGCCGCCATCATCGCGACTTTAAGTGGCACAAAAAACGGGGTAATAACATCAATGGCGATCATCTGCCCACCTGCTGGCAACTTAGCGATCATCGGTTCCGCGAGTAACGCATAAAGTTCACCTGCCCACGGAACAAGGCATATAAATACCAACAATAGCCCTCCAAAAGCATATAGAAGGCGCGTCCGCAATTCGAGCAGGTGAGAAACGAAGGTTTCGTTAGTACTCATTAATCAATAGGGAGTCTTGTTTGCTCGGGAGTGATTCGCAACTCGGGTTGTGCAGGGTGCTGCACACCGGCTTGTTTAGGTTGAATTATGGCACTATTAGGCTGCTGAACTAACTCGTCCTTCGGCACCATCTGATCGTTATTGCTGCTGACTTGCTGATCTTCTTTTTGCTTCTGCTGACGTAGCTTTTCCTCCTGAATATGCAAAATACGTGCTGCCTCTTGCTTAGCATATAAATTACGTGTCGCCTCTTGATAAGCTGATGAAATCGTTTTAAATTCAACTTCTTCTGCCGATTTCTCGCTACTCGTATGCACCGTGCCTTCGGTATCGCCACCACTCTGCTTACTCAATTGTGGCGAACCCTTATCTCTTTCGCTAGGCTTGGGAGCACTTGGTTTCTCTAAGCTGACCTGCTGCTGGGTAGGCTGCACTTCAAAATTCAATTGCGATTCTTGATTGACGCCCTCTCTAGCCTTCTCAACTTGCTGATTGAGAGATTGTGTGACTTCTTGCGCATGCTGATTAAGAGATTGAGTGACTTGATTCACTGCATCTGCGGCACTCTTATATTCATTCTGCACCTTCTCTTGCAACTGACGCATCTCCTCAATGCCTATGTCCCGCACGATGTCCGCCTTGACACTGCTGATGTAGCGCTGCCCGCGGCCCAACAAATGACCAAGTGTACGCGCTACCTTTGGCAGGCGCTCAGGGCCGATGACGATGAATGCGACCACCGTAATTACCATTATCTCGGAAAAATCAACATCAAACATGGCTGCTCAGTCCAGACTACGCGTTGGTATGACTCTTGTCTTTAACTTCACCTTCAATGGTCTGACCAGACTGTTCCACTTTCTTCTGAGTGTCATCTATAGGCACTTCTGGATCCGAGCGCATACCTTCCTTAAAGCCCTTCATCGCACCTCCTAGGTCGCTACCCATGTTGCGCAGTTTCTTAGTGCCAAATATGAGAATAACGACTAACAATACAACCAACCAGTGCCAAATACTGAATGAACCCATTTTTATTTCTCCTAAAAGTTTAAGTGGCGTTAATCTTGCCGTACCATGGGTGGAATATTTCCGCCAATGATATGAATATGCAGGTGATATACTTCTTGCCCTCCACCCTTTCCAGTGTTTATGATGGTGCGAAAGCCGTTATTCAACCCCTGTTCTTTTGCCAGTTTAGGCGCCAGCAACAACATTTTCCCCAGTAGCGCCGTATGACTCTCATTGGCATCCATCAGCGATCCCAAGTGCAACTTAGGGATCAGCATGAAGTGCACCTTCGCGACTGGATTAATATCATGGAAGGCAAGTAAATCGCCGTCATCATACACCTTTCGACAAGGTATATCACCGCGAACTATCTTGCAAAAAATGCAGTTATCCATTTTCCCTCCGCACCCTCGCTCTAACCCTTGGTAACCTGATAAAGGGAAGCAGTAGAAATACTATATCTGTAAATTGCCGCCTCGCAAGAAACATACACTAGTGGGCGTTATCCTTACGACCGGCCTTCTCATCAAGTCCAGAAACCCCTGCTCGTTTCGCCAACTCCTCCAGCACATCGTTTGCGCTTAAGCCACGCTGCGCCAGCAATACCATGCAATGAAACCACAGATCAGCGGTTTCGTATACCAAATGTTGATTATCTCCGCTTTTAGCGGCCAGCAGCACTTCAGTGGTTTCTTCGCCAACTTTTTTGAGGATGGCATCTTCGCCTTTGCTACACAGCATGGCTACGTATGAGCTTTCAACTGCTGCACCTTTGCGCTCAACAATTGTTTCCATCAATTTTTGAAGAATGTCGTTTCTCATCACTTATGATTTCTTCTGGTAAATTTCGTTGGGCGCTTTCAGCACTGGGTCAATTTCCACCCACTTACCTTGTTCTAAACGACTAAAGAAGCAACTGGCTCGCCCAGTATGGCAGGCTATTCCCCCATCCTGCTCCACTTTCAATAAAACCACATCGCCATCACAATCAAGGCGGATTTCCTTCACCCGCTGAATATTGCCGGACTCTTCGCCTTTGTGCCACAACTTTTTACGCGAGCGCGACCAATATGTCGCCTCGCCCGTCTGGACGGTAAGATTAAAAGCTTCACGGTTCATCCACGCCATCATCAGCACACAACCTGTGCCTTCATCCTGTGCGATGGCCGGCACCAAACCATCAGCCGCCCAGCTTACTTTATCCAACCAGGTATCGTTCATAACCGCATCTCAATACCTTGTTGCGCCATATATTGCTTGGCTTGTTGTATTGTGTATTCACCATAGTGAAAAATACTGGCTGCTAACACTGCATCCGCGCCGCCCAGTTTCACACCGTCCACCATGTGCTGCAGAGTGCCCGCGCCGCCGCTGGCAATGAGGGGGATTTCCAACGCATCCGTCACCGCGCGAGTAAGTTGTAAATCGTAACCAATTTTGCTGCCATCACGATCCATACTGGTAAGCAGAATTTCTCCCGCACCGAGTGCCTGCATTTTTTTAGCCCATTCCACAACATTCAGGCCGGTAGCTTGGCGTCCGCCATGAGTGAACACCTCCCAATGGCCAGGCTGTACCTGTTTGGCATCTATTGCCACCACAATACATTGCGAACCATAGCGCCCTGCCGCGTCCGCCACCAGTTGCGGATTGAGCACAGCAGACGTATTAATGCTTACCTTGTCGGCACCCGCATTAAGCAAGTTGCGCACATCTTCCACTTGGCGAACACCGCCACCCACAGTGAGAGGAATAAAAACCTGATTAGCCACCTGCTCAATGATACGAAACAGAATGCCTCGGTCATCTGAACTGGCGGTTATGTCAAGAAAAGTTAACTCATCTGCGCCTTGCTCGTCGTATCGGCGCGCGATTTCTATCGGGTCGCCCGCATCGCGTAACTCAACAAAATTGACGCCCTTGACTACGCGACCAGCGGTTACGTCTAGACAAGGAATGATACGTTTGGCAAGCATATTATTTAAGTGAGTGAAAGAAAAATGGAAACCCCGACACTTAGCTCTTCTCGTTCCTATTTTCAGTTAATGTATCTGCCAACTTTTGTGCTGCGGCAAAACTTAACGTCTCTTCATAGATGGCTCGGCCAGTTATCGCACCAACAATACCATTGTCCTGCACCGCACACAGCGCATGCACATCGTCGAGATTGGTGATACCGCCGCTGGCAATGACTGGCACAGTAAGTTCACGCGCCAACTCTACAGTGGCAGGAATATTAACGCCGGATAACATGCCGTCACGCCCAATATCAGTGTAAATAATGGCTTCAATGCCATAACCTTCAAAACGCTTAGCTAGATCTAGCACGTCATGCCCAGTTACCTTAGACCAGCCTTCCACTGCCACCTTCCCAGCATTGGCATCAAGCCCGACCATAATATGACCTGGAAAAGCATCACAGGCTTCATGCAGAAAGCCCGGAGTCTTCACCGCTGCGGTACCTATAATTATATAGGCCACTCCAACATCAAGGTAGCGCTCTATTGTTTCCAGGTCGCGAATACCACCGCCCAACTGAATTGGCACATCTAGCCCTACCGCTTCCACGATGCTGCGGACAGCTGCCTCATTCTTAGGTTTGCCGGCAAAAGCGCCATTCAGATCAACCAAGTGCATACGGCGCGCGCCCTGCTTTAACCAATGTAGCGCCATCGCTGCAGGATCTTCGGAAAACACCGTGGCGTCTTCCATCAGCCCTTGGCGCAAGCGTACACAATGTCCATCTTTTAAATCAATCGCGGGAATTATCAACATGGCAGCACAATACAATTATGAACAATAGAAAATTAAAAAGGCACCCAATTTACAAAGTTTTTCAGTAGCATTAAGCCGGCATCTTGGCTTTTCTCTGGGTGAAACTGCACGGCAAATAAGTTATCACGTGCCACGGCACAAACAAACGGTTGTGGATAGCAACTAGTAGCCTGCACGAGCTGTGTATCCTCTGTGCATACATAATAACTGTGCACAAAATAAAAGCGCGCGTTTTGATCTATACCTTCCCATAAAGGATGATTGCCATGCTGCACTTGATTCCACCCCATATGCGGCACCTTCAGCTTGTTATTCTGTGCATCGCACAAATTGCTAGCGAAGCGCATCACCTTGCCTTGCAAGATGGCTAATCCTGGAATATCGCCTTCCGCACTGTGTTCAAACAGCATTTGCAAGCCGATACATATCCCGAGAAAAGGCTTGGACTGCGCGGCATGCAGCACTGCTGCACGCAACCCTCGCGCCTCCAGTTCGCGAATACAATCTGGCATTGCACCTTGGCCAGGAAAAACCACGCGCGTCGCCTGTGCAACTTCTTGCGGGTCGTCGGTCACCACAATAGACGCAGCAGGCGCAACGGTGTGCAATGCTTGCTGCACCGAGCGTAGATTGCCCATGCCGTAATCAATTATCGCGATGTCTACCATAACTGAATATGGGGCTTTATAAATTTATAATTCATAGCATACAACACTCGACTGTAATAACCGCATATCTCATTTATTACTTTGTTTATTGAAGCGCCTTGAGAAGCTTTACAGCGTACCCTTTGTGGAAGGCATCATGCCTGCCATACGCGGGTCGAGCTCCAGCGCCATGCGCAAAGCACGGCCAAATGCTTTAAACACTGTTTCCGCCTGGTGGTGAGCATTTTTACCAACCAAATTGTCGATATGCAATGTCACGAGCGCATGATTGACAAAGCCCTGGAAAAACTCATGAACCAAGTCCACATCAAACTCACCTATGTTGGAACGCGTAAAATCCACATTAAACACCAAGCCGGGACGACCGGAAATATCCAGCACTACACGTGACAGCGCCTCATCTAATGGCACATAAGCGTGGCCGTAGCGACGCAATCCTTTTTTGTCTTCTACCGCTTGGCTGAAAGCCTGACCAAAAGTGATGCCTATATCCTCGACTGTGTGATGCGCATCAATATGCAAGTCACCCTTGGCAACAATGTCCAAGTCGATCATGCCATGACGTGCAATTTGATCAAGCATGTGCTCGAGGAAAGGCAAGCCAGTATCAAATTTGACCTTGCCGCTACCATCTAAATCCAGCTTGATGGTGATCTGAGTTTCCAGTGTGTTACGAGTAACGTGAGCACTACGCATAATTTTCTCTATAAGGATAGCCTAATTAAATTGGTGAATACTTTCCTGCAAAGCCTGGATAAACTGCTCATTCTCCAGTGGAGTACCCACCGTAACACGCAAACAGTCAACCAAAAGCGGGTGGGCTTTATTCAAGTTTTTGATTAGCACACCCCGCTTTTTCAGTTCATTGAAAATCTTATCAGCATGCATCACACGGAACAAGATGAAATTGGCATTACTTACATAGGGCCGAACATCTGCCACCCCAACCAAACGTTCATACAACCAAACACGATCCTGCTTGATTTGCTCAGACTGTAACAACAACACGTCGTGATGCCGCAATAATTTTTCCGCCACCAATTGCGTCAGCACGCTTACATTATAAGGTAAACGAAGCTTTTCTAACTGCGCTATCCACGCCTTGCTACCCACTAAAAACCCCAGTCGCAAACCAGCCATGCCAAGCTTGGAGAATGTGCGCATTACCAGCAAATTAGGGTAACACGTCAGCATTGGTATCAAACTAGCATTGGCAAAAGCATAATAGGCCTCATCTACAATCACCAAACCGGGAGCAGCCTCAATAATTTGAGCAATAACTTCCGCATCAAACAGATTTCCAGTGGGATTATTTGGATAGGACAAAAATACTAGCGCAGGCCGGTGATGTTGCATGGCAGCCAGCACGGCGGGTAAATTCAGCGCAAAATCTTCTGTCAGTGGTACGCCGACATACTGCATTCCAGTGAAAGTTGCAATCATTCTGTACATCACAAATGATGGCTCAACGCTCAATAATGTAGCATCCGGTTTAGCGACTGCAAGTGCTAACAACTGAATAATCTCATCCGACCCATTTCCGAGCAGAATATCCAAGCTTTGTGGCAAGCCAATCACGGCGCGGATGCTGGCCTTTAGCTGCTGAGCGTCTGCATCAGGGTATCGGTTGATGGCGGCGTCCGCCACCAAACGAGCGATCTCCTCACGCAATGACTGCGGTAATAAATAAGGATTCTCCATCGCATCCAGCTTGACCATGCCAGCACTGTTGGGCACAGGGTAGGCTTTCAGATCAAGCACTTCTTGGCGGAGCAAGCTTTCAGGGGTTGCGACAATATTGGTAGAAGACATGAATTATAGATACTGATAGACAACGGCATTTTATCCTAAATCGCACAACTTTCTGGTCAAATTTCCTTTGACGTTGATATTTTTCAAACGCGGAGTTAACCCGGTCAGCCATGCACTACAAGTCTGGGCAGTTTATTTACTCGCTGTACTGTATCGAAAAAACAAATAATTGCTAAAGTTGACAAGCCTTCGTATAATTCGCTTTTTTATTGCAAGAGAAATTCTCTAAGGAGTTGCCATGGCAAACACTGCACAAGCTAGAAAACGCGCGAGACAAGCGGATAAACAGCGCGAACATAACACGAGCTTGCGCTCTGAACTTCGTACTGCAATCAAAAAAGTGGCGAAAGCCATTGAAGTTGGCGACAAGGCTGTGGCACAAGCCGTTTTCATCGAGTCCACCAGCATTGTAGATACGATCGCCGACAAAAAAATCATCCACAAAAACAAGGCTGCACGTCACAAAAGTCGTCTATCTGCTGCTATTAAGGCAATGGCTTAAACGTACTACACGCACTCTAAAGAAGAGCCGACAGCATTTGCTGTCGGCTCTTCCAGTTTTCACTCGACAAAATTATGAATCACATAGATCACCCGCAACGAACATCCAAGCGAACCTGCGCAAACTATAATGTTCAATTGCGCAGGTTAATCATAGCATTGCGAAGCTGAGCACCTTTTATTCTTCGCGATTCCTTCTGGCAAGTATTTTTCACCATTTTGTGAATGTTTTGACGTCCAAAATTGCGACTTTGCTACTCGCTGTGTGCCGTTCGTTTGTCGCTGAATGTATAAACGCGAGCCTTATTAATAAAGTGCAATTTTAATTTCCACTTGCGCAATCTAGGCAATTTAGCTCAATATACGCGCTTTCTCTAACTCAATACGGCGGCCATGCCGCCGTATGTCATTCTATCTATTATATGTCACACTTAATGAACACCTATACTCGCCTGCCAGTCGCCTTCACGCACGGGGATGGCGTTTGGCTGTGGGATAGCAATGGTAAGCGCTACCTTGATGCGCTGTCCGGTATCGCTGTCAACACTCTGGGACATGCTCATCCACGCTTAACTGTGGCGCTTAAGGAGCAGATCAGCAAACTGATGCACGTTTCCAATGTATATCAGATAAGCGAGCAGGAAATTGTAGCCGACAAGCTGACCGCGCTGACTAACATGCAAGAGGTGTTCTTGTGCAATTCTGGCTGTGAGGCTAATGAAGCTGCGATCAAATTAGCACGTCTCTATGGTCATCAACAAGGAATTGATAATCCAGCGATTATCGTAATGGAGAAAGCGTTTCATGGCCGCACTTTGGCTACACTGTCCGCCACAGGCAACCGTAAAGTACAGGCGGGATTCGAGCCGCTGGTAAAGGGTTTTGTGCGCGTCCCCTATAATGACCTGGATGCTATACATCAGGTCGCTGAACATAACCCCAATGTCGTAGCGGTGCTGATCGAACCCATTCAAGGTGAAGGCGGAATCCGCACCTTGGATATCCATTATCTCGAGCAACTGCGCACAATCTGTGACCAGCACAACTGGCTGCTGATGCTGGATGAAGTGCAATGCGGTATTGGCCGTACCGGAAAATGGTTCGCCCACCAGCATACTGGCATCCTGCCGGACGTAATGACACTAGCCAAAGGTATCGGCTCCGGCATCCCTGTTGGTGCCTGCTTGGCCGCTGGCAAGGCGGCAGGCACCTTCAAGCCGGGCAATCATGGTTCAACTTTCGGCGGCAATCCATTGGCATGTGTAGCTGTACTAACCACGCTGGCGATAATGGAAGAAGACCAGCTGGTTGCGCATGCCTCTACGGTAGGCGAATTTCTACTGCAGAGCTTACGCACACGCTTGGCCACAGTGGCTGGCGTGGTGGAAATTAGAGGGCAGGGGCTCATTATCGGCATTGAACTGAACAGGAGCTGCGGGGAGCTGGTTAAACAAGCCTTGGCGCAAGAACTATTGATCAACGTCACCGATGACAAAGTTATCAGGTTGCTACCCGCATTGGTGCTCACGTCTGCAGAAGCGCAGCAATTGCTGGATAAGCTATGCCCGCTGATTACCAATTTCCTGACGGAAGGTGCATAACGTGAACATTAGACATTTTTTACAGTTCAAAGACTTTACCCGTGCAGAGTTCGAACACATGTTCGCTCGAACGCGCATCATCAAGCAACGCTTCAAAACCTACCAGCTCTATCATCCGTTAACAGATCGCACGTTAGTGATGATTTTTGAGAAAAGCTCCACGCGTACGCGCCTTTCGTTTGAGGCAGGCATGCAACAACTTGGCGGCAACGCCATTTACCTCAACACGCGTGATTCGCAACTGGGGCGCGGTGAGCCGGTAGAAGACGCGGCACAAGTTATCTCTCGCATGAGTGACCTGGTCATGATCCGTACTTTCGAACAGGAGATCATCGAACGATTTGCTGAAAATTCGAGAGTACCGGTGATTAACGGCCTGACCAATGAATACCATCCCTGTCAAATATTGGCTGACATCTACACGTATATCGAGCAGCGTGGCTCCATTCAGGGCAAAACTGTAGCGTGGATCGGCGATTCCAACAATGTGTGCAATACCTGGTTACAAGCAGCAGAGGTGTTCGACTTCAACGTCCATGTTTCCACTCCTCCTGGTTATGAAGTTGAGCCAGAACGTGCCGGACTATTCGGTGAAGACCACTATGAGGAATTTGCTGACCCAATGGACGCGGCACGCAATGCCGACCTGGTCACCACCGATGTCTGGACCAGCATGGGCTTTGAGCGCGAAAACGATGCGCGTCACAAAGCATTTGCCGACTGGATAGTAGATGCAGAAATGATGGCCGTCGCCAAACCGGATGCGCTATTCATGCATTGCCTGCCGGCACATCGCGGCGAAGAAGTGGACGCCGCCGTCATTGACGGCCCGCAAAGCGCGGTATGGGATGAGGCAGAAAATAGACTACATGTACAAAAAGCACTGATGGAATATCTGCTATTAGGTAATGTAAATACCTAATAGCAGATATTCAGGGTGTGTTTGTGCATCAAAATTTTCATCAGTGGTTTATTCAACAGAGAAAAACAAAATGAGTGAAATAAAAAAAGTTGTCCTCGCCTACTCAGGCGGGCTGGATACCTCAGTAATCCTGAAATGGTTACAGGATACCTATCAGTGCGAGGTCGTGACCTTCACGGCCGATATTGGTCAAGGTGAAGAACTCGAACCCGCACGCAAAAAAGCGTTGCAGTTCGGCATCAAGCCGGAAAATATTTTTATCGACGATCTGCGCGACGAATTCGTACGCGACTTTGTCTTTCCGATGTTCCGCGCCAACACCGTGTATGAAGGGGAATATCTGCTCGGCACATCTATCGCGCGCCCGCTAATCGCCAAGCGCCAAATTGAGATTGCCAGACAAACTGGCGCACAAGCGGTGTCGCACGGCGCCACCGGCAAGGGCAACGATCAGGTGCGTTTTGAGCTAGGCTATTACGCACTTAACCCGAACATCAAGGTAATTGCGCCATGGCGCGAGTGGGACTTACTCTCGCGCGAAAAACTAATGGCATACGCTGAAAAAAATGCGATCCCCATAGATATGAAGCACAAGCAGGGCGGATCACCCTATTCCATGGATGCAAACCTGCTGCACATTAGCTTTGAAGGTCGCCATCTGGAAGATCCCTCCGCCGAAGCAGAAGAAAGCATGTGGCGTTGGACTGTATCACCGGAGCAAGCGCCAGACGCTGCAGAATATCTCGACATTGAATTCGAGCGCGGCGACATTGTCAGCCTTAATGGATCGAAAATGAGCCCGGCTGAGATACTTGCCATGCTTAATAAGCTGGGTGGCAAACACGGTATTGGCCGTCTTGATCTGGTAGAGAATCGCTACGTCGGCATGAAATCACGCGGCTGTTATGAAACCCCCGGCGGAACCATCATGCTCAAGGCACATCGCGCAATAGAATCCATCACACTAGACCGTGAAGTTGCACACCTGAAAGATGACCTGATGCCGCGCTACGCCAGCATGATTTACAACGGCTATTGGTGGAGTCCAGAACGCCTCTCACTACAAACGCTAATAGATCACACGCAGCAAAAAGTTAACGGTTGGGTGCGCATCAAGCTATACAAGGGCAATGTCATCGTGGTGGGTCGCGATTCCAAAACAGATTCGTTGTTCGACCCGAATATCGCTACTTTTGAAGACGACAAGGGTGCCTACGACCAGAAGGATGCCGCCGGATTTATCAAGCTGAACGCGCTTAGAATGCGCATTGCGGCGAAGCTAGAATAGTAGCATCTGTTCGAAATACTTTATGTCTTCGATGATTCATGAAGAATATTAAATAAATAATCTCATTCCACATTAGGAGCATCCATGTCCCAATTCGATAACGTTAGCGTCGTTAAGCAAGCCAATGTGTTCTTCGACGGTAAGTGCGTGTCACACTCCGTCCTATTCCCGGATGGCACACGCAAGACACTCGGCGTGATAATGCCTGGCAGCCAGCTCACTTTTAACGTCAAAACATCGGAACTAATGGAAATTACCAGTGGTACCTGTCAAGTTAAATTAGCAGGCGAGACCGCTGCCAAAACATACACTGCCGGTATGCAGTTCAGTGTGGCTGCGGATAGCAGCTTTGAAATTCATGCACAGGATGCGATCAATTACATTTGCAGTTTTGGTTAGCGAATTGGATCCACTCGTAGCGCCCCCTCATCAAGCATTTCCTCCGTCTGAAAAAGAAGGTTAAGTAGATAAAATTTAAGGAGAGCTGCAATGCCATCATTCGACATCGTATCCGAAGTGGATAAAACGGAAGTTAAAAATGCAGTCGAGCAGACCAACAAAGAAGTTGGGACGCGCTTTGATTTCAAGGGTTCTGACGCACGCGTGGAACAGGCAGAGTTGGTACTTACCGTGCATGCTGATAATGAATTTCAGCTAAACCAGGTGCAGGATATTCTTAATGCCAAACTTACCAAGCGAGGCGTGGACATCAAGTGCCTGGAAATTAGTGAAAAAATTGAGAAAGTCAGCGGTAACAAGATTAAGCGTTCCTGTACCGTAAAGGTGGGAGTGGAAATTGATCTGGCGAAAAAAATCGTCAAATTCGTCAAGGACAGTAAAATGAAAGTACAGGCCAGTATCCAAGGCGACACGGTGCGCATAACTGGCGGTAAGCGCGACGATCTGCAAGCTGCCATCCAGTTGATACGCACTTCCATCACTGACTTTCCGCTGCAATACCAAAACTTTCGCGACTGAAAAGATATCATTACGAAATTAAACTTTGCTGCACGTTCTTGCCAAGTATTTCCTTAATACACGGCCACTACAAATAATTCATTTCACTTTAGCATTAAATTTGAAGCGACATACGTTACCACCTTTAGCCATACACTCTTCGTGATTAACCGAACTATCTGTAAAGGTTGATAACAACGCCAGATCAAACTGGCAAATCTCTGGATTTTTCATGGCTAGATTGTGAAAAATACAGTTATCCGCTTCAATTGTAGGCGTGTCGCCATTAACACTGAAGCTCCCCGTGTTATAGCCAAGCTCTTCCATCACCTCAGAAAGCTTTTCTACCTTCTGCTCGCGTGTTTGGAGCATTACATTTTGGTTGAGTAACTGTTGAGCAACGCTTACTCCCATTGCATTCAATTTTTCCCTTAACCCTGCTACCCCAGATTCTTGAGCAATTGATTCAACCATTAGCTGGGCAAACCAAGAGTAGTTACGCGGAAAGAACTCCTTGCCTGCATCAGTAAGTACATAAAGCTGTTCTGGACGCCCACCAGAAGGGCGGCTCACCCCTTGGGTGACTATCCCGCTGTTCTCCAATGCGGCTACGTGCTGGCGAACGGCATTTCGGGTAATTTTCAGATATTCCGAGAGCTCTTCTAACGTTAAACCGCCCTTATGCTTTAGCAGGAGTTTTAAAAGCTCTTGTTGACGACTTCCTAATAATTCAAGCATTCAGTACTCCTTCGGAACATTTGCCCCCTCAAGGGACGACACTTTAGTATTTTACTCCAGAGCATATATAGGGCCAATTTGATCTCCCTTAAATGGAGTAACCCGCCCACATTTGACCACTAAATAATTTGGACTGGGCAGCTTGGTACGCTGATTCAGTCCAAAACCGAACATTCTAAACGACGAGTAGTAAAATATTGAGGCGCTTCCGGATGCGAGCTAACTAACGCTAACCGATAACTACTCGTAAATGCTATTTTACAATCACTCGCCCACGCATGCTGGGATGAAAATCACATGAATAGTCCTGCACACCTACTGATTCAAATGACACTTCGTGTTGTTCGCCACCTTTTATGATGCCAGAAGGAATAAAGTGAGCTTTTTTATCGGGTGTCACAGTATGAGGAACTTCATCCTTATTAATAAAGATTACGCTCTGCCCACGTTTTATTACAATTTCATCGGGTTGAAATTGGAAGGCATCCATCGTGACTATGATTGGTGCCCTGGTTGCAGAGTGCTCCTTACTTGCCTCATTAGGAGCCGCTGACACCGTCATTGAAATAGTTGCCAGCCCCAAAGAAGCCCACGCAAGTAACATAAGGGATATCCTCATAGTGCGCGTCATGCTGATTAGACGGAAAGTATCCATTGGCTGCGAGTTTCTTTGCTAAGTTGCGCAGCCGGTACGGCGTGAATCGTCGGATCAAGTGTGCCAAACACCGCGCGAATTGCTGCTGCATGTGCAGACTCATCGGGCAAAATAGACAACCCGGCAGCCACCAATGCGGGGGTACGCAGTTTGCTGACGGCACTGGCGTAGGCAAGCACCGCATCCACTTCTAATGCCAGTGCAAGTTTAGCGATATTGGCGTCATTATCGAGATTACCCTCCCCTGCCTTGATATAAGCAGAAAGATTGTATGTCTCCCTTGCGTTGGTCGGCGTGCCGCCCAGGCTTTTAATCGTGGATATAAAGATATCTCGGTGTTTAATGTGATCGGCTTGATTACGCAGTGCCAAGGATTTAATGACATTTCCCACCTTGCTATCACTTAACTTTCCCGCTGCAACGCCGTAAGCCCAAATTGCCTGATTTTCGAGGTCCAAGGCCGCGTTTAAAATTGCCATGTCATGCTTTGTATCACTACTCGTATTAGCACTTGCACTATTGAGAGTGGTTAAACTTAATGCAGCAAGCGCACTTACGGCAAGTCCTGTTTTAAGTGCAGTGCGGCGAGAGTTGTCAGGTACGCTGATACTATTTTCCATTGTTGTCTCCTAAATTAAGTGGCTGGTAATGTTTGGTTCGTTAATCAATAGCGAACCAAACGCATCCTACGCGAACATTAAACATCTTACAACATATTAATATGTTATATATTGCTATACTGCTCTAAACAAACCAAATTAAACTTTTATGTAACTGATTAACAATTAATTTTTCCACATAATGGCACCAGCCTCTCTATCCTAATTAATATTGCAGTAAATGTGATTTTGCGCATCGTCTATAATTGCCGCCGATGTTTCAGGTACGGGCAATATGAGAAAACTTCTAAAATATAGTTTATGGTCAGCAGGTGTGATGCTTGCCATTGCTATAGCCGGAATAGCTTATATCGCCGCCACATTTAACCCCAATGATTACAAGACCCAGATCATCAAACTGGTGCAAGATAAACTGCAACGCACTCTCAAGCTGGATGGTGATATCAAACTGTCTATCTTCCCCACCATAGGCGCCAGCATTGGCAAGGCATCATTGTCGGAGTTTCAGAGCGACGAAGAATTTATTTACATCGATAGTGCGCGAGTCTCGCTGGCGATAAAGCCGCTACTATCCAATCAATTAATTGTGGACAAAATTTCGATTGGTGGCCTGAAGGCAACTCTGGTTAAATTCAAGAACGGCAAGACCAACATTGACGACTTATTTAGCAAAAAAACTGACGAAGAAAAAACACCTTTTGAATTCGACATCGCCTCAATGCACGTGAAAAACTCAGAGCTGACCTATCTGGATGAAGCAACGGGTGCGCGATATGTGCTGAAAGACTTCAACCTCAATACCGGACGTATTGCCGACGGTGCGCCGGGCAAAATTGATTTGGCTACAGTAGTTCAATCCAGCAAACCCATGCTGGACCTAACCGTAAAAATGAAAGCCACCTCCACTTTCAATCTGGATAAGAAGCTATTGCAAATGGAAGGGCTGAAATTGCAGGCCAAGGGCACAGCACTCGACATCAGCAATCTGGCAGCGCAGGCTCACGGCAATATCAACGCGAATTTTGACACACAAGAATTTTCTATGAACAAATTAGCAGTTACCGCCACTGGCATGCAAGGTAAAAACACCTTCGATGCCAAGCTGGATGCACCTGTGTTTAATCTGGTTAAGAATAATTTTACCAGCGACAAATTAACGTTACACGCTAAGCTGGGAGGTGCAATCGGCAACATCGTAGCTAACCTGGCGCTGTCTGATTTGGCCGGCAATCCTCAATCGTTCAAAAGCAGCGCGCTTGCGCTAGAGCTGGATATAAAGCAACCGGAACAGGCATACAAGGTCAAGCTGGGCTCGCCTGCAACGGGCAACTTTGAGCAGCAACAACTCAACCTTTCCAATCTGACCCTCGCAGTCAATGCAACGGGTGACAAGCTGCCGAATAAATCAGTCAGCGGTAAAATGAAGGGAAGCTTGCAAGTAGATGGCAGCCGCCAGAGCATTCAAACCAACCTCGCGGGCGGTTTGTTGCAAAGCCAGGTTCAAGCCAAGGTAGCAGTCAATGGTTTTCAAGATCCGGCGATACGCTTCGACTTAGAGGTAGACCAATTTGATGCTGATTTATATCTACCCAAGAAAGCAGCGAGGGCAACCACTAAACCAACCACGACACAGCAGCCATTTGATTTGGCTGCTTTGCAAAAACTTAATCTTGGAGGCGAAATACGGATCGGAATGCTTAAAATTTCCGATGCGAAACTTTTAAAAGTACGCCTCGACGTGAAAAAGCATAACGGCTCGATAAAAATCAGCTAGCTATCTACCAATCTGAATCAGGGCAGCATGATCGCGTTAAAAAATGATTCAAATCCAAGTTGCAGGATCAACTTCATGACAAGCTAAAGAAACGCTGATGAACTCGTCATCCCCGCGAAAGCGGGGATCCAGCTTATTGATTTAACTGGGTTCCCGCTTTCGCGGGAACGACGATTGTGAATTAATCAGCGTTTCCCTAAATATTCTTTTCAAATAACACCATGCTCATCGCCTATCAAATGCCTCCTCCTACCTTCCGTCTAAGATGGGAAAGCGGTCTTATCCCTTGATCAAAAATCGGCAAAATCCACGCCCAGAATTATTTGCTCATCGCATAATAGACTGGCAGCAACAACACGGTCGGCACGGCTTGCCATGGCAAGGCGCGGATGTTTATCGCATATGGCTGTCCGAAATAATGCTGCAACAAACCCAGGTCGTCACCGTTACCCCCTATTTCCTTCGGTTCGTGGCACGCTTTCCCACTATCGCAGCGCTCGCCGCCGACAGCCAAGAGGCGGTATTGGCGCACTGGAGCGGCCTGGGCTACTACTCGCGTGCGCGCAACCTGCACCGCACAGCGCAACTCATCATGCAACGGCATGAGGGAACATTTCCTCAGCAATTTGAAGACATCCTGGCTCTTCCCGGCATTGGCCGCTCCACCGCCGCAGCCATCAGCGCATTCGCATTTCATGAACGATGTGCAATTCTCGATGGCAACGTTAAACGTTTACTGGCGCGCTACCATGCCATTGAAGGTTACACGGGCGAAAAAAAGATCGAAGCCCAACTGTGGCAACAGGCAGAAGCACTGCTACCAAAGCGTGATGTCGCGATCTATACACAAGGCTTGATGGATCTGGGCGCGCTGATTTGTACACGCAGTAAACCACAATGCCCCCTCTGTCCACTGCAAACAGATTGCGCGGCATATCAAAACAACCAAGTCGCTCAACTGCCCACGCCCCGTCCACGCAAGGTGCTACCGGAAAGACACAGCACCTTTCTACTACTGCTTAATGGCGCTGATATCCTGCTGGAAAAGCGCCCGGGGAGCGGTATCTGGGGTGGCTTGTGGTGCCCGCCGCAGGTAGATTCAAAACTTCTAAGTAAGGTTGAAGATGCGGGTGCCTACTGCCTTCAACACTTCGGCACGGAAACAAAATACACACTTGCACTATCAACATTCACGCATACATTCACCCATTTCAAACTGCATATCACCCCACTGCTATTGCAGGTAACAAACAAACCCAAGAAAATTCAGGAGCCAGGCAGGGTGTGGATGAAGGTGGATGATGCGTTGCAAGCTGCAATTCCTACACCGGTGCGGAAACTTTTGCAGGAGATACAGGCAGGACGCGGGGTGAAGTGAATAGCACTGATAAATGACAGCAGGCTTTGACGATTCAGGAAGATCATGCTGTTATGCAGAATTTATGCCTCAACTAATTTTATTTTTTTTGTTTACTGAACTCACGTGAACCGTATATGGACTATAAATTATCCAGTGGGCTGACAACTGCCTTACCGCCCTTATTCAAAACATGAGTGTAAATCATTGTCGTCGAAACATCGCTATGGCCCAGCAACTCCTGCACTATGCGAATGTCGTAGCCTGCTTGTAAAATATGAGTGGCAAAGCTGTGGCGCAAAGTGTGCGGCGAAGTTGGCTTGGCAATACCAGCCGCCAAAGCGGCTCTTTTAACATAGCGTTGCACCTGTTTTTCATCCACATGATGGCGGCGCTGCGCCTTGCTGCGCGGATCAACGGAATAATTTTTAGCGGAAAACACATATTGCCAGCCCCACTCACTCGCTGCATTCGGATATTTAACAGCCAGCGCATCCGGCAACCAGACAATCGCTTTGCCCAGTTTAATATCCTGCTCATGCCATTCACGACGCAATGCAAGCTGCACCTGCATCGCTTCCAGCAAACTATCTGGCAGCATTGTCACGCGATCTTTACCGCCCTTTCCGTCACGCACTATAATCTCCTGGCGCGCCAACTCCACATCCTTCACACGCAAGCGCACTGCTTCCATCAAGCGCATTCCCGTGCCGTACAAAAGCCTAATAATCAACCCAACCGGCTCTGGCGCACCATCCGTTTCGCGTAATAAAGCTTGCACCTCCAGCGACGTCAACACCACTGGTAAACGCTGCGGCTTTTTGGAACGCTCAAAACCATCCAACCAGGGCAAATCTACTGCCAACACCTCACGATACAAAAAAAGAATAGCCGATAATGCCTGATTCTGAGTAGAGCTGGCCACATTACGCTTAGTCGCCAAGTAGGTTAAAAACTTCTCCACCTCAGCAGCGCCCATTTCTGTTGGATGACGCTTGCTATTAAAAATAATGTATTGCTTAATCCATGAAATATAGGTATTTTCTGTGCTTAGACTATAGTGTTTATAACGGATTTTATCGCGTACTTGATCCAGTAATTTTTTGGTAACGTAGAATTTGGGAGACCTGAGTAGTAAAAGATAATTGCCCTCCAATATGGTATTTAGTTTTTGCGG